>JAROAZ010000059.1 GCA_029432775.1 Pontiellaceae bacterium B12227 | reverse complement strand
GCCAACCACCCCGTCCGCCGACTCATGGCCGCCGCCCACTACGCCTTCCAGACATTGGAAATTTCCAACGACTGGAAACGCCTTACCGAATTCGGGTCCAACCATTGGAACACCCATATCAGTTGGAAAACCCAGTGCAATCCAACCGCCCTCGTCGGTCAGGCACGCGCCAACGCCATCATCACCAATATCCTGATTCCATTTCAGGCCGCCACAGACCAAGAAATTGACCTAACCCAACTACCGCCTGAACCCTCCAACAGCATCATCCGCCAAACCGCCTACACCCTCTTCGGGCCCGACCACACTGCCAAAGTCTACAAATCCGCCCTCGCCCGCCAGGGTCTCATCCAGATCTTCCACGATTATCTGATCACCCACCGTTTAGATGATCTTCGTAAAATGATGATATAGCAGCAGTCATCTTTACGCGCCGCTTCTCCCCTCCGCCAGACTAAAAAAACAGGCCGTCTGGACAGGAATATTATGTACATATTCCAAATACACGTATATAATAACCAGTGTTATGCGGATTTAGTATAGATAATAGAAGTTCAATAAAGGAGATGCCATGAAAACTTCAGCAATTATCACTGCATTACTCTCCATGATCACCCTCTGCCTGCACGTAGATGCGGCTGATATATACGTTGCCGACTTCGGCGGCGACATCCAGGCGGCCATCGATGCCGCAGCCTCGAACGACACCGTCTGGGTCGAGGATGGCACCTATGTCCTCACCAATCAAATCGAAGTAACCGAGGCCATCACGGTACGTGGCATCAACGGCCCTTCCGTAGCAATCATCGATGGCGACGGCACCTACCGCTGCTTCCATCTAGCCGACGTCGCCTCCACCCTCGCTGACCTAACGGTTCAAAATGGGTATATTGACGGCATGGGTGACTATGAAGGCGCCGGCATCTTTTGTGAATACTCCACATTGCCAGTCGTCTCCAACTGCGTGATCCGCGGCCACTTTGCCGAGCCGGACGGCTGGACGGACGGCGGCGGCCTCTACTATGGAACCGCCATCGACTGCAGCATCGAAGACAATGTGGCCATGAACGGCGGCGGAGCCTACAATTCGATTCTGGTCGAATGCCGCGTGGAAGGCAATGAAGCAATGACCGGCGGCGGCCTGAGCTATGGATTCGCCACCAACTGCACAGTTATCGGAAACTCCGCAACCGGCGACACCGACGGCGAAGTGTGGCCTGCAGGCGGTGGCCTCTACGAGAGCACCGCATACACCTGCGCCATCAGCGGCAACGAAACCAGCGGGGAAGGCGGCGGCGCATACTACGGGAGTCTCTACAACTGCACCATCACCGCCAACACCGCCGATCTCGGCGGCGGAGTATATAGTTCAGAAATGTACAACTGCATTGTCTGGCACAATATCATGACCGGGTCAGGCGAAGGCGGAGGCGGGCCAGAGTTCGCAAGCGAAGATCCGGCACCCATGGCCTCAGAAAACTATGTCAGCGGCACCGATGTTTATGGCGGATGGAGCGTCTACTACAGCTGTTCGCCGGAACTCGACACCTTCGAAACCGGTAACATCACCAACAATCCGGTTCTCGTTTCCTACTCGCACATTTCCACCAACTCCCCCTGCATCGGCGCTGGAACGACCAACCTGACCGATGGGGGCGGAGGAGGCGGACCGGCAGCCCTGGCCTTTGGCGACGATCCTGAAATGACCGAAACCGACATCGATGGCGAAAGTTGGCTCAACCCGCCCTCGATGGGGTGCGATGAAAACCATGGCCCCGGTTCGCTTGTCGGGCCGCTTGCTTTGTCCATCGATGGCCCGGACATGGTTGCCACCGGCTATGTTGCCGACTACCTCTTCCTGGTCGATGGCATTCCAGCCCTCGTTGTTGCTTCCATCGAAAACGTCGGGGTGTTCACCAATCCCGTCGGGGCGCTCGAAGCCTCCTGGAGCACGCCCGGCACCAACGACGTGGTCTTGACGGCCTACAACGAAAGCCACCCCGGCGGTGTTTCCATCACCCAGAAGGTCGTGGTCGTCGATGCCGCGGCAACCGCCATCCACGTTTCCACCACCGGCGACGACGCGAACGACGGCTCGAGTTGGGCGCTCGCCAAGGAAACCATCCAGGCAGGGATCGAAGCCCAGGAAATCCTCGGAGGCGGGGTGCTTGTGGCCGATGGAACGTATGACTATGAAATGTTCCCGGTCTTCATCTACAACCCTGTGGTAGTGAAGGGCACCAACGCGGTTCCTTCCGCCATTATCGATGCCGATGACTCCGATGCCTGTGTCATCATCGGCAGTGGTGGCGTTCTGCAGGGTTTTGTTGTTCAAAACGGATATACCTGGGACTCAGGTGCCGGGATCTACTGCGCGGCTTCGGACGCCATCGTACGCAACTGCATTGTGCGCGATAACTATTCCGATTTTTCCGGCGGCGGCATGTCCGGCGGCACGGCCGTCAATTGCGGATTCTACAACAACGTTTCCTCAAGCGATGGTTCCGCGCTCCATCAGGGCAGCGCCATCGGCTGCGTGATGGTCCACAACGAGTCCGAGGACGGAGCAGGCGCGGCCACCTACTCGGAACTGCGCAACTGCACCGTGGTGGCCAACCATGCCGGATACAGTGCTGGCGGAACCTACGAGTGCGATCTGTTCAACACCATCGTCTGGCACAACACCTGCAATAGCCCCTCCGAAGGAAACGACATTTACCGCGGCTGGGAGAAGGCATGGACGAACGTTTGCTCGCCCGACGTGGAGCACGGCGTGGACGGCTGCATCACCAACGATCCACAACTAGCCAGCAGCTCCCACCTCGCCGCCGGCTCGCCCTGCATCGGCGCGGGCAGCGCCGCCGAAGCCCTTGAAACCGACATCGACGGCCAGGCATGGCAAACCCCTCCCGCCATCGGGTGCGATGAACCCTACAGCCCCGTCACCGGTGCAATCGAATTGTCTATCGGCGGCATCACCAACTGCGCTGAAGGCACGGTCGCCGGCTACAGCTTCGTCACCATCGGCGCTGCCACACAGACCCTGGCCGATCTGGGAGATGGGATGGTCGTCACCAATCCCATTGCGGTGGCTCTTAAAACCTGGAGCACCCCTGGCCTGCATGACATCGTCTTTACGGCGTGGAACGACTCCCTGCCGGGCGGCACGAGCATCACGCAGCAGGTAACGGTTGTTTCAGAAGCGGCGTCCACCATCTATGTCGCCCTTGGTGGCAGCGATGCAAACGACGGCTCCAACTGGGCACTCGCCAAGCAGACCATTCAGGCCGGCGTCAATGCGCAGATGGTCTATGGCGGCCGCGTGCTCGTCTCTAACGGGACCTACAGCGTTGGAAGTCCGGTTTCCGTTTCTTCCCCCATCAAACTCATCGGCTATGGAGGCCGGGAAGAAACCCTTATCGATGGGGGAGGATCCAGCTTGTGCCTCTCTCTCATGGATCCGAACGTGCTTGTTTCAGGCCTATGCGTCACCAACGGCTCCAATACCTATGGCGGCGGCATCCGCTGCAACACCACCGATCCGATCATCACCAACTGCCTGATCACCAGCTGCAACGCATCGAGCTACGGGGGCGGCGGCTACTACGGAACCTACATCGACTGCATTGTTGAAGGAAACACAGGAAGAGATGGCGGCGGCCTGTCCCATGCGGTTGCGATCAACTGCCTGATCTCCGGGAACGAGGCGGCCGGAAGCACGTATAGCGATGGCGGCGGTGCAAACAGCAGCGAACTCTACCAATGCATTGTTGAAAACAATGAGGCCAATTATTATGGCGGAGGTGCCGTTTATGGCGAATCGCACTCCTGCCTGTTCGTGGGCAACCACGCCAAGTACGGCGGCGCCACCCGCTACGGGGATCACTACAACACCACCATCGTTTCCAATAGTTGCACTTCCAATGCTGGCGGAACGTATTATTCAGACCTCTACAGCTGCATCGTCTACGGCAACCTGAAGCATTCCTCCCCGAACAACATCTACAGCAGAAACGAATACAACACCTGCTCACCGGATGTTACGCACGGCCTGAACGGCTGCATCACCAATGCACCGGCGTTCGTTGACCCGGCCCATGGTGACTATCGCCTCGCCGCCGGGTCCCCCTGCATTGATGCCGGTAACAACGCTTGGGTCATGGTCGCCACCGATCTCGACGGCAACGCGCGCATCGTCGGCGGAACCGTGGATATGGGGGCCTATGAATATGCCGGCACCGGCCCGCTCGATTCCGATGGCGACGGCATGTCCGACGCCGACGAGCTGATTGCCGGAACCGGCATCAACGATCCAGAAGACTTCTTCCTGGTCAGCGATATTTCCAGCGCCTTTTCGGGAACCACACTGGAATGGGGCTGGGTAAGCGGTCGCGTCTATTCGGTCTATTGGACCGACGATCTGGTCGGCCAGCCCTTCACCATGCTGACCAACGGCCTGAATGCAGACAACTTCGAGGACACCGCACACGTCGGCGGTACCAACGGCTTCTACCTTATAAAGGTCGAACTCGCACCTTAGAAAATGACAGGGCGTGCTCGCTGAGCACGCCCTGATCCATCGGGATACCCTCCCCCTACCCTTCTTCAATCGGTTGCAGCAGGAAGACCTTGTCCTGACGGCGGGCTTTTTCGGGGAGGGCGAAGGTGACCATGTCGTTTTTGACGGCTTTGTCGGCAGGCTGGCCATCGACGCGGAGGGATTCCAGATGGGTTTGCACCGCGCCGGTAGTGGGACCTTCGACGAGGATTTCACATCCGGGCAGGAGTTCCTGCTGCCAGAGCTTGAATTCCACCACGCCGATTTTGGCAAAGAAGTTGGTGACCTGTCCGAGCTCGATCCGTTTAACCGTGGCCTGCGAATGACCGCTGGCGGCCCACTCGCCCATCTTTTCACCGCAATAGTATCCACCGTCCCAGAAGCCGCGGTTGAATACGTCCGCCAGTCCGGCTTCCAATGGTTGGAAGCCGCCGGCGAAGAACGGCTCCGCCTCAAAGCAGAACGCCTCGCCCTCGCCATGCAGAACAAAGAACCCGAACAGGTCCTTTGGGAGGAATTAATGGCCGCCCTCGGCTATAAAAATAACAAAGCCCCCTTCCGGAAACTCGCAACCACCCTC
>JAROAZ010000058.1 GCA_029432775.1 Pontiellaceae bacterium B12227 | reverse complement strand
GGAGCTGTTCTACAAACTCGAAAGCGAATAATAGACCGGCAGTTCCAATGCCTGGAAAAAACGGAACCCGTTTTCCCAGGTATTGGAAGTTTTCAACGGTTATTTTTCGTAACTGCCCGGGAGGGAGGAGAGGATTGCAATGTGCTGAAAGCACAACACATTTTAGCCCATGGCAACGCCATGGGTCTTGGCAAAGACACATGGATTTGTCCTGAAGGGACAATACAAAATTTGCCTGCAGATTGTGTTGCCCCTTCAGGGCAAATGGATCGTGGTTCCGGAAACCTTGGACTGCGTCCAAGGCTAAATTGTGTTGTGCTTTCAGCACATGGCATACCTGAGTAGTTACTCTGTTTCCAACCCTTGGAAAAGACCGCTGACCGTTAATGATAGAACGGATGAAGGATATGAAGAGAACGATTGGAATGTTGTTGGGGCTGGGGATCGCGTGCGGTGCAAACGCGGCAATACTGGCCGGCTATGATTTCAGTAGCAGCAAATCGGCGACGACGGTTGCTTCGGGAGCCAGTGTCGGCGCGGTTACGGCTTCGGGGGGAGCGGTGAACAATTATTCGGTTGTTACTTCCATTGGCGACAATACGGGATTTGCGGCCAGCGGAACCGCCTTTGGTTCGACCGCCGCTGGATGCATCAGTTCGACGAGTGAGGGGTGTACCGCGACGGATCTTGCCGGTGCGATTTCTGACGGTGACTACTACTCGTTTACCATCACGGCGGATGTAGACGGTACGCTTGACCTGACCGGATTCTCGATTGATAAGGCGATTAGAACGAACTTTAGTGCCCGGGTTGCGAACGAGTGGAATGTCCTGGTTAAAATAAACGGCGATGCGAGCGCCTGGAGTGCGGGCGATGCGCTAATGGCCTCCAGCCTGACGACCACTACCTCTGAGGGCCTCACGCCTTACGAGAGTACGTTTATCGATCTATCCACGGGTTCATCGTTTGGAACGACTTTCCAGGGATTGGATTCTGTCCAGTTTCGTATCTACGTGTGGGGCGCCAATGGGGCTTCATATTCCAATGCGCAGCGAATTGATCAACTTGTGGTTGAAGGCTCCGTGCCCGAGCCACCCCCAACGGTGTACAGCTCGGATACCGTGTTTAACCTCGCAAGGAACCAGTCCAGCTCGGCTGATTCGGCCAACGGCTCGACACCGAAGCAGTATGGCAACGACGGTTTTGTGACGCAGGAAAACCGCTGGGTTAGCGACAGTACCGGCCCGCACTGGTTTGAAGTGGAACTGGCTGTACCCATGACTATCAGCAGCGCGCACCTCTACAGCGGGGACACGTCAAACGGGGGCATCTCGGACTTTGTTTTGCAATACTACAACGGCTCCGCCTGGGTTGATATTGCGGGAACCTCCTATTCGGGTGCTGCGCTTCGGGAACTGAACATTCCGTTTGACGCTCCTGTTATCGCGCAGCGATTCCGCCTCTATACCACCGATGCTACCGCCCTCATCCGGGAGCTGGCGCTCTATCCGCCGACTTCGGACGGCCTGCCGGTTCCATTCGGCATGGATCTGGATCTGAACATTGCCAAGCTGCGCCAGTACGCTGTCTCTTCGATTGACGGCGACAACTATCCCGGGCAGGCGATCGATGGCTACGTCGACGACTCTTCTGCATGGGCCAGCATCGATGTGGCCGGACCGCACCAGTTTCAAGTGCATTTCCCGCAGAGTGAATTGGTTCGCGGAATTCATCTTTATTCCGGATTTGAAGGACAGACCGCGACCGTGATGGAAGACTTTACGGTGGAATTTCATAACGGCTCCGCCTGGGTCGCCTTTTCGGGCGGCACGGTTACTGGAAATACGGAAGGGGAACTGAGCCTCTGGTTCGATTCTGCGGTCGCGGCCTCCAAGATCCGCGTCTATACGACCGATTCCAAGCAGGCGGTAATTCGCGAGCTGGTCGTTTTTGCTGAAAACGACGGCGACGAATATCCGCTCTGGACCGACGCGCTGGACGAAGCTCCGCCGTCTGAGAGCTTCCTCGATTACGAGGATGACTACTACACCATCGAAAACCGCTCTTCCGGGCAGAACCTTTCCTCGGCCACCAACGGTTCTTTCACCACTTCGGATGAGCCCTGGTTCCAGGTGCTGCTCAATATCGGCACGGATACCTACCGTCTGCGCAGCAAAGATACTGAGGCCTGTTTTGAAGTGTCGCTCGCTTCCACCAACGAAGGCGCAGCTGTGGTGGAGGGCGACTATTCCAGCATGCCGCATCAGCGCTGGCGCCTGGAAGACACCGGCGACGGCACCCATTTCCAAATCGTCAACGTTTGGAGCGGACTGGTGCTCGGCCTCGACGGCACCAACGTGGTGCAGCAGGCGTCCGGTTCGGAGTTTTCCAAACATTGGAAAATTAATTACGAAACCCATTACACGAAACAAGGCCAGGCTTCACATGCCCACTTTAATTTCATGTTCAAGCCGGGGTGGGCTTATCGATGGAATTATGATGAGGAAAGTGCGTTTGAATACGGGCAGTATATGCCCATGCAATGGGGTGCCATAAACTCCGCCACAGCAGGCATTCTGCGTTACCAGCCGACATGGTATGGACGCGCGAACCAGACGACGGTGTTGGGCTTCAATGAGCCGGACAAAGAAGATCAGTCGAATATTGAAGAAGAAGATGCCGCGTATCAATGGCCGCGCCTTGAGCGTATGCGGCTCCCGCTGGTCGGGCCGTGCCCGGCGCAGAATAACGGCAGCTGGCGCAAGGCTTATGAGCCGATCGCCGGGGAACACGGCCTGCGCACGGAATACATGGCGCTTCACTGGTATTCCGGCTGCAACGGAGGCAGCCCGCAGAACATCATCAATGTCATCAACAGCCTGTACAATAACTATGGTAAGCCGGTCTGGATTACGGAGTTTGCAGTAAAAGACTGGAGTGGCACCTCAACGGGATGGAACCGTAATGATAACTTCAACTGGCTGGCTGAATTCATATGGCGCGCCGAGGGGATGGATCATCTGAAAAAGTACAGCGTGTTTGAGTGGGGAGTTGAAGATAATAATGCTGACCCCACAGTCAATGATGCTCCGACGATGGGGCTGCACGTCCAAAATGATTCATCTGATCCGGGCTTTGAGGATCTTTCCGAGTGCGGTTTGTTGCTTGCGGGCTGGGATGGCGACGCGATGGTGCGCGATGACAAGCCCTATATCATTCACAATAGAGGACGGGGTCTCCGCTTGATGGATGATTCGAGTACGAACACGATTACCCATGCCGATATTTTGAACCGGGATCAGAGCGAACAGTTTGTCCTGAAGGCCGCTTCCGGTGGTAATAAGTATATCGAAGGCCTCACTACGGGGCGCCGTCTGTCCTATGACGGCTCCACCATCGGGCTGGCGGACGCCGGCACCACGGGCTCCAGTGTCGAGTGGGAACTGAATGAATACCAGCATGGCTGGTTCTACATCGACCATCCTTCAACCGGGAAACGTCTGCGCATCACGGATGCGAATGTGATCAATGTGGATAACGACACGGCGGCCTACGACAACCTGCGCTTCCGCTTTATTGTTCCAGCTGTGGAGTTTGAGGCTCCGGCTGAAGCCGAGGGCAACGTGCTGGTCGGGTATGATTTCAACGCATCCAGTTCGTATCCGATGGCTCCGTCGATGCTTTCTTCCAATGTGAGCGCGACAACCATGACGACGCTCATGGACATCAACCCCAGTGCCGGATTTGGTGATACCAGTGGTCTGGATGGAACCGGAGTGGCCTTTGGCAGTGTAGATGAATTGGGTGCCCTTACTATTGCGGTTGACGATGCGGTCACTGCGAATTTTGCCGCCGCGGTAGCCGGAGACGATTATGTATCCTTCACGGTTACACCCGCCGGTGGCCAGACGTTGACCTTGTCGAGCATTTCATTCAAAGCGATCAAGCGAAATTCCGGTTCTGTGGATGAATATGCGGTGGCGGATGGTTCGGGCACGATGATTGGAAGTTCGGTCATGGCGACCACGGTGGGGGCCGCCGCCTCAATCTACGACAGCTTTGTAATCAATCTCGCGGGCACGGCGTATGAGACCATCTCTGCCGCTACCGAATTCCGCATCTATGCCTGGGGTCGGGGGACGACGTCTCCATGGGGCACCGCCGCCGGAGTCGATAAGATTGTGCTGCGTGGTGGCGACAGCGGCAACACGACGCCGACTGCCATTGCGCAGAGTGTCGAAACCCCGGAAGACACGCCGGTGGATATTACGCTGACCGGAAGCGATGTAGAGGGAGACCCCTTGACCTTCATTGTGGCCTCCGGTCCGGCCAACGGCACATTGAGCGGCACCGCTCCGGATCTGACCTATACCCCGGACAGCGACTTCCGGGGTGCCGACTCTTTCACCTTTACGGTGAATGATGCCAGTTCCACCAGTACGCCTGCAACGGTATCGATTTCGGTGCTGTACGGCGACTTGAACACGATTGTGTATAATTTCGAGGATGCGGGCAAAATTACCGATGGAACGTATGAGGTGGCGAGCGATTCTTATACGGGCGCAGACAGCACTACCCTGGCGGGCGTCACGGCCAGTGCATTTGCTCTGACGGATCTTAGAAACCAGGGCACCATCGGCGATGAGAACGGTACTGCAGGCGGTACGATCGGCGGATCGACCCGCGCCGGGATTTCGGCGGCGGGAGCAGATGCAACCGGCGCGCAGACCATGTCCTTCTCAGTCGATATTCCAGCGAATGTCATCGTGGACTTGCCTCAGATCAGCTTCCAGTACGGGCATCATACGATCAATGATGATGACAGCCTCAATTGGTCCCTGCAGGTCATTGAGGGCACTGCCACCAACGAGTACAGCCGTGGATCGGTCTGGAATGATGCGACGGCGGGCTATGAGAATGATCCTGAGGGTATCGCCACGGTAACACTAACTGGCATGACGGATCTGACCGATACCACCGTCACCTTTATCTGGGGCTTTTCCGGTCAAAGAGGAAACCATATATACAATCAATCCAACTGGATGGACGATATTGTGCTGAGCGGAACGTCCAGAGCCATTGAACCGGTCGTTAGCGCATCCGTTTCCGGCGGATCGATGATTATGTCCTGGGAGGGCGGCGGTAGCTACAACGTGCTGACCAATGCCTACCTGATGAA
>JAROAZ010000057.1 GCA_029432775.1 Pontiellaceae bacterium B12227 | reverse complement strand
TGATACGGGAGATAATTCTATCCGTAATCATGGCATTGATCTTTTCATAGGCGCTCATCGGCCATCTCCTTATGTAGTAGTAAAAAAGACCACCCACAATGGATGGCCCTCGTATAACGATGCTGTTTGTTTCTACGCAGCGATGGCTTCAGCTTCCTGCTTCTGTAGCTCGATGCCCTTTGCAATCAACTCCTGCCTGATTGCATCGACTTCTCTGATCCACTCGCCGTCATCCGTGTAGGGCATGACAACCATGGTAGTGGAGTCGTTCACCAATAGTGCCGGGTACCTAAGCGGATCACTCTTGTTAATGTAGAGCGTGATCGTCTCATCATCCCCTACCGCCACCAGCGTTGAATCCAGATAGCATCCCAGAGCTGATGTCGCCCACAACACGAACCGTTTACCGGTGCCATGCAGCGCATAGGCATTTTCGGGATTATGGTTGGGAATCACCTGACTGTAATTCGGGTAGACCAACTCCTCTTGGCATTCAGTCAGCATGATCAGCTTGCCCGAATTTACCTTGATGTCGTAAATACCCGGCTCGGCTTCGAGACTAAAGCGGTCGGAGCGCATACGGCGACCATCTGTAGCCGTGATGATGATTCCATCCTCCAGGGTTTCCACCAGCACCTTGGTAATGACATGGCGGGTACTATCTTTCGAGGCACACGCCAGCATGGATTTCATACGGGCGAAGGCAGCCTTGGTGTATTTGTCGTTGGTGAGTTCTATCGTATTCATAGGTTTTCCTTTCTGTTGGTTAAATAAAAAGGCCACCCCAAGGATGGCCTAGTAGTAGATGATGGAATCACGCCCCAGACTGTCCTGCCTGAACCTGAAGTCATCCTCTTGGAATTCCTCAAGGGCTTCAGGGTCTTCTTTGGCTATGCTGACCACGGTCTGAAGAATGGCGGCGCTATCATCCGTCACGATTGCTGCGGTTTCCTTCCCGAACATACCTCGCCCGGAATAGTCATTACGGACTTCCATCGTCATGGTCGGGTCATACGACTGCAGCAGGTTGGCTAATTCTTGTTTCATTGGTTTTCCTTTCGTTGGTTAAAACTCTGTGGGCACAAAAAAACCACCTCGGGAGTGAGGTGGCCTTGGTTAGTCAGTTAGTGCGGCATCAGCATCCCCAACATAGAGCCAATCATCAAGCAGCTCCTGAATCGTAGTCACGTCAGCATCAACCAAGTCAGCCACCACAGCCAGTGCTTGCGGATCTACCTCAATGGTCGGCGTGGAACAGTGTTCCAATAATCCCAACAGCTGCATTAACGCTATAGACCTATCCGCTCGCCTTGTGATCTGTGTTCGAAGCTCTACATAGGACTCCAGAACCTCACGATCTATTGAATCAAGGTTCATGATCAACCTCCAACTCCCCAATGACATCACGCTGAACCTCAGCCAGTACAGTCAACACACCGCACCGTTGATCACGCAGCACCTGCTCTTGGAGTTCATCCAGGAATGTCCCCAGTGATCGCCTCAACACAGGCCGGTTTTGAGCCACCGTTCGGTGATGGTCTGCCAGATCCCAGGCAAAACATCCTGCGGCGATCCACCACCCTGCATTCTTGGCAATAACCCGGCCACCCACCATTGCACCATGCTCCAGGAATTCCTGATTTACACGATGCACCACCAGCGACCGAACCCGGCCGGTTAGTGATCTGCCGATCCCCAGAGCGGCCACACCACCACCGGCACTAACGCCCTTCATCACCAGTCCCACTTGCCTATTCGCCTCCAGCGTCATCACCGTCACCGGTAGCCCCGCAAGATATCGATCCCAGTCCTGCTGATGAACCTGAAACTCTACCTGCACTCGGTTCAGTTCCTCCTGAACTGCCAACAAGTAGACTTCAATGGTTTTGCGGGTGATTTTCTCTATCCGAAGCTGAGCAGACTTAGGTTGGAGCACACGAGCATGGAACTCACGCTCAACTAGATCCTCTAACCGATCCTCCATCGACTCCTGTTTACCCAACACACCCTCGATCAGCGGCGTATCCAAACACCAGTAACCGGCAGCCTTTAACATCACCGCCTGTTGATTGAAGTAACTGAACCACCAAGGCAAGAAGTCCTCATCTAACCGAGTCCGAAGCGTCTTCACCCACACCTGAACTTCACCCTCAGCATAACGCTCAGCCTTATCGTGGGCGTGTTCCAGACAACGCTGCACGGACACATCCACAGCCTTCCAGTCCACCACATTTACCGTCTCGATCTTGACCTCCTGAGAGGCGATCTGAGGGCGTTTAAGGTCCGAGGTGACTCGGTATGCCAGAAACACACTCAAGGCGGCTGTGAGCAAAACCCAACGGAGGGAAATGCGTCTACGAGGCCGTGCTGGTAACTCATTATATTCATCATCATACATCTTCTGTCTCCAGTTAATATTCTTCCGGCAGAAGCAGCGTAGTGGCTGACCTATCGGCTTCCGTGATGACCCAGATTTTGGTTCCATCTTCTAACCGGTACGCTGACAGTATCCGTAGATCATCCGCTAGTGCTTCATCGTTAGCGGCTTTGTCTTCGTCGCACAACAAAGTGCCCCAGTCGCCAAGAGCATGTTTGACAAGGAAGTGGCTGGCCAATTGGCCGGCTGTCTCCAGTGCCTGTAACGCACCCGGTGTTGCAACGATCTGTCCCAAAGTAAAAAGCCGAGTCGTTGAGACCCGGCCTTCGCCTGCTTTAGTTTCCATTTTATTCTCCTTGGTTGTCTTGTATCCATAGGTCGTACTCCACCTCTGCATCGGCCTTCTCCCAGTTCCAGCCATACGTGGTGTTCACGATCGCAATTTGGGCATCGACGCTGTCTGAGTCCTCATACAGATAGGCTCGGGTGATTCGATCCACTAATTCAGTTTCACGACCGCCTCCCACGAACTTTCCATCCGGTGTTTTTATGACCACTTTGCTCATCAGACTTCCTCCTCCAACTGACCCCTGATTCCATTTCCGGCTTCATGATAAAACCAGTCCACTTCGACCTTCAGTTCATGCTCCCTAATGTGCTCAAGCAACGCCTTGCAGATTCCTTCAGGAGGGGCCCATGCGGTAGAGAATCGGTAGACCAGTATTCCTTGCCTGATCTGCGAGTCGTCCAGTTCACAGTAATAACTGTTCCACTTGGTTCCCCAGTTGCTGTAGCGCCAGTCGTACCAGTTATCATGGCCGAATAGCTTTCGTAGTTCTTCGACTGAAATGATCTTCAATCTGCTCTCCAACAGCTCTTGCGGTTCAGGCACCAGCGAGTTGAAATCAAACAGCGACTCCTTCCCCGCCAGCAGTTCCTTCATCTTGACCGCCACTTCTTCCGAGTGACACTTCAGCGTTACATCATTCATGCAGTGATTGGGCATTTGATTCTCCTTTCTACTTTGGGTGATTGCTCACGCCTGCTTAAGCAGCACTTGAATTGCTTTCTCCAGTACCCAGCGATCTTCAGGCTTATGTGGACCTAGATCGCAATAGTGCCGGAGGTTCTTTGCTAACAGGTCAGCCTTCGCCTTACGCATCTTGCGATTATGACTGGCTGAGCTGGTGTCCCTGTCGGGCAACTCAATAGCTATGAGTTTTTCTGGGGTGAGATATGCGCCATACTTCATTGGTTTCTCCTATTGGAAATGACACAGCCCGGACTCACGAAGAGACAGGGCGGTGTTACCGATTACGATATGATCCAACACCTTGATGCCCATGATCTCGCCGGCACTGATGAGCTGACGGGTGATCTTTATATCCTCTGAACTAGGCGTGCTGTCTCCGGATGGATGATTATGAGCCAGTATCGTGGTAGATGCTCCCGACTGGATCAGTGCACGAAATACCTCTCGGGGATGCACAAGCGCACTCGAAACCGTACCCAACGACACGAGATGCTTTTCGATCACTTTATTTTTCGCATTCAGCGCAATGACAACGAAACACTCTTGAGCCGCTGACTTCAGTTCGCTCAAGTACGCTTCTACATGCTCGGGCGTGGTTAATAGTGTTCCGTCATATGCGGCTTCTTTCACCGCAAGTTCTGTCTGTAGCTGTAATACCATTGTGTTTCTCCTTGTTGTTGATGTGATTATTCTTTGAGGGCTAACAAAATTGAGGTTGTGAAGTGGCCGGGAAGATGTGTTTTTGCACTTCGAGGTCTGCTTAGTGCGTCCCAATAGATGCATGGAGCTGCATTCTCAAATAGTTGATGCACTACTACCGTGTTCTATGTGCAGTTAAGGGATGCCCTTTGTGAATCAACGATTCGTGTGGGTCGAAGATCCCATTAGGGCATCCGCTTAGCCCCCGCATGTGCGAATATAGAACACACCATAGCAGTGCACTTTTAAGCGGCCTTGGCAGGAAGTACGCCTCTACAGTACTCTTCGCAGGCACCTTTGAAGCCACAGTCCGAACACGCAAAACTATCTCGGCTCGGATAGAACAACTCCTTCTCCACGATAGTCTCAGCCTTCGCCGCCAACATACCCAGCAGCTTCCAGTCATCTTCGTTGCGTGACGTTACATGGGACTCAAATACCGGCGTCTTATTTTTGACGCTAATGTCGAATCTCACGCTTGGATTAACTCCATGCTTCTGCCAGTACGCCAAAGAATATGCAGTTGCCTGCAGCGACTTGTCGGCCTTAGTTTTGGCCCAGCGGGTGGCGCTTGTTTTCCAATCAATCACAAGTGGTTGTCCGTCCTTTTCCACCACAAGATCGAACTCACCCACCAGAGGCTTACTTAAGAACCGACCATCATAAATCAACGGTACGCAGAATACTTCAGAGACCTGTAGAACCTTCTCGGTGTCATCGATGTTATTCCACGCCACCTCGATCAATCCACGTCCCTGTTCCTCTATCCCATCCGCATCCAACTTACCGAACTTGATCGGTTCTTCCTTTGAGGATCGTCGCCAGTCTTCCGTGTACAACTCCAGAGCTTCTTCTAGCGTCATAGGCATTTCCACCTTACGGGCCAAAAATACCTGATCCAGCGTTCTGTGATACACGCAACCAGCAACGAGATTGACGGACGTATGCGTGGGCTTCAACTTAGCTACCTTCTGGAAGTACCACTGCAATGAGCAGATGTTCAGCAGACTGTTCAGGGAGCTGAAACTCCAGTGTGGCCTAGCCCTGAGTTCTTGCAATGTCATTTGATTCTCCTGTTGTAGACACAAAGAAGCCCCGCCATGCACTACACACGACGGGGCTTACCTTCGGTCTTGATTTCTGTTTCTACGCAG
>JAROAZ010000056.1 GCA_029432775.1 Pontiellaceae bacterium B12227 | reverse complement strand
AAAAACCGGCTGCGTGCTACTCTCCCAGGGTCTACCCCCTAGTACCATCGCCGCTGAGACTCTTCACTTCTGTGTTCGGAATGGGAACAGGTGTTTCTTTCTCGCTATAACAACCGGAAAAATTCAAAAAGTAATTACAACTGCATAGTATTGAAATAACAACAACGGCATGTACACCTTAATAAAAAATTAAGATCAAGCCTCACGGCTAATTAGTACTGGTCAGCTTCATGTATCACTACACTTTCACACCCAGCCTATCAACGTCCTAGTCTCGAACGAGCCTTGAGATGGCATAAAGCCAAAGGGAAATCTTATCTTAGAGGGGGCTTGGCACTTAGATGCTTTCAGCGCTTATCCTTCCTATGCGTAGCTACCCAGCGATGCTCTTGGCAGAACAACTGGAACACCAGCGGCATATTAATCCTGGTCCTCTCGTACTAAGGAGTAATCTCTTCAAATTTCCTGCGCCCACGGCGGATAAGGACCAAACTGTCTCACGACGTTCTGAACCCAGCTCGCGTACCGCTTTAATGGGCGAACAGCCCAACCCTTGGGACCTTCTCCAGCCCCAGGATGCGATGAGCCGACATCGAGGTGCCAAACGATTGCGTCGATGTGGACTCTTGGCAATCATCAGCCTGTTATCCCCGGAGTACCTTTTATCCGTTAAGCGATGGCGCTACCACTAGCTACCACCGGATCACTTAGACCTGCTTTCGCACCTGCTCGACTTGTGGGTCTCGCAGTCAAGCACCCTTATACCTATACGCTCTTCGCACGATTGCTGACCGTGCTGAGGGTACCTTAGTGCTCCTCCGTTACTCTTTGGGAGGAAACCGCCCCAGTCAAACTGACTCCCAGACACTGTTCCACGCCCCGATTCAGGGGATCGTAGTTAGAATTTCAATAGATCGAAACTGGTATTTCACCAATGGCTCCACAACGCCTGACGACGATGCTTCAAAGCCTCCCAGCTATCCTACATACAAAATATCAAAACCCAATGTCAGGTCACAGTAAAGGTTCACGGGGTCTTTCCGTCCTGCCGCGGGTATCCGGCATTTTCACCGGAACTACAACTTCACCGAGATTGTTGTTGAGACAGTGCGAAGATCGTTACACGATTCGTGCAGGTCGGAACTTACCCGACAAGGAATTTCGCTACCTTAGGACCGTTATAGTTACGGCCGACATTCACCAGGGCTTCGGTTCAGAGCTTCGATACAAGATCTAACCCCTTGCCTTAACCTTTTGGCATTGGTCACGTGTCACACCATATACATCCTCTTGCGAGTTAGCATAGTGCTATGTTTTTGATAAACAGTCGCCTTCGCCTCTTCACTGCGCCTCGAATTAACATTACAAGTAAATTGCTAGCCAACTCGAGGACCCCTTCTTCCGAAGATACGGGGTTAATTTGCCGAGTTCCTTAACAACTTTTCTCTCGCGCGCCTTGGTATACTCTACCCTCCCACCTGTGTCGGTTTTGGTACGGTCGCTTTACATTCAACGTTTAGAAGCTTTTCTTGGCAGTACGGCATCAACCAATCCTCTTTGTCCGAAGACTCCAAGTCCCATCGTGTCTCAGGCAAACATGAACGGATTTTCCTATTCAATGCCCTACGCACTTAGACTGACATTTCCAATCGTCAGCTGATTTAGCCTGCTGCGTCCCTCCTTCACTCATGTACAGCGGTACAGGAATATTAAGCCTGTTTCCCATCGACTACGCTTTTCAGCCTTGCCTTAGGGGCCGACTAACCCTTCGCGGACGAACCTTCCGAAGGAAACCTTAGGATTTCGGCGGAGTGGATTCTCACCACTCTTATCGTTACTCATGTCTGCATAATCACTTGTGTACAGTCCAGGTCGGTTTCCACCTTCCCTTCAACCCGGTACACAACGCTCCCCTACTGCTTTAACAGTAGTTAAAACCCGCAGCTTCGGCAGATAATTTGAGCCCCGATCATTTTCGGCGCTAAACCACTCGACTAGTCAGCTATTACGCTTTGTTTAAATGGTGGCTGCTTCTAAGCCAACATCCTAGCTGTCTTCGCAATCTAACATCCTTCTCCACTTAATTATCATTTAGGGGCCTTAGCTGGCGGTCTGGGCTGTTTCCCTCTCGACTACGGAGCTTATCCCCCGCAGTCTGACTCCCGATGTGACGTTCACGGTATTCGGAGTTTGAAAACTCTCAGTACCCCGGGAGGGGCCATCGAGTACTCAGTGCTCTACCTCCGTGAATTGCATTCATCGAGGCTATCCCTCAAGGTATTTCGGGGAGAACCAGCTATCACCTGGTTTGGTTAGCCTTTCACTCCGACCCACAGATCATCCAAACGTTTTTCAACACGTACTGGTTCGGTCTTCCACTTCCGTTTAAAGAAGCTTCATCCTGTCCATGGGTAGCTCACCAGGTTTCGGGTCTACCGCAGGCGACTCAATCGCGCTATTAACACTCGCTTTCGCTTCGGCTCCACATCGTTGATGCTTAACCTTGCCACATACGGTAAGTCGCAGACTCATTATGCAAAAGGCATGCGGCCACCCCGAAGGGCTACCACAGTTTGTAAGTGCACGGTTTCAGGTTCTATTTCACTCCCCTCCAGGGGTTCTTTTCACCTTTCCCTCACGGTACTAGTTCGCTATCGGTCTTCAGTTAGTATTTAGCCTTAGGAGGTGGGCCTCCTATATTCAGTCAGAGTTTCACGTGTTCCGACCTACTCGGGATACCACTAGGTTTGTTCAGGATTTCGCTTAAGGGGCTATCACCCGCTATGGCTCAACTTTCCAGTTGATTCTGCTATCCATTCCAATACCACATCGTGGTCCACACCATACCCTGTAAACAAGGTATTTTGGGCTGCTGCGCGTTCGCTCGCCACTACTTACGCAATCACTATTGTTTTCTTTTCCTCCGGTTACTAAGATGTTTCAATTCACCGGGTATCGCCTTGATGCGCTATTTGATTCACACACCAATAACAGAGCATTACCCCTGCTGGGTTTTCCCATTCGGAAATCTCTGGATCAAAGAGTTTTTGCCTCTCCCCAAAGCTTATCGCAGCTTAACACGTCCTTCATCGCCTACTGAAGCCAAGGCATCCACCGTACACCCTTAGTAGCTTGATCAAATCAAGTCACTGTTGGTAGGAATCTCCGAAGAGACTCCAATTAAGTAACATATATAAAGTATACATGCGCTTGTTGCAGTTATTCAATACTATGCAATTGTCAAAGAACACTCCGCTTATTGCGGAAAAATGTTGGGCGTAAGATTTATAAAATGGACCGGTTTAAATGGTGGGCGTGACAGGAGTCGAACCTGTGACCTCATCCTTATCAGGGATGCGCTCTAACCAACTGAGCTACACGCCCTTCATTCAAAATGGTGGAGGTAAACGGGATCGAACCGATGACCTCCTGAATGCAAATCAGGCGCTCTCCCAGCTGAGCTATACCCCCAGATTGGTCCAAAATCTTACTCGAATAACTCATAAGTTATCTATGAAGCGCTTAGCGCCAGAAATGGTGCGGTTTGTTATGCCTAAACCTTGTGGCAGTACTTTCATATTGCCATACCCCGAAGGGCAATACCCTAGGTCCGATTTTACAATCGGCCTTCTCCTTAGAAAGGAGGTGATCCAGCCACTGGTTCCCCAACGGCTACCTTGTTACGACTTCATCCCAGTTACCTATCACACCTTAGGTGCCTTCCTCCCTAGACGGGTTGGATCAACAACTTCGGGTGCAACAGACTTCCATGATGTGACGGGCGGTGTGTACAAGACCCGGGAACGTATTCAAGGTATCGTAGCTGATATACCTTTACTAGCGATTCCAACTTCATGCAGTCGAGTTTCAGACTACAATCCGAACTGGGGGATATTTTGAGGATTTGCTCCACGTCGCCGCTTAGCCTCCCATTGTATATCCCATTGTAGCACGCGTGCAGCCCTGGACATAAGGACCATACTGACTTGACGTCATCCCCACCTTCCTCTGGCTTTCACCAGCAGTCTGTTTAGAGTTCCCACCATTACGTGCTGGCAACTAAACACAGGGGTTGCGCTCGTTGCGGGACTTAACCCAACACCTCACGGCACGAGCTGACGACAGCCATGCAGCACCTGTGATACACCCTCGAAGGCTACGTTCCTTTCGGATCGTATGCAGTATCATGTCAAGCCCAGGTAAGGTTCTTCGCGTTGCATCGAATTAAGCCGCATGCTCCACCGCTTGTGCGGGTCCCCGTCAATTCCTTTGAGTTTTAATCTTGCGACCGTACTCCCCAGGCGGTGCGCTTAATGCGTTAGCTCAGGCACGGATGGGGGTAAAGCCACCCACGCCTAGCGCACACCGTTTACGGTTAGGACTACAGGGGTATCTAATCCCTTTCGCTACCCTAACTTTCGTCCATGAGCGTCAGTATCTGTCCAGAGAAGCGCCTTCGCCGCCGGTGTTCCACTTGATATCTACGCATTTCACCGCTACACCAAGTGTTCCCTTCTCCCCTCCAGTACTCTAGTCTTGCAGTTTCAAATGCAATTCCACGGTTAAGCCGTGGGCTTTCACATCTGACACACAAGACCGCCTGCGGACCCTTTACGCCCAGTAAATCCGAACAACGTTCGCCACCTCTGTATTACCGCGGCTGCTGGCACAGAGTTAGCCGTGACTTCCTCTGCAGGTACTATCAAATAAAACACGTATTAAGTGATCTATCCTTACTCCCTGCTGACAGGAGTTTACAACCCAAAGGCCGTCTTCCTCCACGCGGCGTCGCATGTTCACACTTTCGTGCATTGACAATGATTCTCGACTGCAGCCTCCCGTAGGAGTCTGGGCAGTGTCTCAGTCCCAGTGTGGCGGATCATCCTCTCAGACCCGCTACCCGTAAGCCTTGGTGAGCCGTTACCTCACCAACAAGCTGATAGGAAATGGGCTTATCTCTTTGCGACAGGTTCCGAAGAATCCCCGCCTTTATAGAAGGTGCCATGCAGCACCTGAACACATTCGGTATTAATCATCGTTTCCGATGGCTATCCCGAACAAAGAGGCAAATTACCCATTTATTACTCACCCGTTCGCCGCTCTCATCTATAACTTCTCTTCCGAAGAATTGAAAAAATAGAATCCCGCTCGACTTGCATGCCTAATCCACGCCGCCAACGTTCGTTCTGAGCCAGGATCAAACTCTCCATCAAATCTTTTATTAAAATCTGCGTCATCAACCCACCGTCCACCATTGAAGGTTTTGGCAAGCAAATCGGCTAAGAATGATCAGGTTTAAATCCTGTACTATAATATAATTCGCATATTTAAAACTCGGTCATCCAGTAAAGGACAACCAAACAAGTTTCAAAGAATTGGCTATAACAAACCGCACCACTTCTGATTCGAAGCGATGCTTCATTTCGTCATATATTTCTTATGAGTTATTCT
>JAROAZ010000055.1 GCA_029432775.1 Pontiellaceae bacterium B12227 | reverse complement strand
AGAACAACTACTGCGGTATCCGCATAGGTGGCCGGAGCCGCGCCCAAGTCAATACTGCTTCCAGTGAACTCGAAAGATGCAAGGTCAGCAGTTGCTGAAGAAATAATACATCCTGTTAACCATAATGCTAAACGTTTTTTCATATACCAACCTTGTCCCTGATTTGACACCCACTCGGCAGCTGCGATGCGCAGCCAACCCTGAAAACACTTTTTCACTTGTACGGGTATCTGTCGAGCGGGCATCTGCCATAAGACATATTAAGATTAAATTCTAACAAGAAGTTGTGTTTGGGAATAGTCCTTAGCACGTATACTTTTTTTGAGGAAGGGGTGCGTGTAGTTCTTTCGATTATAAAAAGCATGGTTTTGTGTTCTAAAGGTGATAGATTTCCATATTCTACATTGAGTAAAAGTGTTGTTGGGAGCGTTATGTGAAGTGGGCGCGATTAGAGGGGTTTCGCTCCAGTGATGCGGATTTGTAATATGGATGATTTGGTGAGGGTTATAGGTATGACGATGGTAATTAAAAGGCACTTTAAAACTATTTCTGTTGTCGGGGCGGCTTTTCAGGTTGTGGCGGCATTTGCCCAACCTGCAATTCCCGCGGCTCCCCGGTCTCAGGCGGCTACGGTGATTCCGCCAATGCTTCTCGAGGAGGGCGTCAGTGCCGGTGTGATTTTGCAGGAGCAGGGCGTGAGTGCGGGCTATGTGCTGATTTCTGCTGCCGGGATGAAGGCCACCTATCTGATTAACAACGATGGCTTTGTGGTGCACCATTGGAAGCATGAGGTGGCAACCAGCAAGTCTGCTTATCTTCTGCCGGATGGAAATCTGTTGCGCACCGTGAGAAAAGAAGCGGGCGATGTGGGGGATGCTATCCAGAAGCTGTCATGGAATGGGGAGGTGCTTTGGGAATATGTAACGGATCAGGAAACTCAGCGGATTCATCATGATATTGACCCCCTTCCAGACGGCAATATCCTGGCCGTTGTCTGGGAGCGCGTCCCGAAAAGTGAATACGTGGCGGCCGGTAGAAATCCGGATACCGTGCCGAATGGTATTTTATGGTTGGATACGGTGCATGAAATCAAGCCGACCGGAAAACGTGGAGGAGAAGTGGTTTGGCGCTGGTCTCCATGGGATCATGCGGTTCAGAATTTCGATAAGACGAAGGCCAATTACGGTGATCCGGCAGCGCATCCATATCGCATCGATTTGAATCAGCTTCGTGAGGAAAGCGGCCGATTTAACAGGCTGGCAGACTGGTTGCATATTAATTCGATTCAGTATAACCCGGAACGCGAAGAGATCATGCTTTCGTTACAGGCGATGAGTGAGGTCTGGATTGTTTCGAAAAAGACGGGGAAGCTGGTTTACCGCTTCGGTAATCCTCAGCGATATGGGAAGGGCTCTGATGCGGATCGCACGCTTTATAATCCGCACGATGCCAATACCATTGCGGCCGGGCTGAAGGGGGAGGGAAATATCATTCTCTTTAATAATGTGAGCCATGTTGAGCCGGGCAAGGCGCCTTCGTCGTCTGTGCTGGAGGTAAAACCTCCCTATACAGAATCGGGCGAATGGCCTGCGCCGGATGAAAACGGTCTCTTTCCGTCTTGTGAAGTGGTGTGGGAATATACCGGACTGCCTGATGCCGGATTTTACTCGCCTATTTTTTCCAGTGCCCAGCGGCTGAAAAGCGGAGGGACTCTGATCGGGGCCGGCGCTCCGGGAAAAATGATAGAGGTGGATGTGCAGGAGAAACGGGTCTGGGAGTATGTTCATCCGCGCGTTACCGGTAAAATTAAGCTCAAAAAGCTGGAGAAATGGAATGCCCTTCCGCCACCGCCCGCCAACGCTTTTTTCCGGGTGTATAGATATCAGCCAGAATACGCTGCTTTTTCCGGTAAGGACCTGACGCCCAAGTTTATTATGGGAAATAACGGGCCTGTTGCAGGGAGCACACGGTCGCCGGCCAAATAAGGGTTACTTACGAATGACCGAACAGCCTGGATCTCTTTTTGTATGACGCCCCCCTCTCTCATAGCTCTTTTTTTCTGCTTTCTTAAAATCGGGTGTGTTTCTTTCGGCGGTTTTATGTCGCTTGTTTCCATGATCGAAACCCAGGTGGTTGAGCGCAGGAAATGGATGGCGGAAGAGGATATGCTGGACGGGGTGGCGCTGGCCAGTCTGCTGCCCGGTCCGATGGCCGTGAATACCGTGGCCTATGTGGGATATCGCCTGCGCGGCGGGCTGGGCGCATTGGTCGGAGCAACGGCTGTGCTGCTGCCGACTTTTATTTTTATGGCTGTTTTGACGCATTTCTATTTTCGTTACGGCAGTCTTCCGGAGGTGGAGCGGGTGTTTTCCGGCATTCTGCCGGCGGTGGCGGCCATTGTGTTGAGCGTATGCGTCAAAATGGCCGGTAAAAATATCAAAACACCGTCGGCGTGGGCGGCTTTTGTTGGTGCGGTGGTCGTGCTTTTTCTGGTTCCCAAAGCATCCCGGGTGTATGCGACGTTTGGTCTGGTGGCGGTATACGGAATTGCCGGTTATCTGATCTGGTTGATCAGCGGGAAAAAAACGCCGGATGCTGCAGGGGGAGGCACTGCGGCCGGTGCAGCTGCTTTAAAGAGGGCAATGACTCCCGGGAGGATTGTGCTTTGCATAACGTTGGTATTGATTGTTCTTCTGGGTCTTGTTCCATTGCCGGTAAAGCCGGACGGATATGTTTCGCTCATGACCACCTTCGGGAGCATGAGTCTGACGCTGTTTGGAGGAGGGTATGTATTTATCCCCATGATTCAGGATGTGGTTGTGGAGCGCTATGCATGGCTGACTGCGCGCGAATTTATCGACGGCATTGCTCTTGGACAGGTTACGCCGGGGCCGATTTTAATCAGTGCCGCATTCATCGGGCAGAAGGTTGCCGGCGTGGTGGGGGGGCTTCTTTCGACCATCGCCATCTTTGCTCCGCCGGCGGCGTTGATGGTGCTGATGGCAGGGATGCTGGATCAGATTAAGACTTCCATGGCGGTCCAGGCGGTGCTCAAAGGAATCCGGATTGCGGTGATTGGTCTTATTTTCCGGGCCTTTTTAAATATTTTTATGTTGGCATGGCCTGCGGAGGGTACGGATTCCCTTGTGTCGGTCATCATGGTTCTTGCTGTTTCTGCGGGTTCCTTTGTGGCACTCTCAAAGTTTAAAGTGGACATTATCTGGGTTATCCCGCTGTCAGGTATTATAGGGTTTATTTTCGGGTAGAGCCCCGGGTTAGGAGATGTATGAAAGCAATATTTATGATAGGTGAGCAACGTTCAGGATCGAATCTGTTGCGTTTAATGCTTGAACAGCACCCGAGAATTACAGCTCCGCATCCGCCGCATATTCTGCAACGCATCATGCCCTTGCTTCCTGTTTATGGCGATCTGGATGATGACGCTGCATTTCGTCAGCTCATTGCTGATGTCTGCGAATTGATTCATCGAAATCCGGTGCCCTGGGATGATGTGGAGCTGGATGAGCAGGAAGTTTTCAGCAGGTGTCGTGAGCGCAGTCTGGTGGCGGTCTACGGAGCGACGATGGATTTGTATGCTGAGAAAGAGGGGGCGGACCATTGGATTTGTAAAAGCATGCAGAACATTCGGTGGCTAGACGATTTGGAACGGTATTTCGATGATCCGGTTTATATCTACCTTTACAGGGATCCCCGCGATGTCTGCCTCTCTTTCACGAAGGCGGTGGTGGGGGAAAAACACCCCTATTTTATTGCCCAAAAGTGGAGCGAGCTGCAGCGACTCTGTCTGGATGCCAAAGAGCGTATTGGGTCGGCGCGATTCTGTAGTGTGAGCTATGAGGCGTTGGTAACGGATTCTGATGCTGAACTGGGACGGCTGATGAGTTTTCTCGGGCTTGATTATCAGGAAAAACAAAAGGAATTTTATCACAGCCGGGCGGCTTCGGAGGCTGCCCATGCCAGCAAACTTTGGGAAAATGTGGAAAAACCGGTGATGAGCTCCCGTATCGGCCGTTTTCGCAAGGGCCTCTCGCATGACCAGATCCATGTTGTCGAGTCCGTTGCCGGCAAAACGATGGCGGAACTGGGCTATGATCCCGTTGTTACCTCAGGTTCGGAGCCGCTGAGCTTCACGGCCGAGTTGGTTGACGGCTATGATCGCCTCAATAAAGAGCTGAAACAGGTAGTGCTCAAGAGTTGTGAGCCCGAAGATCTCGCCCGCAGAAGTTTTCAGCAATCGCTACTCGAAGAGATTGCCGGGCGGTAGTTTATTTCTGTCTATTCGGTTGATACACCGGTTCAATTAATCCGGCAAATAGACGATGAAACAATTTTACAGATGAGTGGGTGCGAGTGAGTAGCGACTATTGCTCCGGCATCTAACCTGAATATTTCCGATTAGGGCACCTGTCCGGTGCCCGTAATCGGAAATACTGACTGAATGGGTGGAGAGCGCCAGCCGGACGGCATGGTTTGTAGAATCCCTGCTAATGAGATCGGCTTCGGAAGGTCGCGCCAGATTCGCGATGTTGTCGTGCGCGCAGAGAGAGGTTGGGTTTTGGTTTGCTCTATTTTTCCGGTCGCATCGATTCCAGCTGCACTTCCAGTTCCGGGGTCAGCAGCATATCCTGCACAACGCCATAATCAGGGGCGTTTCCCAGAAATTTTTTGGCGGTCAGGTAATCTTTTGCAATATAGGTGGTCAGCATCAGTACATAGTTTTCTCCGGTTCCGGAAATGCTGATGGTCGGATCTTTAATGCCCGCCTGGGCCAGAGCTTTGGTTAATTTTCTTTTAGCAGAGGCTGATGCGCCGCCCTGTTTGGCCTTGATAACAAACATCCGCGGGCGACTGGAGGGCATGTTTAGGAATTTTTCGGAATTTTCCGGGGCTTTTCCTGTGAATTCTTCATAAATTTCAAAGTAGGCCATCGCATTGTTTCCCTGCAGCTTTTTGTTCAGGATTTCTTCAACCTGAGGTTGATAATTGGCCAATGCAACAATGATGCGGTCTTTGAGGATGGGTTTCTGCTCCTTGGCGGCAAGGTCGATCAGTAGCTCAGCATGCTGCGGAGTAATGGTTTCGATCTGACTGAGCCCGTGGTATACCGCGTTAAAGCGCACATCGTCCGAGGGATCATATGCCAGCTTTTCTAAAGTGCTCAGGGCCTCAGCATTCGGGGTTTCTTTATTTTGTATAAAATGAACCCCCAGCAGGCGGGCGGCAAAGCTGCGGATGGCGGCTGAATTGTCTTCGGCGCAGGCTTTCAGGCCGGGAAGATAGCTGTCGTCGATTTCGCCTTTAACCTGTCCCTGAATGATGAGAGAGAGGGAGTGCATCTTAAGTTGCGGAGGGCCGCTGATTAGCATTTCCTGTAGTGAAATAGAACTTTTTTGGTTGGGTGCATTGGTCAGTGGGGGCTGAGCCAGGGCTGAAATGGAAACCATTAAAGAGGTCAGTGCAATCGATGTCAGTTTCATATAGGTGCTCCAGGAGTTGAATGCTCGTTAAAACATGGTTCTTTAATGTGGAAATTTAAAGCACAGTTGTTCGGGTTTTTCAATTATTATAACGGATGCGGTTTTGCTTGGTGTAATGCGTTCAGGATTAAGAGAAGGGTCCGTAGTCTTACGGTTTGGATTGCTGGAAGGATGGAAGTCTGGATTTTTGGAAGAAATAGCAATACAGCCGGAGCAAGAGGTCTCCGCATGGGTGGCGTGAACCGAAATTTCTGTCCGAACAGTATTTGCAGCCATCCAATTTCTTCCAAGCATCCTTCAATCCATCCGCAACCCATAAGATTGCGGGAATGATTTAAATTCAAGCTTGAAAACTCGCTGGTTTTATGGGTTTATACCCCTGAATTGCGACAGGCTTGGCTAAATGAAATGGGTTCCTTTGGCAGTTTGTTGCCTATATCGGGCAGAAGTCAGAAAATTGAGTTTTGATGGCGGAAAGCTGAAAAACACAGCAAATCCGGTGGGTATACGAATTTATTGCCGGAAAAGATCAAAAAAACAGTTGCCTGGCGACGAGACCTGATGTAGAACATCAAAACATAAGTGGAATGGGTTCACTTAAAACTAGGAGTAATAAGATGAAAAAAATTATTATTGCAGCAGCGTTGACTGCTTGTGCGGCTGTGGTTACTGCACAGACTGTTACCAGCGCAAATATTGTGGGTTATGCTAAAAATGTACAGCCGGCCGGTGGTTTCGTAATGGCGGCCCCCGCGCAGTTTGCAGGTACTGCAGGTGGAGTCACATTGGACGAAACTTTTAGTGGTGTTGTTGGCGGTGAACAGGTCTACGTGTACAATGGTGTGACATATGATATATACAGCTACTTTACTGGCTATGGTTGGTTCGATGGTGGCTTTGCTCCGGCGGGTGGTACGGTCATGTCGGAAGGTACGTCTGTTTGGTTAACTGGTGCGCCGGCAGCTGAGACCATTATGTCTGGTGAAGTCCCTTCTGCTGCTTCAGTAACTAACGCAGTTTCTGCTGGATTTAACCTGATATCCAACCCTTATCCGGTTGCGCTGAAGCTGGACGACATTGATCTGACCGCTTTTGTTGGTGGGGAACAGGTTTTTGTGTTTAATGGGTTGACGTATGATATCTATTCCTACTTTGCCGGTTATGGATGGTTTGATGGCGGCTTTACTCCTGCGGGTAGTGTCGAGATTCCTGTTGGACAGGGTTTCTGGCTGAGCATGGTTGGTGCCGGTGATCTGGTGTTCAATAAAGCATTCTAAATTTTAGAAGAGCGCATCTGCTTTTCTTTTGAAAAAACATAAGGAGAAAATAATGAAAAAAGTAATTGCTATGATGGCGGTGGCTGCTGTTGCAACTGTTGCAACTGCTGACCTTGCATCTTTCGAGTTCACTGGAAGCAGTATTGACTTGGGCGCGGCTCCGGCCACCTATGCGGATACCGCAGTAGTTGTTCT
>JAROAZ010000054.1 GCA_029432775.1 Pontiellaceae bacterium B12227 | reverse complement strand
AAAGGATTTCTGCGACGTAATAGAAATTCATTCTCAAAATCCTTTTTCCCTACATGCATTGAATTGATTGGAAAGACATACAAGACACGAAGGACGCTAAGCTAAGCTGCTTAGTGATCTTCGTGCCTTTAGCGAGTTTACGAGCGAGTGTTTATTTTTATCGGTCGCGACGCGGCGGGCGCTCTTCGCGGGGCTTGGCAATGTTGACGCGCAGGGCGCGGCCTTCGAAGTCCTTCTCGTTTAACATTTCCACCGCACTGTTGGCTTCTTCCACGGTTTCCATTTCAACGAAAGCAAACCCGCGGGAGCGGCTGGTGAATTTATCCAGCATCAGCTGGCAGGAGGCTACGCTTCCGGCCTGCTCAAACAGGCTTCGAATGTCATCCTCGATGGTGTTGTAGGACAGGTTTCCTACGTAGATTCTTTTTTCCATGGTTCTATCTCATCCCCCGGTCAGTGCAATCCTCCGGCCCCGATTCTTTCGGCTTTCAGAAACCCCGTGGTTTCCACAATGCCCCAAATGATCGCACCCTGATCGGTATGAAGAAACTCTAACGCGCCCGGGTTGGAAATCAACCTTTATTCCAATGCCTGGAAAATCCTAACGAAAAAACGCGGACCCTTGATCAGGATCCGCGTTTGCAATCACACACCATTAATGTGCGGTCATTCCTTGTCTTTCTGGCGACCGAAACGTTTGCGCTCGTTTTCGGTGAGCATCTTCTTACGCATACGAATGTTGTTCGGCGTAATTTCAACGAGCTCGTCGGCAGCAATGTATTCGAGGGCTTCTTCCAGACTCTTCACCTGGGCCGGTGCAATCTTCATGGCGCGGTCGGTACCGGAAGCACGAACGTTGGTGAGCTGCTTGGCTTTCTGCATGTTGACCACGAGGTCTTTGTCGATACAGTGCTCAGCTACCACCATACCTTCATAGCAATCCTCGCCGGGGCCGACAAAGAAAATGCCGCGCTGCTGCAGACCATCGATTGCAAATGCGACCGCCGGACCTTTGCCCTGGGAAATCAGCACACCGTTGTTACGCTGCTGAATCTCACCTTTATACGGTTCGTAGTGCAGGAAGCGATGCGTCACGATGGCTTCACCGGCGGAAGCGGTGAGCATTTTGGAACGCAGGCCGATCAAACCGCGGGTCGGGATCTGGAAACGGATGGCTTTACGCACGCCGTGCTGCTCCATATCCACCATCTCCCCTTTACGGGTTCCGGCCACTTCAATGATTTTACCGGCATATTCGTCCGGCACATCCACATGCAGAATTTCGATCGGCTCTTCTTTTTTGCCGTGCTTCTCTTTGAAAATTACCTGCGGCTGGGCCACCGACATTTCAAAACCTTCGCGGCGCATGGTTTCGATTAGAATGGAAAGGTGCAAAACGCCGCGACCGCTCACACGGAAGTTATCGCCGCCGGTTTCCTCCACACGCAATGCCACATCACGCTCAGTTTCTTTCAGCAGACGTTCCCGCAGATGGCGGCTGGTTACATACTGTCCATCCTGCCCATAGAACGGAGAATCATTGACACCGAAGGTCATGGAAAGGGTCGGCTCATCAATATGGATCGGCGGCAGTTGCTCCGGGGTATCCAGTGCAGTAATACAGTCGCCGATGTCAATGTCCGGAATTCCGACAATCGCGCAGAGGTCTCCGCAAGGCACTTCTTCCACTTCGTTACGGCCAAGACCTTCGAAGGTGAAGAGCTGCTTAATCCGGGTCTGCTCCTGCTTTCCGTCGCGACGGATATGCATTAGCGGCTGCGTTGTGTTGAGTGCTCCGCGGTAGACGCGGCCCACGCCGATACGGCCGACGTAGTCGCTATAGTCAATCGAGGTCACCTGCATCTGAACCGGACCTTCGTTTACCTTCGGCGCCGGGATATGTTCAAGAATGGCGTCCATCAGCGGAAGCATGGAATCGCGCGGACCGTCGAGCGTCGTATCTGCCCAGCCATCTTTGCCGGAACCGTAGAGCATCGGGAAATCGAGCTGGTCGTCGTTGGCGTCCAGTTCCACAAACAGGTCAAAAACGAGATCGTGGATTGTGTCCGGACGGGCATCCGGCTTGTCAATCTTGTTGATGATCACGACCGGTTTCAGATCGAGTTCCAGTGCTTTATCCAGCACGAAGCGGGTCTGCGGCATCGGACCTTCAGCGGCATCCACCAGCAGCAATACGCCGTCGGCCAGATTTAATACGCGCTCTACCTGCCCGCCGAAATCACTATGGCCGGGGGTGTCGATCACGTTAACTTTAACGCCTTTATAGTTCACACTGATGTTTTTCGAGAGAATGGTAATACCGCGTTCGCGCTCGAGATCGTTGCTGTCGAGCATGCACTCCTGCATGTCCTCATTATCGCGAAAAAGGTCCGCCTGCTTAATAATCTCATCCACCAGGGTGGTTTTACCGTGGTCAACGTGCGCAATGATCGCAATATTTCTGATTTCCTGGGCCATATGGAGCTCCGGCAGAGTCGTAGCTCCGCTTAATTCGTTAAAATGATCCCGCCTTCCGGGATCGAAAATGAGGCGCGAAGATATAGCTTTCCCCTTAAAAAGCAACCCTTTCCACCATCAAAGAACGGTCGCTTATTGTCTGAATTGCAAGGATTGGAAAAAGGGCTGTATTTCCCGGACGGCTTTCGGCAACATCTGCGGCTATGATTACTTTTCTTGAAGGCAAACTCGATACCAAGCAGCTCGGCCGCATTGTCATGAACGTCAGCGGCGTCGGCTATGAAGTTTTAATCCCGCTCAGCAGCTACGACGGCCTGCCCCTCGAAGGGGAATCCTGCCGGATCCTGATCCACCACCACATCACCGATGCGGACCAGAAGCTCTTCGGCTTCTGCAACGAAGATGAGCGCGAAATGTTTCTTAAACTGCTGACCATCAGCGGTGTAGGTCCGAAGTTGGCGATCGCCGCCCTTTCCGGCCTGCCGGTGCGGGAACTGAAAAATGCCCTGATCAATGGCGATACAAAACGAATCTCCACGATTTCAGGCATTGGAAAGAAAACCGCCGAACGGATTGTGATGGAGCTGCGCGACAAATTCGACCACTCCGAACAACTCGATGCTTTTGCGCCAATCGAAGCCGCCGGCGGCGACAATCGCATGCGCGATGCCGCTTTGGCCCTCACCGCACTCGGCCAGAAGCCCGATGATGCCACGAAAATGATTCAGGGCATTGCCAAAAAGATGACCCCGGACATGACCGTCGAGGACCTCATTCGAATGGCGCTGACAAAATAGAACACCGAGGCACGAAGGACCCCAGGTTTCCCTCGCCGATAAGGGTTTATTTCTTCGTGCCCTCTATGTCTGCGCGTTTACTTTTTACCGATTGCTGAGCCAGGCGGAGGCGTAGGGAGCCAGTTCCAGCGCACCGTCCATGCCCTCGTAGACCCGACCGGTCAGCAGATCTTTCCACTGCTCGGTGACAATCAGGTTGAGTTCCACCAGCGGAAGCGACTGCGGCTCGTCGCTGACGTTATGAATGGCAAAGATCGACTGATCCCGGTCCAGGCTTTCGCGCCAGAATGCAAACAGCTTATCGCCCAGGTGCAGCGTGTACTGTGTGGCATTCGGATGAAAGGCCGGCTGCTGACGGCGAATCTGGATCAGCCGCTTCAGTTCCTCAAAGACCGTTGAATGCCGCCCTTCCGGATCGGCCATGGCGGATTCCAGCTCGGTATTAGTCCAGCGGTGCCGGTTGATGGAGCGGGCCCGGCCGGTTTCGGCCAGAAGTCCGTAATCATTTTTTGTCCCCAGCAGACTGTTGAGATAGAACCCCGGAATACCCTCCAGCGCCAGCATAATGGTATGCGCACAGATAAAGCGCGCGCCCTGCAGCTCATCGCCGATAATATGCCCTTCCGAATCACGCCCGGCAGAACCGGCCTGCTCCACGGTGGTTTTGAAGGCGTCGAAGAGCGATATATTGACTTCGTAAGGCACGTCCTTTCCGTCCCGCATCTGCCGCATGGAGATTTTTCCGCCGTTCGCCTGCAACGTATCCAGCAGACTGGAGAGCTCGTTTTTACCGAGCAGCCCTTCGGCGGGCCGCACCCCGATTCCATCGTGCGAACTGATAAAGTTAAAGTAGGCCTGGCCGCGCTTGGCCGGCGGCATCGACATCATCCAGCTTTTCAAATGCTTCGAATTTCCGGTGAGCAGACTGTTCACCAGCAGCGGCGGGAGTGAGAAGTTATAAATCATATGCGCTTCGTTTCCGTTTCCGAAATAGCTGAGGTTTTCCCGGTTCGGTACGTTGGTTTCCGTAATTACCACCGCTGTGGGATCCAGCTGTTCCAGCAGCAGCCGCATCAGTTTAATCAGCTCGTGGGTCTGTTTCCGGTGCAGGCAGCTGGTTCCGGATTCTTTCCAGAGAAAGGCCACTGCATCGAGCCGGAAGAAGCGGATGCCGCGTTTCACATAGAGCGCCAGGATCCGAATCATTTCCAGCAACACCTCCGGGTTGGAAAAATCAAGATCCACCTGATCCGGCCCGAAGGTACACCAGACCTGCTTGGTGCCTTCGGCGGTTTCCACTGCAGTCAGCAACGGAGTCGCCCGCGGGCGAACAACCTTGGAAAGGTCCATGGATTCTGGCGGGGTAATAAAATAATCCTTCCCCGGCGCTTTGCCCGCTTTAAAATTTTTGAACCACTCCGACTGGCTGGAGCAATGGTTCAGCACCAGATCGGCCATCAGCGTATACTCCTTACCCAGGTCCTCCAAGTCGTCCCAGGTACCGAGTTCCGGATTGATCCGGGTATAGTCGATCACCGAAAATCCATCGTCGGAACTGAACGGCGAAAACGGAAGAATATGAATTCCCGTCACGGTGGAGCGCAGCTCGCGGTCCATAAAGCGGTGCAGATTTTTCAGGGCGGAAACCGGCCGCTCGGAAGCATCGTCAATCACATTATCTCCATACGCAATGGCAAGGACATCGTCCTGACTCCACTTATTATAGCTTTCCAGCGCCGAAGTGGCCCCGGCTTCCAAACCGTTTTCATGTAGCAGGCGGTCGGCCAGCGCCTCCACATCCTGCTCCGGATAAATTTCATTCAGGTGCTGCTCCACACGGTTGCGCAATAACACCGCCTGCGGATGCAGCTCGGGAACCACGACCTGTTGCGAACCGAACTCCTGTGTATCGGCCTCCACCGCATGCACCAACCGGTCGAGAATATCCGGCACCCCGGCAATCACCCGCTTCCAGCTTGGCATAAACGGCGTTTCCATTGACTTCTCAAGAAACTCCTGCCCCGCATTCATAATATTTTCGGCGAAGAGTTCGACGGAAAGTCCTTCTTTATGCAGATCATACTGCAATCCGTTCATTACAGCATCGGAGTTGTAGCTTTCCACCAGATCCAGTGCCATGCGGTAGTAGGTGGCTTTAATGGTCCGGATTTTTTCAGGCGAGAAGACCTCGCCTTTGGTGGCCATTTTACGGAAGAGCGATTTGGCAATATCACCGCTCATTTTCGAGAGGCCTTTTGCGGCATCGTCGGCCGAGAGGTCCTGATGTTTGTGGTCATAGATATCCGCCACATCCACCTGGCAGATCTGGTTGGTGGCATAGTTGCGGTGGATCTCCGACAGCACGCCCATCTCCAGCCCCCAGTCGGACGGAATGCGGATGTTTTCAATGACATCACGTTTCATAGCAAACTCGCCGGCGAGGGCGTAGCGGAAGCTGTCGAGATATTCGAGATACTCATTGGTTCCGCAGACCTGCTTCAGTGCGCGGATCAGGGGCGACACCAGCAGGCGGCAGACCCGCCCGTTCAGGGCATTGTTCGCCACGCGGGCATAGTAGCCTTTGCAGAACTTATAACTGAAGGTCGGGTTGGCGACCGGATAGATCAGGCGGGCCAGCATATCGCGTTTATAGGTCACGATATCGCAATCGTGCAGCGCCACGGAATAGGCTTTGCCGGTGGCCAGAATATAGCCGAACATATACCAGACGTTGCGGCCCTTGCCGGGGCGGTCCGGCGCCAGTCCCTTTGCCTGGAGCAGCGCATCGATTTCACGCAGGCGCGGCCCGTCGTGCCACATCAGATTCGGGCGTTGCGGCAGCCGGTTGAAAAAGTTCAGCGCGTGGCGGTATTGCGCTTCATCGGCCTGATCCAGCCCCACCACAATCTGTTCGAGGTAAGGCACTGACATCAGTTCATCCACAATATTGGAAAGGGCCGGCCCTTCCAGCTCCGAAAACAACGAAGGCAGCAGCAGGGCCATCGGCCGGCGCTTGCTGAATTCAATCAGATCCTGCTCGAGTGCTTCGACCGGCCGGTCACTCAGGTTATGTAATGTGGTTACTACTCCGTGTTGATAAAAATCACCCATGTTCTCGCTCCTTAAGCGTTGTCTTGTAAAATCGTTAATACCGCTTCGTTCCATCCCGCCGGCCCGGGTTGTTCCGGGATCAGGCAGCGAATGGCCGAGGGCTTCAGTTGTTCTTCGTGGGCCGGATTCGGAATGGCCACCGCAATGTCCGCGGCGTTCAGCATGCCCAGATCGTTCGGGCTGTCGCCCAGTGCCACCACCGTCCAATGTCTGGAAGTTTCCAATGATTGGAAATAAGTCAGCGCCGCCGCCATACCATCGGCTTTATCGGTCGCCCCCATCAGATGAATAAACCGCCCGCCCCGAATTGCTTTAATGCCTTCTTTTTTAAGCGCCGCACTGAATTCGGTCCAACGCTCCGCTGTATCATTCCAAAGAATCGGTTCGGTTGACTCCCGGTCCATCGCCATGACAGCTGCCTCATAGCTGAGGCCGGTCAGTTCCATGACATCTTCCGGCTGCATATCAGAAAACCCGGTAAAGTTATACCCCTGCATCTTCCGTAACAGATGGGTGGCCGGGAGGATTTCTCTACGGCTCCGGCCCAGACACTTAATCCAGTAGCCTCCGGCTTTTTTGGGGACGGCCAGTGTGCCGCCGTTTTCGGCCACCAGAACCGGGGCTTCCATTCCGGGGATCGCCGAAAGCTCAGAGGCCAGACATTGCATTTCGCGAACCGTTTTACTGGAGTTCAGCACCAGCCCTGCATTGACCTTGGCCAGTTTTTTCAGGGCAGGCTCCGCGGCCTTCCAGGAATAGGTTTCGTCCAGCAGCGAGGCATCGAGATCGGTCGAAACCAGATAGCGCGCCGGCACCTTGGCGTTCCAGACATTGGAAAAAACGTTGTGCTCTTCGTTGATCAGAAAAACTTCGTCCGCTCGTTCCGGCATTTCCTCCAGCATCCAGCGGGTGAGCCGTTCGTAATGCGAAATAAAGAAGGCCAGTTCCTCGTCGTTCATTGCTTCCGAATCCGACCGCCCCTCTGCCGCCAGCCGCTCGCGCAACCGGTCTTCCTGTACTCCGCGCCATTCATAGATGACTTCGAAACAGGGCGGCTTGAGCATCACCAGATAATCGATCAAACCAAACGCCTCGGCGTAGGGACCGGCCAGCTGTTCGTTTACAAACGACCGCCAGCGGCCGTCGGCATCGTGCTCCTGCTCAAAGGCGTTGCACGGTTTTTCCAATGCCTGGAAAGGCTGAGCCGAAGCGCCGATACACCAGCCTTCGAAAATAATCACGTCCACGCCATCGGCCGGGAAAGGGGTTCCTTCGGCACAACGATCGTCCGAGCCCTTATCAAAACGCGGCACCACCAAATCCGATCCATCCGCTTCCCCGCGCGCCTGCTTCACCAGTTTGATAAAGGCCGACATTTCATGGGTGCCGGGCACCCCGCGGGTACGCAGCAGCGGGTGTATTTCGTCGGCCAGCTGATGCCGCACGGACTTGGGATAATAGAGATCATCAATGGAAACGACCAATGCCTTCAACCCTTTCTGCTCCAGCAAGCCGGCAATCAGTTCCGAACAGGTGGATTTACCCGTGCCCTGCCCGCCGTTGATTCCAATGATTGGAATCTGGTCCATCCGCTCGGTCAGCCGCTGAATCCTTTGCGCCAGCGGTCCGTAAAAACGCCGAGCCGTTTCAAGATAGGAAGGCGGCAGTTTTATACGGTTCATCATTTCCTCAACCAATTCGGTCGCATCAGTACCTAGTTCAATCATAAACGTCGACTCTCCTCTATCGAACTCATGTAAAATCCATATGTGTGCACATTATTGTATAATTCGACATTATTGTCGCCTTATCGCATCATCTTATTGAGTATATTGATTAAATTTCATGGAGCCTTATTCCTGAACCATCCGTGGTTAAACTGCTTTATTCAAGCCCTTTAGAGAAACTCACTGCAAAATCGCCATCACTTTGATTCCGGTCGCTTCTTTGATTCCGGTTCATATGCATGGGTCCATAAGAGCATAATCAGTGCCACCAAACCGGCACCGGAATTAGATGAAACTGAAACAGAGCACCATCTCTATGATCGAACTATAAGGAAAAGCCGAGCTTCGGGGTATCCAATTAGCCCCCTTTGCCGGGATTTCTTCCAGAGGTTGAAAACGATGCCTCCTTGTGACAGGGGAATTCCCACAGAACACGGATAGCCCCGAACGGGGAGTCACGGAAAAACTCACGATCGTGAG
>JAROAZ010000053.1 GCA_029432775.1 Pontiellaceae bacterium B12227 | reverse complement strand
TTATAATGATTTATAGTCAGTGTGATTGTAGCCTTATCGGGTGCAACATTTGTGATCGCTGTCCCCGTTGCATGTACGAATGGAAAGTCAGGCAGATCTGAGGCTATTGCTGCAGAGCCAAACATCAACCCCGCCAGCAGAGTCACTATTGTGTACTTCATTTCATTCTCCTTATGATTAAAAAAGGAGCCCCTAGAGGCTCCTTGGTTAGAGAGACCATTGGCATTACATTCTCCACTCCACCTTAAGTACGTGAAGAAGCTCTCCACGAATAGCGTGATATTCCCCATCCTTAACTATCCACAGATGTGCCTTATACGTCGTATGTCTCCTACCTACCAACGTCCGACCGCTTGTTTTTACCGTTAACAATACGACATGATCGTCAAGGCCTTTACTGTTTTCTTTCGATGGTTTCTCTTCATGCAGAAAGGTGATTCGAAGCAAAGTAGCACCAATGATATCATCCAAGCCCTTGACCGGATAGTCATCAGGCCTCAGCTGTCCCGCAACGGCCCTTTCAAGGGTAGTTGCTATTATGTTTTCTTGATGCACGACCTTTAGCGAGGTGTAATCTATCTTAGGCTCTAAAGCAGCAAGTTCCTTTGCAAGTGTGCCATCAAGCCAACTTTCAGGCAAAAAACCTGATTGTTCACCGTATGCCGTAGTCAAGAGAATCAATACTCCGACTGCTATAACTGATACCTTTTTCATACCCTCCTTCCCCTCAACCGTTAACGGTCTAGTTTTCATAGAATCTCTTATCGACACCATACCGTTCAGCGATCTTGCACACCTGATACCATGACTGCTTGATTCGTTCTGAGTCGTAATCATTCCATGCATCTATGTGAGCCTTGTACGCATTCTTAAAGTCGGAAGGACATCCTTTGAGCGGAGCCGCCCGAAGGCTTAGCGCCAGGAGCCGTGCATCATCGCTAGGAATACCGAGACTTTCGCCCAATGAATCGAGAAGATCCGGTTTATATTCAGCCGTACAGCGCACATCATACCTGAACACTTGCTCAATCGCTCTGATCTGTGATTGCTTTTTAACACTCAAAATAAGAACGAATCCAAGGATCAAGGCCGCACTTATGACAATGATACGTTTTCTATTCATAACTTTTCCCCATTCAGCTTAACAGTGCACTCGATGTCTGGCATTAGCCTTGGTTTCTTGATCTTGAACTTTAACTTATCCCCCTTTTTGAAACTGAATCCATCCAACCAACAAAACCTTTTTTCTTCTCCTTTTTTCAAGGTTATGAATACGAAGTGTTTCAGCTTTCCACTTGGGTCATACAGGGACAAATCACCTGAAACTTCCGAGCTAGAGCAATTTTGCAGGTCCAGCACATAATACTTCGGAATCGGCCACGATGGTGAATGCTTACGGAATCCCATATCGACTTTCCCGCTACCCAACGAAGCTTGGGTAAACCCAAGTGACAGCAACCCTATCAATGCCATCAATCCCTTTTTATAGAATTTCTTCATGCTTTCCCCTTCCAATTAACGGTTATTAAACACAACCACTCTCCTGAGCGGCCAACAACAGCTCCCACTCAGGAGCAAATACATAACATATACACTACTATCGTGTGCAGTCAAAAACACATGATAGTGGTGAGCTTTCTTCGTGAGCGCACGTAGAAAACAAACACCGCAGCAGATGCTTGGATTAGCCATCCATGCACGACGGAAGAATTTGAAAGTAAGCCAGGAACAACTGGCCGAGATGATTGGCGTGCACAGGAATTACGTGGGTACAATCGAACGTGGAGAGCAGAACCTCACCATTGAAACGCTGGTGAGGTTTGCTGATACTTTTGACTGCAAGCCCAGTGAGTTACTTGATGAGGCGGGGCTTTAGCTTTATAGCTGAATTCGCAGGCGCTCCCCGTCGTGCTTGGCAACTACGTGAGGCTGGGGTCAACGATTGCTTTCTTCAGAGCCGCCTCCAGCCTCTGCGCCCCGGGGAGGTAGGTTAAGCTTTTGAATGCCTAACGTCTAGACCTGACCCTCTGCCCTGTCAATTTCTTCTTCTCTAATTCCCGGAACATCGAATGTAAATTCATTGCACACCTCACTCCAAGCCCCCAAGTACAAACCAAAATTAAGACTAGAATAAGGGAAGGAGGCAATATCGAGATATTGCCTGCAATGCTCCACAACAATGCAATTCCTACATAGCCGATAGATATAATGCCTCCACCTAGAAAATTGTAGTTAACAATCCACAGGTTCTCGTTTTTATATATTTCAAGAGGAGGATAACCCATCGGGATTCTAGGCAACAGGAGGAGTTGATCAGACTTACTCGCTTTTCCCATTCTATAATTCTTGAGCTTATTCGCTCCAGTGGCATCACAGGAAACGATCTCTTCTCTGAAATCAAAATCTTCGCCTAAATCATATTTGCAACTGTAATTAAATAGTCTCATTTTGCAGGCCCCTCACTTTTTGAGCTTGGAAGTGTCAGGATATCATACCAAGGCCTTGTTTCTCCCCTGCGGTCAGAACCATCCCAAATATCATAGTCTACTACGGAATATTTAGCAGAAGCACCAGCAGGGGCAGAGATACCATAATTTACTCCAAACCATCCGCCACCATGATAAATTGATGCTGTTTCGCCAACAGGAGACCTTGTCCAGGAAGCCCCGTATTCATGGAATACACCACCAAAATCAGAATTATCAGGAGAAGAAATCTGTGAATTCCAACCGAGGCCAACAGTCAGAGAACCTGAGGCTTGCTTAGTTCCAACACCTAGACCTCTAGTATCGTATCCAGAAATTGATCCATCGTTAAGGTTTATGATGACCCCAGCTCCTCCTTCTACAGACGACAACAAGGCGGCTGCCCCTCGTCCATCAATCGTAATTACGTCAGGCACATCTCCGGCAAGTGTACCCATAACAGCAGCCCCTGCTTTAACAAAAACATTATCGCTATTTACATACATATCAGCCCAATAATCAACCGCCTGATTATATAGTCCCAGCGGATCAACAAAGAACAGCGGATTCAAATTTGCCATAGCATAAACGTTTGCACCTCCATCAATTCCCAGCGGATCAGGATGAAGGAACCGCTTCATCATGCACGAATATGCCCGATGCAGTGTGAGATGGAGGTCAGTATCCGCATCATAATATACGCCGTAACCGCCCAGCCATTGGAAAGGAGTGCTGTTGCTTCCTGAATGATTTGCATACCCGTAAGGCATGTAAGCGAACTGGTCGGTTACATCGCCATCCGTATCCGTCAGAGCAAGCGTACTGCCCAGCTCATTACTGTGGTAATAGTATACCTCGCCATCAGCTTCGATATGGCAGAGCAACTGCGACCCACTCCAGACATAGAATCGAGTGATGGTTCCTGATACATCGGTTTCAGCTAACGGACGCTTGAGGCCATCGGTGTAATCCACAACGAAGTAATTAGTGACCGCTCCATCAACACGGCCTACACGTACCCCGGAAGCATCGTATAGGTATTGAATATCATCCGCTCTTACAATCCGGCTGTCATAATCGTAGCCAAGGCTCTGGCCGGTTTCGGAATTATTGGTCAAACAGCCATTGTCGGAATAGCTATACGTCACACCGGTCCAGTTGGTTCCACTCTGCACCTGTTCCGAAACCAGCTGGTCGGCATCGTTGTGGGTTTTAATGCGGCGGGCAGTTTCGGGGGCGGTTGGTTTGAGTCCGGCATCGATGAGTTCGGTTTCCTTGAAACCAAGCAGATTGCGCTGGATGGTTCGATCAATAAACGAGCCATGTTTGATGGAGGTGATATTGCTGTTATCATCGTGGCCGAAGGTGGAATTCACCCCGTTTGGATAGACGATATTGGTTAAGCGGTTTGCTCCATCGTAATTGAACTCTACCGAACCTGAGATGCCGAATGCGGAGAGGTTCACGGAGTCCAGCCGATTATCCGCTCCATACACATAAACGACATTGGTGCCACCGGGATAAGTAATGTGGGTTCGATTACCATTTAGATCATATTGGTAGCCAACAACGGAAGTCACTGAATGCACGGATTGTGTAGAAGCCGTGAGTTGGTTCATTTCGTTGTAGCCAAGATCAATCGAGACCTCATCATTTTCGATGAGTGTGATATTGCCGTTATCATCGTGGTCGAAGACAGCAACCTCCACTCCTTCGTTAGTGATAGCGACCAGTCGATTCAAAGAATCATATCCATAGTCTGTGACGGTTTGGTCTGCCGATGTGCGTTGTTCGAGGTTGCCCGCATCATCGTAGTCAAAGCTGGTGACTTTATTGATGGCGTTGGTGACGGAGGTCACACGACCTTGAGCATCAATTCCGAAGTAGATCGGCTTACCTTCAGCGTTTAAGAATTGGGTTCTATTACCGAGTTTATCGTATCCGTATTCCTCGTTGGCCCCGGAGGGACGGAAGGTTTTCTTCGTTCTACCCAACTTGTCGAATTCGGTTTTCCAATCTTTGGAAGCAGCGTTTACTTGGTTGGTCACCCGGCCCATGGCATCCATCTCAAACTCATCATGGCCAATAGGTCGATAGCTGTGCGTCATGCGATTCAGACTGTCGTAGACGAAACTGTTCTCCAGTTGCAATCCGTTTGGATCGACCAGATTGGTGGTCAGATTTCCGACTGCATCGTATTGATTTGTTATCGACGATGTCGCTGATGATACGGCCAGAACACGGCCAACTTCATCCAATGTGTTTGTGGACCAGTTACCTTCGGCATCACGGCTCATAACAAGACGATCTCCATCGTCGTATAGGTTGGTAATGCTTCCCGTGTTTGGAAGAACCACACCAGCTTGTTTATATGCCGGAGTCCAGTAGAAGCTAGTGGTTTCGTTATTGGCATCGGTGCTGGTTTTCAGCAGGCCGTTGTCGTAGTAGGTTTTCGAGATGGATGAGCCATCGTCGTACAACACTCCGGTCGGTTGCCTGAGATCATTATAACTGAATGTGGTGGTCTTACCATCGATGATACTGGTTTTCAGATTGCCTTGAATATCAAAGGTCAAATTCACCTCCCCTGCAAGTGTAGAATTGACGGTCAGGGCATTCCCATAGGAGTCGAAATTCGAATAAGTGGTGATTCGTTTACCATTACCTTCGCTGAGCGTTGTTAGTAAACCATCCCCATTATAGGTGTAATCCGTGGTGACTTCATCAGCGGAACCTTTAGCGGTTTTCATGTAATCAACCGCATGCTCATCCGTGTAGGCATATTCTGTAATCAGTCGTTCGGTTGTTCCCATAGCATTCGTAACAAAACGCAGGTGGTGCTCCGAATCGTAGCCGTAATGGCTGACAACCTCAACTGATGTACCAACGGCATTGGTTTGGGCAAGCAGGTTGTGATCGACATCATAGACAAAGATATTGGTGGTTCCAGCTTCATTGAAGGTGCTCGTGACGTGGTTTTGACCATCTTGGAATGTATACGTTCGTGTCCCGTCCGCCTTCTCGACGCTCCATGTGCGTTGTTGGCCGTCGATGTAATAGGCGGTCTGATTTCCCAGAGGATCTTCCCCAACATTGCGGGTGCCCGTAAAGTAATAGTTCCATGGGTTTGAAGAGGGTGAAATCTGATTGGTTACCTGACCGGCATCATTATAGAAGTTCTGAATCGTGGTTATACCTTCGGGATCGACCAGTGATTTAATTTGATGATCACCGTCATATGCAATACCCCAATTCTTGCCAGCAGTATCCACAAAGTTAGTCAGGTTATTGAAATCATCATATTGATATTCTACGACACGCTTGGGTATAGAGTTATCCTCTACTCTATACACCAAGCCACTCGTATTATATTCAAGGGAAAACTCCGGCCCGAAGCTGCTTATTACAGTCAGGTTAGTATCCCCTGTATAACTGAAAGAAAGCGTATTGTTATATGGATCGGAGATCGTATCAATCAGTCCATTGGTATTGAATACGTACGTGTTTCCGTGTCGCTCCTGCATGGTATATGCGTTGTTGATTTCGGTTAGGGACACGGTCATGCCCGGCGGGGGCGTGAATGACCCATCGGGCTGCTCAACGAAAGTAATAACTTTCTGGCCGATATTCACCGACACAGCGTTATCCACAAGTTGCTCCATGGCCCAGTTGGCGGTCAGCGTGGCAGCAAGCCAGCCCCGAGCAGTATCTTCATTCAGGAGCAAATCCTTAATTGCTGTTGTTGCCACAACGACAGAGGCAGCATCTTCAGACGTTCGTAAACCAAGTCCGGCATCATAAGCCGAATGCCTACTGGCACTCATTTCAAAACTGTGTACCCAACCATTACCCAAGCTCCCTTTGTTGTTACGGGACTGTGAGGAATAGTGCCGGGAAAGACGGAGCGGAATCGGGCCATCCATTGTGAGGTCATCGTGATACAGCAGATAAGCTCCGGTAACCATATCTACCGGTTCACCGAATTCAGGATTGTTGTTCTGGGCCTCCTCCATGGCGTTAGCAACTTCTTTGGCATAGAGCTTCCAAAAGTCGATTTCGCCTTCTTCTCCCCCGTATCCACCGTTATAGCCACCGCTGATTGTTGCCGTCATGGACTGCCTTCCTCCGACGATATTATAGTATTCAAAAAAGCCTGAGCCATTCCAGTCAATGAGCGTTGTTGAAGCATCCTGTGGAACAACAAGAATTCCTCCGTCTGCTGCTACGCTGCTGAAATAGTTCATCATGGACTGGCTGTAACCATTAAGGTTTGTGCTGGCAACGGCATAGTTGTCAGCATCCAGTCTGTAGATCGCATTGCTCCCTCCGTTTGCAAGGGAGAAAATTTTAACAGTAGAAACAGCAGGCTTTTCAGCACCCTGTTCCTGTTCAAGCACAGCATGTTCAAACCCGCTAAGCATCATCAACCCGGCCGAGAAAAAGACTGCATTTGTGGATGCATCAGAGCTGGCATTGTACTTATAGAGCAGGTTATTCTTTATATCGACATAGTAACCACGGTCTTGGCCGATAAGGCCGATGCGATTGCGGGTGTTTATATGTAACCCTTCCATATTTCCAAGCAAACGCTGGAGGGCTGCGTTTTCCCGCATAAAGGTTTCCCCGGTCAAAGCGAGCGTTTCTGCAAGTTTTTCCTCTCCAGAAACCGTGGCATCATGAATTGCCTGAGAAAAACGGCTCCTACGATAATCCAGACCGGTTCCCCGATCCGAATCCTCGTAACCGAATGAAATTACATACAGTCCGTTACTGGCTATCGGGTAGTTGTTGGTTTTACCAAATTCCCGGTTTGTATCATATTCCGGGAAATCCATTGAAAGCTTGACGGAATCAATGGTTGCATCAATTCCCGAATCGACGACGGCATCATCAAGATACAACGTAAACAGGTTGTTAGTATAAGTGAAATAGAGCTTCCCAGCACCAACCGAGGGCAGCCGGGCATATGTGACAATACTTCCGGCAGTTATATCCAAATATTGCACGAATTCGTAAGGCAAGGAAGTGTGAGCATCGGCTTCATAGCTATATAAGCCGAACGACATGCCATAATCCGGATCAATTTTCCTGCTCCCGAACAATGCATCAGTTCCACTGTTGGGATAATCAGTTTTCAGAGAAGCAGTAAAGTTTGAGGATAGCGAAGTGAGATAATTTCCTAAACTCCCGTAATCCTGTCCCTCTGAACAGTCTGCCGTATTGGAACCACCGGAAGCTGTGAGCAAAGACTGCCGGGAATAACCTGTCATAGACTCAACATCAGCGGATTGGGTTTGAGCATAACCTTTTACAGCGGGATAGTAGTGGTACCAGTCCTCGTCGTATGCCACGACAAATATGTGTTGCAACCGAAAGAACTCTTCAGTGGAGGAGTAATTGATGCTTGATGGATAAGTATAACCAGCGTTTAGAAATGCAGTAAATGCAGCATCTTCATCTGGAGCCCCTACCCAGTTGCACGCCTTATCAAAATCAACATCGATCAAACCTTCCCGGAAATAAGCGGTGTAACCCAGCTCTCGGAACATGGCTATCAGAAGATCTGCCTGGTCTGAATCATTTCCGGAGCGGGTAAGGAATGTCTGCTCCGCTCCTTTCTTCGAACCGTAGTATGGGCTGTAATCAATGTTACCCTGAACCCACTTGTAAACTGCATCTGCTGTCCCCAACGCCTGGGCAAGCTCCTTGATCCCAGGAGACAGCTTCTGCACAGAAGCAGAGGTGGAAGAAGCCATCGCCATCATTCCAACGTCAGGAGCGTTGACTTCATTTCCCACCGTAGAAGATTGGGGGCTGGTCAACACGTGTGGTGATTGAGCATCCAGTTGCAGGTTATTTCTGACCAGCTCCATGGCCTGCACACATGTTGCAGTAGCGAAGACTGATGCAGTTGCCAAACTCCGTACAGTATAATTTGTAAAAGTGAACATACTTCCCCCTGAACCTACTTAGCCGAAACTTCTTCTGAAATATTGTGTGCGTCGGTCAGGATGGTTTTCTGTGCCACCTCGGAACCGACGTAGAAATCTGTCAGGCGATCATCGTCGTCATAGTAATAGCGAATGGTTGCTACGGTGCCGGTTGAACCTGCTCCTGGATCGGCAGGATCGGTAGGATCAGCATTTTCATGCTGTTCCTCAAGATTGCTATAACCGTCATTGTCCACATCGCCCACAGCACCATTGGTCCCCGTAGTTGAAAGCGGATTGAAGCCGTATCCAAACTCCCACCCGTCACCGAGGCCATCACCATCTGTATCAAACAGATCAGCCCGTGTTCCATGGAGGTATTTTTCTCTGGCACTTGTTAATCCGTCCTCATCTCCATCATAGTCGGTTCCAGTGACGTAGAACCGAGCGGTCTGATTCGTATCCTGGTCGCTGAAATAGAAGTTCGTCACACCTGCGGTCGGGAAGTTAGTTTCCAGTTGCCAGTTTGCTGCTACCAAGTCGGTTGCATGGAAAAGATCCAGCGTGTCGCTATCAAGACTGCTTAACCATTCTACAAATATCTCGACCGCACCGTTAGTCTGACTACCAATGTCCATCTGTAATTCGGGCTCCGACTCCATCGACACCATCATGCCCATGGGTGCCATAGCCGTGGACATCGCCATTGATAAATAAGACTCAGTGGCCACATCTTGCACATACGATGTGATGAAGCTCTCCGGTAGCAATTGAATTTCAAGTCCAATGCTGGATGCTGTGAATTGCTTTTGCTGCTCTGAAAGCTCACCTACGCTATTCACACCATACCGGTCCAGTACCGGACTAAGTGGCGTATAACCTTTAGGCGCAAGGCTCGTCCACATCGGGGTTCCGTACATGTTGTAATAGGTAAGATCACCGGTAACCCTGTCGGCCTCAGCCCAGATGGTATAGACGGGATACAGATTACCGTTGATGGCTTTCATCTCAGCATACAGATTCTTCTTCATGGCATCGGGCCAGCCGAAACTCCAGACGACGGGACGGACCGACTTTTCGGTATGTACGTAGAGCCAATCTGCCGATGGAGGAAACAACATCCAGAATTGATCCTGGGCTTGTCTGACCAGCTCGTCGGCTTGTTCAACCGAGGTTATGGTCTCTGAAGACGAATTCAGATTGGGCGTATCTGTTACAGCCCATGATTGCAACATCATGGAAGAAGCCAACAACGACAAAGCTCGTTTATTCATAGTTATCCCCGTTCAGAAATCACCCACACGCAACACCCTATTTATGGTGTGCATGCATAAAAACACTAACGTCATAATTTCTTTTATAAAACACATTTCATACAAGTATCTGTATTCGCATTTGAAATAGTATAATTTACTAGGCACCTATCAACCTTGGATGAACAGCCACCACCTCCCTCATCCGGAGTCTAAAAAAAATGGTGCCGTTTCATGCATAGTCGTTCACACGAACACCATCTTCCCCACTTTTTTAGTTTTTATTCATAGCCCCGTATTTCAGGGGCTATTTTGTGACTCAGCCCTCCTCAACCTCCAGAAACCCAGGTCCATTGCCTTCAGGGTCGCAGTTCACAAAGACCACCTTCTTGACAGTCTTCTGCCCACGTTTCCCCTCAGCCACAAAGCCCCAGAATTCCCCAGACTCATCTACCGCACCTCCAGTAATGGTCAGGCCCACCAACTCCGGCACTAGACGATCAAGGCATGCTTTAACGAACGTTGATTGCTTACTCATGTGTTTCTCCTTTCAAAAGTTAAGGGAGCCGTCATTGGCCCCCCGTGTATCGGATTATGGCTTGAGTCGCCTCAGACCGTTTTGGATACGACCTCATGCCGTCAGGGTAATCCACCCAAACACAGATGCCGTCACCATCGAATCCCA
>JAROAZ010000052.1 GCA_029432775.1 Pontiellaceae bacterium B12227 | reverse complement strand
TCCGAAGCTTCCAGCTGGACGCCTTCCCGATGGAAATCATCCCGCGAATCCACCTGCGAGTAACCTGTCAATGCGGTCGCCGAAGAGGCGTATACCTTCCAGCTGGACGCCTTCCCGATGGAAATCATCCCGCGAATCCACCTGCGAGTAACCTGTCAATGCGGTCGCCGAAGAGGCGTATACAGACCACCTGCGAGTAATTCTGTCAAGGGGGACTCCGAAAAGACGCATACCGGAGAATGCAGGATCAATGGAAGCGGCTTCTGCAACCAGTTGCAGTTGTTCGACTAATACTGGGACACTAGTGAGGATGGATAATAAATAAGATTCTGACTTCAAACCGTTGAACCAATTAATACAAGAATCTACATCTCCGGCGGCATTGCCCCCCCATTTCCATGACCAAGGATCCTCCTGCCGCGATTTCCCGATGGGTGATCAACGCCGATGCGCCCTACATTGTTGATTGCGCTACTTTTCAATGAACCCGTCGACATCCACGAGCACGATTTTCTTTCGCTGATCCGGTCGGCGCGTCGTCAGGTTTACATTTTTAAACTCAACATTTCGTGCATGCCGGATATAGGCACCCCATGCCGGGAGCGTCCCGAAGAAAAACTGTTCCGGATAGCGGGCAATGTCTTCCGGAACCACTCGCGCGGCATCTTCAGCGGTTCCGCCACCAGGAAACGTAATATCGACATTTTCCAGAACCACATCTTCGATGAAGTGCCCCGGAATGCCGGAAATCATGATGCCGTTGCGCTTTGGATCGTCACCGGTAACCGTCGCTTTTACATTGCTGATACGGATATTTTTAACGACGCCGGGCGGTGCCCCTTCACTTTTGACTTTTTTGCCGTAGATTTGCTCGGTCGGCTTGTCATACGTACGACCGCGGTTGCCCAGACGAATAAAGATCGGGCCTTCCACATCGTTCATTACGATATTGGAAATCGTGATATTTTCGAGGACACCGCCATCAACGGCCAGCAGTTTAATCACGCCCATCCGGCAGCCGGAAAAGTCGCAGTCGGAAACGGTCATATTCCTGAACCCGCCGCGCGAGGAGGTGCCGCACTTAAATGCGGCGGTATGGCTTTGTGCCCGAGTGTTTCGCACAATAATCTCTTCGCACAATCGTGTCGTGGTGCTTTTGGGGCAGATGGAATCATCGCCCGTACGAAGCGTACTGTTTTCAATCAGCACATTCCTGCACCCATCCAGGTCGAAGCCGTCGTTGTTCGTATTCACCTGACTGTCGATGGTCACGTTCTGAATGACCACATCATCGCACGACACCAGATGGGAGCACCACGATGCGGCATTCTTTAAGGTGACATCAGAGAAGGTGATGTTTTGGCTGTCGACAAACCGGATCAGCATGGGCCGATCACCCAGCGAGCCATCTTCAAGCTTGACCGGAAAGTTTTCACGGGTGCCCTGCCCGTTCACGCTGCCCTTCCCTGTGATTTTCAGGTTCGTCACATGTTCGGCATAGAGCAGGCACTTGTTAAAGGCGGGCGCTTCGATAGCACCCTGATTGTCACGGGCGTAGTCATCGAGCGATGTGCTGCCGAGCAGCTCTGCGCCCTCAGAGAGGTGCAGTTCCATATTGCTCTTCAGTTTGAGCGTGCCGGTTACATATTGGCCCGGCCCAACCGTCAGAACGCCGCCCTTGGGCGTCGCGTCAATCGCCTTTTGAAACGCGATGGTATTGAGCGTTTTTCCATCGCCCTTTGCGCCGAACGAGGCCGCATTGTGACCCGCCGGCGGGCTGGAAAATGCCGAAGAAGAGGCGATAACGCCCAAGAGAACCCACGAGACAATCATCAATTTCTGATTCATATGCATCCTACTTTTCTTTAATAACAACCGTGTACATACAGGAAATTCCGCTACTTACAATAGAACCAAGCTCGGCGGTTTCCCCCGCGCTGAAATTCTTTTGATAGATCATCAGCTTGTTGCTCGCATCAATGGAAACGCCTGTAGCCTCCCAGTCCGCGAGCCACGCTGGAAGAACCTTCGCTTCATCCTTCAAGCCGACATAGACCACCGCGTTATTCTTCAGCGCAAACCGAATCAGGTCGGGGGCTTTATTGGAGCGGTCCTCCATCGGAGTCTTAATCAAAGTACCCCCCTTTAGTTCGGCGGGGCAAGATTTAACCCGATACTCGCGATCCGTGTACGTGAGTGCCCCGGTCTTCATCCCGCCTGGCACCACCTCGTACTTGTTTTCTGAATTAAATTCACTGTCATCCCATAGAGGGCGATAACCGATGGTAAGCGCCCGGTTTTGTTAAGGTTTTTGATGTCTGTTCCATATAGTCAGTTCCGATTTCTTGGTTATGGGATAACAATGGTTCCGCGTTTTATGCATATGGCTGTCCCACAGCATTCAGCCCAACCCCGGCAGGTACGCCTGTTCCGGGGCGGCGCACATGCGCCCGGGCGGTTTGGCTGTCCCATAGGATTTGAGCAACGCATCAAGATCCCATCGCCGCCACAGCGATGCACGTACCACCGTGAACAGCCGCTTGAAGCTGTGCCCCCAGTCATGCATACATGCGAGACAGCGCATGAGCAGGTGAACAAGCAGCCCCATCCACACCTGCCACCGCACGGCGTTGGCGCTATGGCCAAGGAAGTCGCTCAGCTGGAGCGTCTGCTTAATCTCCTTGAAGAACACCTCGATATCCCAGCGGCAGCGGTAGAGTTCGGCGACCGTCCACGCGCTCCACTCCAGATTGTTGGTCATGAAAACCATCTCGACATCCTGTCCGTTGATTTCAACGAGTGCTACGACGCGGCGAAGCTCGCTCGGATAGGCTTCCTTCGATTTATCGAGCGCCATCTCGATTACCTCGTCGCGAAGGATGCGTTTGTGGGCGGTGGTTTCGAGCGTGCGCACGACATTGTACTGCATGTTGTCTTTCGCACGGCCAACCCAGCAGATGCCGCGTTCCGTCAGTTCATGGAGATGCCCGAACTTGGTGTAGGCTTTGTCGAACACGGCGATTTCACCGGGTTCGAGCCCGGCGCACAGCTCCTTGGCCTTCGTGCTGTCGTGGTGCTTCGCGGTGTCGATGATAGCGCATTGCGGAAGGAAGCTTTGCAGGTTCAGGCGCAGGTGGCACTTGGCCGCGGCCTTGCGGCGGCGGTGCTTCGCCCAATCAGTGCAGTTGGCCACCAGTTGGATCGTGGTCGAGTCGAGCGCGTGGATCGTCTTGCTGAAGCGGCGGAGGTATCCGCTGCGCACCTTGCGCTTCGCGAAGCCGGGCACCGTATGCGTCAGGTGCTTCATCATGCCCCAGTAAAGCGCCTCGGCCATGTCCGCGTTCCGGTTCATGTTCGCGTGGCTCAGTCCGTTGCGCGACGGCGGCACCGCCGAACGAACCGTGGCGAGCGCCGAGGCATTCATTCGGAGCGCATCGCACACGTCGTTAAGCCCGAACGCATGGGCAAGGTGCGCATACATCACCGAGACCACGTGGCTCCACGGCGTAAACGTCCTGCTCTGGGCGTCCACGCCATGCTCCTTCGCGAGCTTCGAGACCATGTGTCCCGGAATCATGTTGCACAGTTGTTTCAAGGTTGTATACCTATGTCCGGCTGGCTTGTGTTTTTGTCTCTGTTTTTTCATACCCTCCGAGTGGAGGATTTAGAGCTCACAAGCCAGCCTTTTTATTTAAGAGCTATGGGATGACAATGAATTAAATTTAACATCCTGAATCAATTCCGCCGGCTCCTGCGCCATATTCAGCGGGATGTTTTCCATCTCCTCCCCAGATAACCCAATAAGGCGGAAGGTGGCGACAGGCTGACCGTTTTTTTGTTCGAAGGTGAATTCACCAACAGCCCAAGTCCGGCCCGGGTATCCAAAGAGCTGCTGCTCCCGATTGGCGCCAAACGCGCCGGGGCCGGGAACCCCGCCCAGCGCCGCGACTTCAAACTCGTAAATCTTGCTGCCGTCAGGGCGAGGAATCGCAAACCCGCGCGCGCCGTGACGGTCACCGGAAAGCAGGATGACCTGCGAACCCTTTTTGGCATCGATCAACTTAAAGACCTCTTCCCGCCCTTCGGTATCCCACGTGCCCCAGCTGTCTTTGCCGGCGGAAATATTATCGCTCCACATCGTACCGCTGCTGAGCAGGATGTACGGCGAAGTTGATTCCTGAAGCTGCTGCTTCAGCCAAGCCATCTGTTCTTCACCGAGGAAACTGTTCCGTTTCCCGCGCCGGTCAACCAACCGGCAGGAGCGCGTATCCAGCGCAATGAAATGCACCGGCCCGATTTTCGTCTCAAAATAGATGCCCTTGCGATCCGTGCCCCGTCCCGGATTGTTCCATTGGGTGTTCCAGTTTTTTCTCAATCCATCGATATCGATCTGCTGGCCTCTCGTGCGCGTTCCGCCCGAATCATCCCCCCAATAGTCATGATCGTCCCACGCGGCAAACACCGGCACATTCGCCGTCAAGTTCTGCCACGGCGCAGACAGGTTGCGCAACAAATAATCCGCATTGATTAAGCCAAAGTCGCACTCCCGATCATCGACCGCACAATCGCCGAGCACCAGCATGGCATGGTTTCCGCGCTCGCGCACCAGCTTCATCAGCTCCGGGCGATGCAGGCCGATTTTATGGAAACACGTCCCGAACGCGATTCGAAAGGGTTTTTCAGACAGCTCGGTCGGAGCCGTAGAAAAACGACCTTTCCCTAACACTCTGTTCTTTGAGTCGAAGACTGTATAAACATACGCGGTATCCGGCGAAAGGTCTTCGCAGGGAATAGAACAAATCCGCTCCGCCCCGGCGGAGGTAAACGTTTTGGTCGCCCCGCCCGCTTCCGGGGTCATGACTACTTTCACCTCGCCCGGCTCCGGCAGATGCATCCAGACCGCAACGCCGGTGGATGAAATGTCGCCCAGCATCGGACCGCCGAGTTTCCAATGGTTGGAAGTCCGGCAAATTTTCGCCAAATCACGCTCGGGATTCGGCCCGGTCAGGGCGTTGCGGCAGACTGTATAAAAATCCTGCACCGCCTGCGGCTGTATCTCAAACTGATTCATAATCCGCAGATCAATCTCCAATGTTCCCTGGTGCGCGTCTTTCAAGGTGACAAACCGGGAGTCTTTCAAGCTCCCGGCCTGTGCAGTCAGCACCCCGCCGGTAGCGGCGGCGGCTAACACAAAAAACTGCCTTCTTTTAAGATGTGTATCATTAATCATGATTTCTTCTCCCAATCAAAATGCCCCGCCCTGGCGGAACAAATTCAGATAAAAATTATCGGCCTGCAAGACGGTTCCCTTCAAATCACGGATCGAGTTGCGCAGGGAGCGAATGGTGTCGCCGATGAGCACCAGATCGATTCTTCCCTTTTTCGCGGCGGCCACTTTTTCATCGTGCCGCTGCACCCACCATTCGCCGGGACGCTCCGCCTTGAGCGCCTGTGGGATTTTTGATTCTGAAACTGCCGGTGCAGGGAGTGTCGTCAAAACGGCCGCTCCCACCATCCACAGCATCCACAGCATATTCGTTCTTTTTTCCACTCTACCTCCCAGTCCTTATTCGACGATCCACTGCAGGGTACGGAATTGCGGTGGTTCCCCCTTCCACTGCGCACCGACCCGACGAGTGGTTTCTTTCCCTCTCAGCGTTTCCACGGCACCCAGACGAAGCTCTTTGATGCCGTTCCAATCGGCCATCCCCGCCTTTTCCGCATTCTTTAAATCAGAGGCCGACAAGGTGATTTTCTGCCAGCCGGTACCGCCGGAAAGGTCAACTTCCGCCGCATAATTATCGATACCGACCACCAGTTTGTTCGGTTTAGCCGATCGAACCTTGAGCGACAGCTTTGCGCCATCCGGTGCCGCCCACTGCGGATCGTAGATTTTATGGGTTTTACGTGCCCACTCTTCGGGCTTGTAGGTAAACCATTCCTTTTTCCAATCCTTGGTGAAGGTTTCAATCACAAGCGATGGCTCTAGCGTGGCCTTGACGCCGGCAGACTGCAGTTGTTCCGGCATCACCATTTGAACCAATGAAGAGAGATTGAATTGGTCTGTTGTATAGGTGCCGTAATAATAGCCCGCGCCGGAAACCGGTTCATCCAGCGGATAGGTTACATTGGCATAAACCCACAGCGGCTTATGAACATCAAAGAGCGGCAGTTGCGCCACCCATTGCCCCCCTTTTCTGACCGCGTTGACGTGATGCCAAAAGCGGGCTATCGTATTTTTACGGTCATCCTTCAAACCGTCAATCTGTCCCTGTTGCGTATAAAACACATCGACAGAAAGAATCGGTTTGGAATCATCCGCCGCCACCGAAAACGAAGGAATGCCTGAATCGGTTTTCAGTTTCAGCGTCGTCTCCGGCGTCTCCGGCCACGCAAAGACTACTTTCAGGAACTGATCCATCCAGAGTTGCGTGGCCACCTCATAGGGCGCGGTGTCTTGGTGGTTGTGGTGCGGGGAACAGGTAACGCGCCATTCATCCGATTTAACCTCCTCAACCGCCTTAGGTAGATCATTGATGCGTCCGTGAAAATCGTTGGCGGGGGAAAGGAATATGATCGGGCATGAAATGTTCTTGAGGTAAATATCGTCGCCGAGCGTTGAGCGAAACAGGCGATTGTCGTTGTAGCGGTCGCTGATACCGCCGCAGGAAGGCGCGGCGGCCTTAACGCGCGGATCGGAACCGGCAGTCAACACGGTGAGCTTGCCGCCCATGGAATGGCCATACACACCGAGCTTATCTGCATCCACTTCGGGTTGCAGTTCCATGAAGGTCAGCGCCCGACGTGCGCCGAGTGTGCAAAGAAACCATGGACTGTTCCGTGGGGATTCGACCGAATCCAACGTCCATTCCGCCGCTTTGACGGACGGGAATTGGTTGCCCTTATTTCGGCAGGGCGCGTGGTAGCCATCGAGCACACCCCAGTCGGTCGTCAGCTTATAGTTCGGATCATCGGTTTTGTTTTCCCAGAAGAGTTTTACCACGTCAGGCGTTACGTTGTAATCCGGTGCGTTGATGCGTCCGGCCCAGGCAATGGAAATCGTGGCATACCCGCGCTTTGCATTGGTGAACACCGCGCGATAGTCGGCATACTGCCCACCCCCGTGAATCTGCACCAACCCCGGCAGATTTTCCCCGCCCTTGGGATAGCCGTACACCGCCGCCATCATCGCTTTTTGTCCTTTAAACACACCGACGCGATAACGCAGCACCTTGAGCACCACGCCATCCTGCTCCCATTCCTTCAGCACCTCGACATCCAGCGGCTGCGCACGCGGGTCAAAATCCGCCCAAAGCCCGGTGAAACTTTGGGGAGCTGACCCGCCTTTCAAGGGAGGGAGGGTTTCCCTGCCAAACCCCGCCATACTTCCTAAAACCACCGCGGCCAAGGCCGTTAAAATGTGTTTCTTCATACCGTTCTTCCTACTTTGTCATTTCCATCCAACGTTCAACCTCACCAAAGAGCGGCACGCCTGGCCGGATTCTTTTTTGAGTCAGTTTTCCATCAGCAAAACTGAATGTACGCAAGGCATAGTCACCCTTTTCATAGTCAAAGGTTTTTCCATCGTCCTCATAGAGCTCGAATGAGCCGGGCTGTTTACCGTAGTGGCGGACTTCGAGCGGATGACCGTAGGCATCGCGGCTGTTATCGATGGACTTCGTTAGCATGGGAATCACCGCGCCTTCTTTGACGAACAGCGGTATTCGTTCAGGTGTCGCCACCTCGATGGTCGTTCCATTACCAACAAACTCGCCGGTGTAGAAATCGTACCAGTTGCCCTTCGGCAATGTAATGTTGCGCTTGAGCAGATTTTTTTCGTAATACGGTGCCACCAGGATTGACGGCCCGAACATGAACTGATCGTTCTGCTCCAGCTCAACGCTTTCGGCATAGGGGTTGGTTACGCCGTCGAGCTTGGCGGCTGCGTCCCTGGTTTTAACCGGACCCACCCCCTGCTCCAGCACCATGGCGCGCATCGGGGGAATCCCTTTGCGATTGTAGTCGGCAAAGGCCGTGTAAAGATACGGGAGCAGACGCATCCGCAGCTGAATCACGGAGCGCACATCGTCCGTCACAGATTCATATTCCCACGGTTTGGTTTTAGAGGACCAGGCATTGAGCATAGCCAGCGGCGAGAAACAGACCGTCTGAATGCGGGCCCGCCATTCTTCCGGCGAACCGGCCTGCCGCACTTCCGGCGTCCAGAGAATACCTCCGAGCGATGCCGCGGAAACACCGGTGATGTATTCCGAATGCTGATAGGAATCGCTGTAGAGCACAAACGGCAGCCCGGAAGCTCCGCCGTTGCTGGACCGCACCAGAGAATATGTCCGTGTATTGTTTTTATGAAACAGGTCTTTGTAGAGCATGTTTTGCATGATCAATCCATAGGCCTGCCGCATCGCCTCTGCCGGTGTGCCCGACGGGAAGGTGGCATGATCCGGCCAGAGCCAGCGGTCGTAGCCATCGACTTCGTCGATTTTATAGCCGCTCACGCCGATGGATAAATGTTCATTTGCATGCTGCGTACAGAGGATCTCCTGCGCTTCGGGCAGGGTGTAGTCCGGCACGAGGCCGAGCCATACGAGATGCGAGCCGGACAGCGGATACAGTTTTTTATAGAGCGTTCCTTCGGGCGAAACAAAAGGGTTTTCCCACAGGTTCAGCCGGATGCCCTGATCCAGCATCCGCTGCGTGAACGCGGCCGGATCCGAAAAGCGGTACTTCTGCCACTCAAAGGTACAGGGATAGGAGCGCGTCATCCAGCCGGGCTCAAGGCCAAGCACATCAAGCGGGATCCGATGCCTGGCAAACGCAGTGACTTCCGATTGCGACTGCGCAGCATTGAAGTCCGACGGCACACGGTGCCAGAACCCAAGCCCCCACAGCGGCGGAAGCACTCCGCCACCGCAGTACAAATTATAACGCGCCACAATATCCTGCAGGCTTTTGCCGGAAAAGACAATCATCTCCAGCCCGGCGGCCCTCACATTCGCCTCGACCGCGTCACTGTCCGGCAATGCCTTCCACGGGCCCGGAGCCGGCTCTTCCGGCGGCGGGTTGCGGTCGACCGGATCCGGCAGATTCGGGGAATCCTTGCGGTTACCAACCTGCACATGCACTTTGAGATAGCGCGCGGTGTTGAAAAACACCCCGTAGCCCCTGCTGGAAATATAGAACGGCACCGGTGCATGGGTGCGCCCCCCGCCCTTTGCCCAGTGGTCGACATTCAAATTGAGCACCTTGCCGCTTTTTTTGATGCCGTCGAGCTGGAGGCCAAAGCCATAAATGACCTCATCGCTTTTCGTCGGAATGTGAACCTGAACCATCCGTTCGTCTGACCGGTGGAATTCAATCGGTGATTCGCTGAATGGAAACGGGACGTCCGGGAGCGCATTGAGCGCATCCAGTCGCGGAGGCCTCGCCGCCATATCGGTATAGGCAAGCTCGCGGTCGGTTTCGCCGATCTGCACTTTCCAAACCCCGGAAGCCACCGGCTCCCAGTTCTCCAACGGTTGGAGGTCTCCAATTCCAAATGAAGACAATCCCGCGCCCAACAGCATCATACAAATCAATCGCTTCATTATTCTCTCCTATTTATTCCTATTTAAGCTAACCAACAAGCATACCCTGTTATCGAAAATGGGCCATCCTGTCTTTAGAGGATGCGCCATAAAGGCTTAGTCCACGTTGAATCCCGGTCAACGACATACTGTGTACATGGTTGTGAAAACGACGACCCTTATTTGCTCCGCCAGTCGTTTTGCTCCTGCTCGCATTCCACACCCCCGTTCAGTTCAACTCAGCTTTGATGGAATTCGCCACCTGCCGGGCCAGCTCCTGGTATCCCTCCGCCGTGTAGTGCACATCCCCCGGACAGCTAAAAAATGCGGGCGGAAACGTTGCTGTCAGGGCATAGAGATCATCGATGGCAACGTCGTGTTTTTGCATGATCCTTTCTGCGGCGGCATTATATTTAATGACATCCTCGGGAAACCGCCCGGCCTCGCCTTCCGGCACAACCGTGGTCGATGCCCAGATCAGTTTTGCACCGGTTTTTTCAAGCTGCAGAACAAGTTTTTCCAGATTCTGTTCGTACTGCTCCAGTGGCACGGCAATGGTTCCATTCACCTTGTCGCGGTTGCCATAAACCCTTGAGTCGGGGTGGCGATAGCAGAGATCGTGCAGGCCCCAGTTGAAATGGATTATATCCCACGGCGTGGTGCCCAGCCAGCGCTTCAGGTTCCTCATGCCGGACTGGGTGTCCCCGCAATTGGTCTTTACGCGCTGTACATTGGCCACGTCCTTCAACAGATCTATGACAGGTGGCGTGTAGCCGATCGAGATCGAGTCGCCGATCATCAGCACGTTCGGCAGTCCGGCTTTTATAACAGCTTTTTTTAGCCCATCCATGTCCTGCTTGGGGGTATAGAATGCCGTTGGCCTGGCCGCAGGAACGGCATACGCCTCACCATTGATGAACAATTCGGAAACCTTTCCCGGATAGGCGAATGGCAACTCATATGTTCCAACTGGAGATGAGGTATCTTTCCCCACAGAAAGACCCATGCCCGGCTGCGTTGGAATCAGGCTTCCCGCACTCCCGACAGCCACCTCAACTTCATCGATCTTTAGAGACATCATCCCGCCTTCTGCAAGCACAGCAACCAACTCGAACGGAGCGGCCGGTGCCGGTGTCAACGATTTGATGGTGGTCAGCTTGTTCTTAATCCGAACGCTAAAGCAGGCCACTGCGTTCTGAACATAAACAGCATACCCATACCCCCGTCCTCCTTGCGCGACCAGAACCCCATCCGTGGACTGGACCGGGGCAACCGAGCATCTGATTTCGATGGGGGTATTTGCAACCATCGGTTTCTTCTGAGCTCCGAACACGGTGGCCCCACAGGCCAAGGCAACGGCCAACAACACGTTTATATTTTTCATCCCTCTTCCTCTAATTTAAAATCCCAACTTCTTGTAACCAACAAATGAAGTCGCCGGGCCATTGAGTTGAATCGGTGCCTGCCCTCCCCAGCCCAAACCCATGCCCGCCTTTTTCATACAAAATCAACTCCGTTGAAACGCCCTGTTTTTTCAATGCTTCATGCATAACCACACTATTTCCATAGGGCACCGTTGTATCATCTTTTGCATGGGCGAGAAAGGTCGGCGGGGTTGTTGCGTTCACATTCTGTTCGCAAGACATTTCAGTCCGTTGTCGCGGCGAGCACTCCGAGGACAGCGGCAAATGAATACACCCATGGGCAAGGTTTTTTTGCGTGGAGATTACGGGGAAAACAAGTGCCATGAAATCAGGACGAGATGAGACCTTGGAAATTTCATCCACTCCAAAACGATACGCAGAATGCAAGGTTCCCGCACAAGCCGCCAGATGCCCTCCTGCTGAAAAACCCATGATCCCGATACGATCCGAATCCACTCCAAACTCAGCGGCTCGATGTCTCACCAGTTGGATCGCCCGTAATGCATCCGACAGCGGAACCGGATGTTTAAAATCCACATTCTTCGTGGTCGGCAGGCGGTACTTCAGTACAAAAGCTGTAATACCGGATTCGTTCAGTACTTTGGCCACCGGCCACCCCACCACCCCGCAGGCTTCGATTTGATAGCCCCCGCCGGGGCAGATGATCACGGCTGTTCCGTTCGGATTTTCCGGCTTGAATACCGTCAGGCTTGGGTTCTGGATGTTGGAATATCTCTTTTTATCCGCACTGACTTTCTCAGGCACATCCGGGTTCACGTTTGCGGTTCCCGGCGGCCACAATGGAACCACAGGATGCCCATCGAGCGCGAAAGCTATTTGCATCAGCGCAACGATCGCCAAAACCATGCTGTTTCGGAGCGCGCGTGTGTTATTTCCCCTTTTTCCGATAATCGTTTTCCTCGGTGTAGTTTTTATTCGGCTCCGGCATGGTTGCATCGGAATCTTCCCTCCAACTGTGCAGCATTTTTGTCAGTTTGGCCGTCATTTCGGGCATGGAGTCCGAGAGGTCGTTTTGTTCCCCGATGTCGTCGCGCAGGTTGTAGAGTTCGACCCTGCCGGTCTCAAAGGGTTCGACCAGCTTGAAGTCGCCCATGCGCACCGCGCCGGCCGGTCCCATGGTGTTGATGTGGTGATAGTGCGGATAATGAAAATAGATCGCGTCGCGCTCCAGCGCTTTCTTTTCACCGGTCAGCAGCGGCTTGAGGCTCAGGCCATCGACGTGCTGCTTCGGCCGCAACGGCAGTCCGGCCAGCTCGAGAATCGTCGGGTAGAGGTCGGTGCTGACCACCGGCTCATCAATTTCCAAACCCTGGAAATGCGGTGAGGACACCGCGTCTACATTTTCCAATGTTTGGAAACCCGGCAGTCTGACGATGAGCGGCACGCGGATGCCGCCTTCATAAACCCAGGCTTTGCCGGCGCGCAGGGGGAAGCATGATGTCGGGGAATTAGGCCCTGACCCGGTTGAGAGTCCGCCGTTGTCAGACATAAAAACAACGATTGTATCTTTTTCCAGCCCCAGTCGTTTCAATGTATCGAGAATACGCCCGACATTTTCGTCCATGCTTTCAACCATGCAGGCGTAAGCGGGATCATCCTGCCGGGCACGGCTCAAACTCTGATGGTCCGGAACCGCCTTTTTCTTTTCTATACCGGCGGCCTTTTTACGATATTTATCCAGCTTATCTTTCCGCGGATTAATCGGAGTATGGACGGTGTAGTACCACATGTTCAGAAAAAACGGTTTGTCAGCATGGTTTTCGATAAAATCCAAAGCCTTGTCCGTCAGTACATCCGTCAG
>JAROAZ010000051.1 GCA_029432775.1 Pontiellaceae bacterium B12227 | reverse complement strand
GGGAAAAAGGATTTCTGCGACGTAAGATAAAATCATTCTCAAAATCCTTTTTCCCTACCTGCATTGAGTTGATTGGAAAAACATACAAGGGCACAAAGATCTCAAAGCAAGGGTGTGCCGTGCTATTTTTTAGCGGAATGAACAGAATCTACTGAATCTGAGCAGGCTCCGCCCATCGCCCTCCGTTATTTTTCCGGTGCCGGGGACAGCACTCTTCAGGGTTTATTGGAGCCGTGCGGCGGTGAGTTTGAAGAGCTCTTTGCGGGGATAGGCGGTGCTCAGGTGAAAGCGTATGCGCCGGGTGTTGCGGACGAGGACGGCTCCGATGCGGACGAGCTTGTTTCGGATGGTGGCGCTGGTGGCGTTGGCTAGACGGGTGTTCTGAAGCGCGGTGCGCCGAATGTGATCGAAGAGCACGTAGGCGAACGAGCTGAGCATGAGTCGAAGCTGGTTGGGCCACCAGTTGTGGCAACTGGTGCGGTCAGCGTAGAGGTCGAGCTGCTGTTCCTTGATCCGGTTTTCCATGTCGCCGCGGGCGCAATAGACGTTGTCGTAGAGTGCCTGGGGATCGCCTTCAAGCGAAGTGAGGATAAACCGTGTGTTCGCGCCTTGGGCCGTGTGTTCGGCTTTGATGATGACGCGACGCTCACGATCCCAGGTCGCGGCGGCATAGTTGAACTCACCGAACAGCCGCTGCTTCTCTGAGGTTTGTTCATAGGCATAGGCCGCTTCGGATTGCTCGATGAGCGCGGCTCCGAATTGCCTGAGCCGGGCGTTCCCGCCAATGCCGACGATATATTCGACTCCATGCGACTCGCACCAGCGGAGCATTTTCCATCGGCAGAAGCCGCTGTCACCTCGGAAGATGATTTTCACATCCGGCCAGGTCTGGCGTATACGCTTGGTCAGCAGGGCGAGGATCGCCCACGTGTGCTTTGCTCCGTCGATCTTCGAAGGCCGCAGGTAGGCGCAGAGCAGGTGTGAGCCGCAAAAAACGTAGAGCGGAAGGAAGCAGTAGTGGTCATAGTAGCCGTGAAAGAAGCGTCCCTCCTGATTGCCATGTACCACGTCGTCGGTTGCGTCGAAGTCCAGAATGATCTCTTTCGGAGCCGCGGCGTGCGCTTCGATAAATCGATCTACAAGCAACGCGTTCATATCTGCCGCAGCCTTACGCTGCGCCCTGTTTTCAAAACGGCAGAGTGTCGAAGGACTGGCCAGCGGCTTGTCGGAACCGACCGCTGTTTGCAGAGCGATGTCATGCCGGAGTTCATCGTGGTCGTTGAGATCTTCTTCGCCGCAACCAATCGCATAGACTCGTTGCCGAAACATCTGCACCGTGGAATGCTTCACACTCGACTTGCGCCGACCATCCGGAATCAGCCGGGCCGCCGCGTGTGTGAGTCCGAGCTTCGCGTCCGCCTGCTTCAGCAGCAGAACGCCGCCGTTCGATGAAATATTCCCACCCGAAAAATCGAAGGAAACCTTTCGGGATTTACAAGGTGGAAAATCAAAATTTGTTTGTGTACATTGTGTCATAGCGTTTTTCCTGTGTTCTCTGTGGTAAGAGACTGCATTATAGCAGTTAACAGGAAAAGCGCTTCTTTGTTTGTGAAATATTCAGGCTAAAGGCAATTAACGGTCTCTTTATCAGTTCCGGGTGGCGGCGCTTTTCAGAATCCCCAGGGTTTCGTTGATGACGGATTTCCAGTTCTTGGAGTGAGCTGTTCCAAGCAGGCGGATCGCGTCTTCAATGGTCCTGTCGGGAGGGGCTGCCGGTGCCGTTGCAGAATGGCTGCTTGTCAGCAGAGTGGGCATGCATTTCTGCAGGGCGGTTTTGAGCTGTTCGCGATGCGGCTTGAAATAGTGCTGCATGACGATTCCGGCGGTCGCATGGCCGGTGACGGTCTGGACCAGCTCCAGCGGAAGTCCCTGCATAAGGGCCAATGTAATCCAGGTGGTGCGCAAGGCATGAAAGTCCCGCACAGAGGCTTTTACGATTCCCGTCTTTCGCTCCTGTGTGGTTTTCCCCCGGCTTTCAGTTAGTTCGGCCTTGCGCTGCTTGCCACGGATGAAGGCTATGCCGGTAGCCTGCTCGACCTCGTTCAGGTAGGCGGAGGCCGAGGTCTTCGACACGCCTGCCAGATCTGCGGATCGGCACAATGTTTTGCCGGCGGTGTAGTGTTTGAGCACAGCACGGGCTCTTGTGCGCTTCTCTTCGGTGGCGATAGTTTGAAAATGGACTTCGGCTTTTTGGGCCAGTTCCTGTTGGTCATACTCCTTCAGCTCGTGAGGCAAAGGTTTCCCGTCATGAAAGCCTGCCCGCGCAAGGCATCTTTTAAAATGTTTGGTCAGCAGGGCATCATCGGCAGCGTATTGTTTTGCGAGTTGCGGAAAGACGTACTCGCTTTTGTTGCCGCGCTGTTTTTCGATTTCAGAGCGCAGGAGATCCGCAAGCGGTATGTCCACGGTCCGCCCGGTCTTGGAGGTCTTAACGGTTATGAAGCCGCTTTTCAGGTCCACGGCTTCCCATTTAAGGCGGCAGCAATCACCCTTGCGCATGGCTGTGCAGGCGGCGGTCACGACAAGCGGATAAATCAACGGTTCGCTCTTTGCGGCTTCCAGTACATCTGTCAACTCTTCCGGGGTGAACGGGATGCGGTGGATGGTCTCAAGCGGCCTCTGCCGTATATCATCAAACGCTCTGCAGTCTCCGCGGCGACAGGCTGCCTTCAGGATGGTCAGAATCTTATTATAGGTGCGCGGGGTAATTCCCCGGTCTTTTTGATGCTCCATATATGCTGTGGCATGCTCGGTCGAAACATGGTCCAGCTTGGAGGTAGGGGAATGGTTTTCTCCCATCCAGTCAATAAATCCCTGAATGATCCTCAGACTCTCTTTTTGATAGGCTGAAGAAGGAGGCTTATTCCGAGGCATCGCTTTCCAAAGTTCCGGCAGGTCGGTTAGGCGATGCACGGTGATACGACGGCCGGTACGGGCTTCATGGACGGCCTGGGCAAGCTCTTCCGATGTGCGGGTGCTGTTGATCTCCGCCAACAGGGATTTCAGCGTTGTTTTCGCTTCTGCTTTGGAACGTTCGAATTGCACACTGCCGAACTCTTCATTGTCCCCGGGTGGAGTGCCGCGCACCTCAACGTGAAGGTTAATGGTTTTTCGTTGCCCGTCCGCGCGGTATGAACCATACCACCATTTGGACGTTTTTCGCCGCTCCAGTGAGCCTCGGATTATGTCTTGTGCGTCCATTTTATTGCCTCCGGATTACGGGTGGAAGCATATGATTTTTCAGAGTGTTAAAACAAGAATATTTCCAAACAATTGCCAAATAAATGCAATAATTAGGGTTCAAAATGTAGTAAAACAAAGTAAAAAGATCATTATAATAGAGGATTTGTAATCCGTTGGTCGTCAGTTCGACTCTGACCGCCGGCTCCACTCTAAAGCCCCTGTTTTCAGGGGCTTTTTTTGTGTGCGCCCGGCAGGGCGCATTCACTTGAGGGTGAAAGTCCCTTACGCACCCGACAGGGGGCAGCCCAGGCGACTAATAAACTCAATATATTGGGTGAATACCCAGAATGTTTCTTCGGCAGATGATCACGGCCTTCGTATGACCATTGAAATTGCCAACGGGGATCCAGCAAGCGGAAACAAAAACAGTTGGGGTTATGCGGTCGGCAAATTCGAGGACAACCCGGAATCACGTTTGCCATCCTATGCCTGTGTCGATTACGTTCGGGTGTACGAGAGGTCCGGGAAATAATAGTTCGTTCAGTCATTCATACATTCGTCAACATCACGCAAAAAGCCAAGCGCACCGTTTAAATGATCACAATATAGTAATAAAAAGATGGCTATATGGGTTGACGATTCGGTTTGGGTTTGGTGTATTGAGTCGTATCTAGTGAGAGAAGGTCTTTTGGTTGGAGGAATGGGTATGATTATAGGAAAGAAGGCGGCATTGCTGCTTGCCGGCACGATGCTCGCGGGGTTGGCGATCGCGGCGGAGCGTCCGAATATTCTGGTGTTGATTGGTGATGATCAGAATATGAGCAGCATCGGTGCGTACGGCGCGAAATATAAAACGCCGAACATCGACCGCCTGGCCGAGGAAGGCGTTCTTCACACGCGTGCCTACACCACTTCTGCGCTTTGCGTTCCGACGCGCTACAGTTGCCTGACCGGCTCCTATCCGAGCCGCTGCCGCAACAGGTTCTTTAAGGAATACGACTATCAACCGCCGATCCGCAACGGTGCATTCTTCTGCGAGACCGACCACACCATGGTACAGGCGCTTCAAAACGCGGGCTACTTCACTGGCGCAGCCGGCAAGTGGCATAGCGATTTTCATGATCTGCTTCCGCTTCACCATATTCCGAATGATGCCGATCCCACGGATCCGAAGATTAAGGCGATGCTTCAGGAGTCGGTCGAAATTCAGCGCGACCTGATCCTTGGCTACGGCTTTGATTATGCCGAGTGCATTACCGCCGGGAATGTGGTGGATCAGTATCCGAAGGCGCTGGAGCACCACAACGTGGAATACACGGTGAAGGGTGCGCTCGATTTTCTTGAGCAGGCGCCAGATGACAAACCGTTCTTTTTGTGGACGGCCTTCACGCCGACACATGGTCCGCACGAACCGATCGAAAGTGCCGATGTGACGGTAACCCCCGAAGGGATCACGGATAAGGCCGTCGGAGTCATGGGTCCCCGTTCCGCCATTCCTAAAAACAAAGGGGTCGTGGCGGAGATGACCCTGTGGATGGATGAAGGAATCGGGGTGATTATCGATAAGCTCGAAGCGATGGGGAAACTCGATAATACGCTGGTTATCTACCTCGCTGACCAGCAGGCGGAAGGGAAGGCCACTCCGTACGAATGCGGCAACAATATTCCTTTCATCGCCCGCTGGCCGGAGGGGGGGCTTCAGGCCGGACAGGTGGATGATGCGTTGATTGATGTCACCGATATGGCGGCGACTTTCATGGATGTGGCCGGGGCGAAGCCGTATGAGGGGCTGCAAATGGACGGCATGAGCATCCTGCCGGTCTGGGAAGGCAAAACCGATGTGCTCAAAGAAGCAATCTACACCGAGATGGGCTATGCAAAATCCGTGGTCACCCGGGACCACAAATACATCGCTATCCGCTACAACGACCAGATGCTCGAACGCGGCATGAGTCCAAATTTAAGCGGTACGCTGGCTGAAAACATCGATGCGGGCAACTTTGATCGCCTGTGGGTCAAGTCGCCATTTGGTCAGACCTATAAACGGAACGGCTTTGCGGATCCCGATCAGTTGTTTGACCTGGAGCGGGATCCGAAGGAGTCAAAAAACCTTGCGATGAATCCGGAGTACAAAAAGGTGCTCAGGGAGATGAAAGAGCACCTGTCGGGTTATGTGCTTTCTATTGGTCGTCCTTTTGGGGAATTCAGCTCCGGGGTGGAGTAAGGCGGAAGGTGCGGTTTTTGAAGTTGATTCGCGACACCAAGCGACGAATAGAAGGAGTTACATGATAAAGCAGTTTACTGCTCAATTAGGTTTGCGGCGGAGGGGGCTGCTCGTGAGTCTGTTGGTCTTTGCGGAGGGGATGTTTTGCTCGGTACGAGCGGAAGGTACGCCGCCTAATGTTGTGCTGCTGGTTGTGGATGACTTAAATGACTGGTCGGATTCTTTTGGCGGTTATATTGACGCGAAGATGCCCAATCTGGATCGGTTGGCGGGGTCCGGCATGAAGTTCAGCAATGCGCATTGCACGGCGCCGGCCTGCTCTCCTTCGCGCACCTCCTTTTTGTCCGGCCTGCTGCCGTCGACGACGGGTCACTATGCCAATGGGCAGGGGACGGAAGAAAACCTGCGTTTGAAAACGGTGACTTTCCTGAATCAATATTTCAGTGCACAAGGCTATGAGACGCATCGAACAGGTAAGGTTTATCACGGAGATGAGCCTTTTCCGGTGAGCGAGTGGGATTCATCTCGCATTAATATCTCATCCCCTCTTCCACCTGCGGAAGATCGACCGCTTCATGGGATCTCTAGTTACTCTTCCACCACGACGTTTGATTGGGGGGTCATTGACAAGCAGGCGGAGGATATGGCGGAGTATCGCTGTGCCACGTTCGTGCTGGATAAGCTGGAGCAGTATGAAACCGACCCGGATCCTTTCTTTATTGCCTGCGGTTTTTATAATCCCCACCTGCCGTGGTTTGCGCCGCAGGAATATTTCGACCGTTTCCCGCTAGAGGAGATTAGCCTGCCGATCACGCAGGATAATGATCAAGACGATGTGCCGGACATCGGGCGCACCCATAGGGATCATGATGCGGTTGTTGCTGCGGGGAAATGGAAGGAAGGCGTGCAGGGCTATCTCGCGGTCTGTGCGGTGACGGATGATGCGATTGGGCGTATTTTGGACGGAATCGACGCCCATCCCAAAAAGAACAATACCATTGTTGTACTGGTGACCGATCATGGCTGGCATCTGGGGGAAAAGCAGACCTGGCGCAAGTTTACCTTATGGGAGGAGTCCACCCGTACGCCAATGGTCTGGGTTGTACCGGGGGTGACCGCTGCCGGTCAGGTTTGCGACAGGCCGGTGTCTCTTTTGGATCTTTATCCGACGCTGACCGATCTTTGCGGCCTTCCTGATAATCCGGAGAATGAAGGGAACAGTCTTGCCCCGCTATTGGATGATCCGGGTGCTGATTGGGATCATGTTGCCATCACGGAGGATGGTTATAAGTGCGTCGCGGCCCGGGATGATCGGTGGCGCTATATTCGCTATATGGATGGGTCGGAAGAGCTTTATGATCATGCGGTCGATCCAATGGAGTGGACGAATATCGCAAGCCAGGCTTCCAGTCGGCCTATCATCGATCGGTTGTCGGCTCGTTTGCCAAAGCGATATGCGGAACCGTCTGATGATCGCGAGACGGGGGCTATGAATTATGATTTTTGGAAGGATGCCACCGGAGGCGGGGATCTGGATGCGGACTCGGATGGGGATAGTATCACTGATTGGTATGAATTCGTGGCGGGCTCCGATCCACTGGTCTCCGATAAGGATAAATCGCTGGAGTGGGCTGGGGGTATTACGGTGGATACGAATGGTTGGAGTGTTCCTGTGATGCGGGATGGCAGTCATACCGGTGCGCCGCCCATCCTGTTCTCGTATGACCTCGAGACGTGGTATCATGGCGGCGTTTTTTCCAATGAGTGCTATCAGTTTCCCGTGCAGGGATCTCATGGCTTTGTCCGGTTCCTTCAGGATATTCCTGAGGAGGGGGGAGAAACCCATTGGGAGGATGTCAGCACCGCCTTTGATGGGGTGAAGTATGATTCGATCACTGCGGATGGGTTGGATGCCGTGACGACTGGGGGTTCCTGGGTATTGAATACTGCACGCGGTGCTACTTTTGCGCTGGATGGGCTTCTGGCTTCTGACCTCACCCTCCTGATGGATGATGCGGTGAACGTGGTGGGTGATGAGTTTTTTGCCCGACTGGATTTTGACACTGCCTTTCCTTTGACCGGTCAGTCGTTGACGGTGGATTTTAATTTCCTGATTCGGCGCTATGGTGCCAACAAGGGAATGGCCTTTGAGTTGCGGGATTCGTCGGATCAGTCCATCGCTCGCTTTGAGTGGACCGGCGTTGGTGATCGTATATATCTGAACAACATAGATGTTGGGGGAGAAGACTACATTGGAGGGAATCCCTGGGGCAGTGCGGATCAGCTGTCCAAGCAACGAAGCCTTTTGTTCCTGGTCGGGGAGGGCGATGTGAAGGTGGATTATGATTCGTATGGAACGGACGGGTCAGATGGGTCCAATATTGTGTCTTCTGCTCAGGCATTGCTGGGTACGGCGGCGGATGTGAAATCGCTTGTCATTCTCTCCAGCGGGACGACGACGAGTAAAGAGGGTCTGTATCTGGATGATGTAAGTGTACGGCGTGTTCCCTGATGGGTTTGGGTGGGAAGTGGCGCGTACTTAAAAACGGAAAAATAATATGAAAACTTGTCGTTTATGTAGAATGATCATTGGCTGTGTCGGTATTTCGCTGTTGGCTGTCTCGGCGGGAGCGGAGCCCGCCAAACCAAAAAATATCCTCTTTATTGCGGTGGATGATCTGAAGCCGTTGCTGGGTTGTTATGGGGTTGATTACGCAATCACTCCGAATATCGACAAGCTGGCCGATGCCGGAACCGTATTTTTGAATGCGCATTGTCAGCAGGCGCTCTGCGGGCCGTCGCGCATCAGTCTGCTGACGGGCTATTACCCGGACACGACCGGGATCTATGGAATGGGGCCGGATCGATATAAGCTGCGTCTGAAATATCCCGATATCGTGACGCTGCCGCAGCACTTTAAAAATAACGGATACACCGTGGTCGGAACCGGAAAAATTTATGATCCGCGCAATGTGGAGGATGATTGGGATGGGCCGCAGGATGAAGTGGCCTGGACTACTTTTTTCGGAAAGAATCCGTACAATAAGAAAACCGGCGGCCCGACGATTAGCGGACGTTATCATGACCCGGCGTTGAAGGATCTGGTGAATCGGTTTAAAGCCGAGGGTAAGGCGAACGGGCTGAAGGGTAAGACGCTGGATCTTTATATTCGGGATCATGGCGGCGGCCCGGCGGTGGAGTGTTATGATGTTCCTGACGATGCCTATAGCGATGGCGGTACCGCCAACCGTGGCATAGAGCAATTGAAAGAGCTGAAGACATCGGGGAAACCGTTCTTTCTGGCGCTTGGGTTTAAGAAACCGCATCTGCCCTTTGTGGCCCCAAAGAAATACTGGGATTTGTATGATCGCAGCGCATTGGAGCTTGCGCCGTTTCAGCACTATCCCGAGGGCGCACCGGCCTGTGCGGAGACCGACTATGTGGAGGCGCGTACGTATAGCGGGGTTCCTCAAGAAGGGGTGATTCCCGAATCAACCCAGCGAGAGCTGATTCACGGTTATCTGGCTTGTGTCTCCTACGTGGATGCGCAGATTGGAAAGGTGCTGGAGACGCTTCGCGAGACGGGGTTGGCTCAGGATACCCTAGTGGTGTTGTGGGGGGATCATGGATTTCATTTAGGGGACAAGCAACTCTGGGGGAAGCACACGACCTATGAGCAATCCACACGATCCCCGTTGATTATTGCCAATGCGGGAACGCCCCCAGGCCGATCTATTTCTCCTGTCAATTTTATCGATCTCTATCCAACGCTTTGTGAGTTGTCTGGATTGGATACGCCGGCTGAGCTGGACGGTAAAAACCTCGTGCCTATTTTGAAGGATCCGAACGCATCGATCCAGTCCTATGCCGCAAGTATTTATCCGCACCAGGGTAGTTGGGGGATTGCGATCCGAACTGAGCGGTATCGCTATGTTGCCTGGTACTGGGCTAGCATGAGAAAAGAGCGGCAGGGCATGCGGTTCGCCGATCAGCCGAAAGCCACGGAGCTGTATGATTACGAAAAAGATCCGCTCGAGCGTAAAAACCTGTCAGGGGACCCTGCGTATGCCGACATCGAGAAGAAGCTGGCTGCGCTGCATCGGGAGCATGTTGCGTTTACTCAAGGGAAGCAGTTTAAAGCTGCCTCAGCGAGATAGGAGGCGCAGGTTTTCCGGCGCTTGTGCGGCTCGCTCTCCCGCTCAGCTTCCTGTGGAGTGGATTTCGTGGTTGAGGATTTCTATCAGTGGGAGGTTAGGTTTCCCCTGACAGATTTCCATCAGCATCTGGATTGTTCTGGCACCAATCTCCTCGATCGGTTGAAGTGCGGAGAATCGTATATTGGGGTGTCCGTGGTTCATCTCGTAGTCGAATGTGGCGACGGGGAGTTTTTTCAGCTTCAGCAGAGGGGGGGTCTGCAGCTGTTCGCAGAAGCTGACGATGCCGTCGATCATGAGCAGGTCGCTGAGTACCACAGCATCGACATCAAGGTTGCGGGCGGTATAGATGCCGGCACATTCGCGGCCCGCTTCTTTGAGTGTTACGGGTGTGCTGTTGAAAATGATCAGCTGCTCGGAGGCATCGATGTCGTGTTTTTCCAGTGCCGCCTTGTAGCCTTCCAGCCGGCGGTTGCGAAAGGTGGTGTTGAGTCTATAACTGATGTAGGCGATTTTCTTTGCCCCCGACTCGATGAGCTTTTCCGTGAGGTCAAACGTGGCCTGTTGGTCGTCGATGTCGATACAGTGCGCATTTTTCATTCCCTTTTGAGAGGAGCCGGCCCAGACCGTAGGGCATTCCAGATCGGTAAGGAATTCCTGAAGTTTTCCATGTGTGGCCAGAAAGGGATCAATGACGATAGCTCCCAAAAATTCGTAGGCGTTGTAGATGTCGCGAATTTTGGTGAAATCATTGTTTTCAATCTCTTCCCCGTGAATAGCGAGGTTGATGGTGGTCATGTCGTTTCGTATGGCTTCTGTCTGCATGGAGTAGATTAAACGAGGGAAAAACCGTTCGTCTTTGATATCCCAGGTAGGCCAGGGCGAGATGATGAGAACCATTTTCGAGGAGCTGGATGCCGGCTTGCGCAGCAGCATGGTTCCCCGGCCAGCTCGCCGTTCCACATAGCCTTCGTTTTTGAGGGCCGCCATCGCTTTTGAAATTGTTGTGCGATTTATTCCAAGCTCTTCGCTTAAAGCCGTTTCTGTGGGGAGTAGGTCGCCCAGCTGGAACCGGTCAGAGTCAATGAGTTCTCTGATGTGCCGATAGGCAAAGTCTTCTTTATTCTTTGGTTTGGGCATGATTTTCCTTAAAAGATCACTATTTAAAGCATGTCTCCGGTTCTTCTGCAATATATATCGTCCATGTTGTGGTATTTCCTTTGTAAAAGGATGTCTGTCCTCGGTTTTAAGCATTTTTATTTGGTTCAGGTGGGTCCGCTGAAGGAGTGGTAAGAAAATACAAAAAATTAACATATAAGGGTTTAAATCGCAAAGAGTGATCATTATAGGAAATATATATTGACAAAGGATGGTCAAATAAGTAGAACGATTATGAATGCTCCTCATTTGGCTATGGGTTTGGGGCTTCAGAGGATTCCGGCACGGTGTCGGGTGAAAGAAAATGTATAAGGAGAGGTCATGAATAAATTTAGTACATTCGCTGCCCTGATCGCACTATTAGCATTCTCAATGCAAACTGCCTATGGGCAGTTAGTCGATTATCACTTCACTGCGGAAGAGGGATTTCTGCCGGGGAGCATTGGGGATCATCCCGATTGGTATGATCAACAGTCAGATTACCAGGTCGATACCAACGGTACGGGCACTATAGCACTCCTCGGGGTTGAAGGCTATAGGAAGGCGATCAACCAAACGGCATTTCCTTCGAATACACAATATTCGGTGGGTATCGAGTTTACCTTCGACCGCACTTTTGGCAATGCAAACGATAAACATGTTATCAGTATCGGGTTTAAGGAATCGCCGACCTTCGCCGGCGATCGCGTGGAGATGCAGCTTTCGCACGGCGTCGCGGGTTTTTTTAGATTAAAGACGGCGAATTCCGGCCCTGTGGTGGGGAATGAAAAGTCAAATGGTTTAAAGGAGGAATTACTCGGGTTTGATACTAATGAAACCTTTTCCGCGTCCGATAACTTATGGCTTGGCTATACGATCACTCGCGGTGCTGACGCATCTTCCTGGTCCGGTTCTGCGGTGCTCAGCAACCTGACGGCAGGGACCGAGATTCAGTCATTTACTGTGGCGTTCGACACCACGCAGAATTTTTTCACCGACGACAGTCTCTATGCCTATATCAACAGTGTGACTGATGACGCTACAGCTTTGGTATCGAATCGCAAGGTCGATCGCTTTACTGCGGGGTCGGAAGACGTAGAAATCTTTGAGCAGGTGGAAGAGGTCGAATTTACAGCGCAACAAGGCTATGAGTCTGGATCGCTCTTCGGTCAGCAGGGATACTGGAGCGGTAATAGTGATCAGATCGATACGGTGGTGGACGCTTCGACCAACTATGTGGAGTTGACCACTAACAAATACAAGCAAATGACGTATACCTTGCCGCTTTCGACGACCAACGGAATGCTCGAGGTGGGGGGCGAATTTCGCTTCGACCGCACCATCAATACGAATGCAACAGGATCGTTCATGACTTTTAACTTGGTGGATAATTTCAACAACTTTCCCAAATTCATCCGTGTCGATCTGCAGCGGACGTCGGCGGATCAGCTCAGAATGGTATTTTCTGAGAAGGAATACGGCTTTTCTGCCTTTTCCGATCTGATTGACGAAGGCGCGCTAGGGTTTGACGGAGGGGTGACCAACGATTCGTCTGACAACCTCAAGCTCTCGCTCAAACTTTATCCGGGTACGGCGACCAACGATTGGTCTGCGGCAATGGTGCTGAGCAATCTGACGGCTGGAACGCAAGTCGAGAGCTACTCGGTAGAAGAAGGCGAATTTAATGTGAAAGAAAGCTGGCTTGATTCGACCTTATACGGTGGTTTTAATTCGTCGGCCAGCGGGACTGACACATATACAACCAACCGCCAGATCGAAAGTTTTCATGTGGCTGTGGCAACGGGAGGTGCTCCTGTCGTGATTCCCTACGAAGAATGGGCGTCTGAATATGGCGTGGGTGGTATGGATGAAGATCCTGATGAAGACGACCTGAACAATCTGGCCGAATATGCGCTGATGGGCAACCCGACCAATGCGATGGATCGGGGCGTCTTCTCAATCAGTACCTCCTCTGTGGATGGGACCAATTACTTGAACATGATGCATGCCATGCTGATCGATACCGAAGGCGTTGAATATAACGTCGAAATCAATGACATGGGCAATCTGGTTGCTGGAAGCTGGACTAACACAGGCATCACTGTGACGAGCGGAGCGCTGGCAGACGATTACCTCATCGTTACGAACTCCATTGCAACGGATGACGAGAACCAAGGTTTCCTCCGTCTGCAGATCAACGAGCTATAGGCAACCTCAGTTGGAAGACCCTGATGGCGGGTCTTTCTCTTTAAAATGAAAATGGTTCTGTCAAAAAACCTATGAAAGGAATGAATAACATCTGAGCTGGTTTCGAGTGGCTGTAATGCCGGTTGAGTTTGGGCTTTTGATGGCTGCG
>JAROAZ010000050.1 GCA_029432775.1 Pontiellaceae bacterium B12227 | reverse complement strand
GACCGCCGTCATGCGGAAATTAATCATCGCCGCGAACTCAGCCGTTAAAAATCCTGATTTTGGGGTTGTCATTTAACACCGTTGCTTTGTGTTTACCCCTCGCCCCCCAATCGCTATATTGCCGGCCATGAATTTTACGGCGATCGATTTTGAAACGGCTACGGGCAAGCGCGACAGCGCCTGCGCGGTGGGGATTGTGACTGTGGAAAACGGAGAAATTACCGAAGAGTATTTCACCCTCATCCAACCGCCGGGCAATGAATATTTCGGCATGAACATCGCCGTGCACGGGATTCAGCCACAGGATACGCGAAACGCGCCGACCTTTGATCAGCTCTATCCTGAAATACGTAAGCGCCTGCAGGATCGAATTATTGTTGCGCACAATGAAGTGTTCGACCGCTCCGTTCTCAAGCGCACCATGGAATATTACGATCTCTACTACGGGGAACTGGGACTGGCCGACCGCTGGGAATGCACCATGCGGATTTACAAGGCGAAAGGATATGTTCCTTACAAGCTCAACAGTTGCTGCGAACGGCTCGGCATTCCGCTCAAACATCATGAAGCGCTGTCCGACGCCATTGGCTGCGCAAAGCTCTACCTGCGCCGATAATAACCAACACCATTCCGGTTAACTTCGTGGCCGTTGTGCCTTAAGTGAAGCGGGTATTTAGTTACTTCTGCTCAGCACCGCATTAAAATAGCCTGGCATCGGCGCTTCGATGTGCAGTGGTTCTTTGCTGAAGGGATGCATAAGATCCACCGACAGCGCGTGCAGACAAAGACGTTTCAGGCCGCCCTTGGTTCCATATTTTTTATCGCCGGCCACCGGATGGCCTTCATCGGACAGATGAACGCGCATCTGGCTCTTCCGGCCCGTCATGGGATTCACTTCCACCAGACTGAAATTTTCCGCCGCCTTCAACAGCTGATAGCCGGTACGCGCAAAAACTCCTTCGGCCGGATCGGATACGGAATAGACTTTGTGAATGCTGTTTTCAGTCAGGTAGGAAGTCACCACCCCTTTTTCAGTTTCCATCACGCCATTCACCACAGCGACAAACTGCTTTTTAAAATCGTTCCACTTATCCATTAGGAAATCTTTGGCGGCCTCCGTCTTGGCAAAGACCAGAATACCGGAAACTTCTTTTTCCAGGGGATGGATCACAAAAACCCGGTTCTTCGATTTGGAGTTGCCCTTTTTGACATAGTCGTTGAGTAACGACTGCGCGGACTCCACGCCTTCTTCGTTGCTGACACTGAGCATGCCGGCGGATTTATCGATGACCAACAGATCCCAGTCCTCGTGGAGAATCTTGATTCCCCGGGGCTGAAACTTTTTCGGCGGCTGTTTAAATGGTTTTTTCTGCTGCATATTCTTTCTCAACTGGAGGGGCGCACGCTGTGCGCCCGGGCAGAGAGGCCTCTGCCCCTCCAACGATGATCTTAATTATTCGCCGAAGCCTTTAGGCTTCGGAATATCCATCTTCACCACGCGCTCTGCTTTTTCCGGCTTGGATCGAACGCCTTCTTTCCGAAGAACTTCAACATAGAACGATTTCAGTTCACGCTTTTCAATATCGCTGATGCAGGCGTCAATTTCGGTAAGGTGGACCGTTTTTGCGTCTGCTTCGGTGTCGCCGAACTTGCAATCGAAGTCCCAATAGTCCACACCGGCCGGCAGTGTACGCCGGCGTTCGCGTTTAACATATTTGCGCACTTCACTTTTCGCCGCTTCGATCAGGCGCGGATATTTAATTTTTTCGTGCGTCAGTGTAATGGTCTTTTTCATAAAATAATTCTCTCTTAGAGGCTGAACAAGTCGCCTTCTGGTTGGCCCGGATTTTCGAATCCTTCATCGACGGGCAGCTCTTTTTCATTGGATGCGGCAACGGCCAGTTCGTCGCATCGTTCATTTTCGGGATGGTTGTTATGCCCCTTCACCCACTTAAACTCAACCTTATGCTCGTCACAAAGGTCCAGCAGTTCGGCCCAGAGGTCCGGGTTTTTAGCCGGTTTCGATGGCGAAAGTTTCCAACCATTGGAACGCCATTTTTTCGCCCAGCCCTTTTCCACAGCGTTGACCACATATTTGGAATCGCTGGTCAGCACCACGACACACGGCTTTTTCAGCGAGCGGAGCCCGACAATGCAGGCCAGCAGCTCCATCCTGTTATTGGTGGTTTTGCGGAACCCGCCGGAGAGCTCCTTTTTCCGATCGTTGGAAATCAGCACCACGCCATAGCCGCCCGGCCCGGGATTTCCCTTACAGGCCCCATCCGTATAGATTTCAACAAGTTCAGACATGATGCTTTATCCACAGATTGTACTGATTAAAGGGATTAGCAATCAGAGGAACCCGTGTAATCGATAGATTATAATTATGCAATTTCCCGGAACTGGATTTTCAGGTCTTTCTCCAGCTTTTCGATGCGTTTGTCATCATGGCGAGTGGCCAGCACCAGCGAGATGCCGGACTTACCGGCCCGGCCGGTGCGGCCGCTGCGATGCGTATAATATTCATTTTTTTCCGGCAGCTGATGGTGGATAACAAAGGAGAGGTCGTCCACATCAATCCCGCGAGCGGAGACATCCGTTGTAATCAGAATGCGCACGCGGCCCTTCTTGAACATACGCATATATTTATCGCGTTCGGACTGCATCAGGTCGCCATGCAGCACCACATTGGAGAAACCGAACGGCTTGAGCGCTTCGCCGAAATCGATGGTATCCTGACGCGTACGACAGAAGATAATGCCCTGCTGCTCACCGCGTTCCTTGAGAAACTCCACAATATGCTGCAGTTTTTCCCCTTCCGTGCATCGCACAAAATGATGGCGGATATTCGGGTTCACGACATTCTGCTTATCAATTTTCAGGAACGGGCAGTCGGCGGCCAGATGTTTGTGGATCATCTTTTTGATGCCCGTCGGCATGGTGGCCGAGAACAACCAGATGTGGCCTTTGGCCAGTTTCATGATGGAATCGATATCTTCACGGAATCCGAGTTTCAGCATTTCGTCGGCTTCGTCGAGCACCAGCGTCTTAACACCGGAAAGGTCGACCGCTTTACGACGCACCAGGTCCATCAAACGGCCGGGCGTGGCGACCAGCACCTGGGTCGGACGTTTCAGCGCTTCGATCTGCACATCGATCTTGTCGCCACCGCAAACCACATAGGAAAACATGCGCGCCGTATATTTGGTATAGCGGAACAGCTGCTTCTGCACCTGCTTGGCCAGTTCGCGCGTCGGCGCCAGTACCACCGCCTGAATGTCCGGCTGTTTCGGGTCAATGGCTGCCAGCAGTGGAAGCCCGAACGCGGCCGTCTTCCCCGTTCCGGTTTGTGCCTGGCCGATAAAGTCGGTGGACTTACCCAGCAACATGGGAATGGTTTTTGCCTGAATCTCGGTTGGTTTTTTAATACCCAGTTCTTCCAATCCCTGGATAAAATCTTCGGCGATACCGAGCTCTTTAAATGTTTTCATAACCCTATGTCCTGATTGCGTTTAATTCGGAATCGGCGGAATGTGCACTTAAGCAGACTGTTAAGCGAGTCTATTTTGGCCCCAAAGTGGGACCGGTATCCTGACGGCCCTACGTTTTCTGCGCAAATGCGCGAACCACCCGCAGGTCGGCCATGGTCACCCTATTACCGGATGCTTCAATGATGGAGCGCATGGAAGCTCCGGAAAGCCGGTTGAAGAGCTCTTCGCACAGGATTCGAGTTTCCGGTTCCATGAGCTGATCAATATCGAGTTTGGCGCCCTGCCCGCTTTCCAGCAAGGCCTGTATATGCTGGCTGACCGTGCCCTCTGAAATATCCCGCACGGCCGCAATGGCCTCCACCGAGAAACCCTGCTCGGCCATCTTCAGCGTTTCGCGCGCTGTCTGACTTATTTTTGTTTTCCGGGTCTTTTTCGCGGTGGTCGGAATGCGGAGCAACGCCCGCTTTTCCACCTCGCCCGGATGCATCAGCTTGAACATTTCAATGATGGTCATGAACGTGTCGCCGTATTTTGCGAGTTTAGCAGCCCCCACCCCTGAAATATTCGACATCTCCTCCTCCGTATCCGGGAAATAGAGCGCCATTTCGCGCAGGGTGCGATCGGAGAAAATAACAAAGGGCGGAACACCTTCTTCCTGCGCCAGCCGTTTCCGCTCTGCACGCAGCTGCTCAAACAGCTTCGGCGAATAGTCGCCTGTGGTGCTCATGGAAGCTTTCGCTTTGCCTTCCTTCTGCCGGATGGTTTCAAACGTCCTCTTACCGAAAAGCACCTGCTTCCCTTTCGGAGTAAGCTCCAGCGCTGAATATTGATCCGCATTCTGCACCAGGCATTCCTGCGCGAGCAGCGCATCGATGATCCGCCGCCAGTATTTTTTATCCTGATCCTTGCCCGCGCCATAGGTTTTCAGCTGATCGTGCCCGAACTGCCGAATCCGCGCGGTCTTGGCCCCCGCCACAATATCAGCAATATGCACCGCCCCGAATTTCTGGCCGGACCGCTGAATGGCCGACATAATCTTCTGCGCCGGCACGGTGGCATCGACCCGCTCCACATCTCCGACGCAGATATCGCAGGTGCTGCAGTTTTCTTTTTCATAGCTCTCGCCGAAATAGCCCAGCACCGCTTTACGCCGGCACACATTGGCTTCCGCAAACTGGACCATCTGAAACAGCTGCTGCTCCGCGATTTTGCGTTCGTTGGGATCCTCGGTCTGTTCAATAAAATAGCGGATACGCACGATGTCGCTGCGGCTGAAATAGAGCTGGCACCGCGCGGGCTCGCCATCGCGGCCGGCACGGCCGGTTTCCTGATAATACCCTTCCATGTTTTTCGGAAGGTCGCCGTGCAGCACAAACCGGACATTGGATTTATCGATCCCCATGCCGAAGGCAATTGTGGCCACCACCACCTGCACCTGATCGCGGTTGAACTGTTCCTGATTCTTTTTACGCTGCACCGGCGTGAGCCCGGCGTGATAGGCCAGCGCCTTAACGCCCTGCTCCTTCAGAAAATCGGCGGTCGCCTCCACACTCTTGCGCGTGGTCCGATAAATGATCCCCGATTCATTCGGGTGCTCATGCAGGAATTCCAGCAGCTGGATATCCAGGTTATCTTTCGGCAGCACCTGATAAAAAAGGTTCGGGCGGTCGAACGAGGCGCGGGTCAAGTAGGGATCGCGGAGCCCCAGCTTGGTGATAATATCATCCGAAACCTTATGCGTCGCCGTGGCGGTGAATGCCGCAATTCCAGCCTTTGGAAAGTGGGTAACAATGTTTGCCAGCGAAAGATAGTCGGGCCGGAAATCGTGTCCCCACTCCGAAATACAGTGGGCTTCATCAATTGCAAAAAAAGAAACCTTCGCCTGTTTCAAGGTGGCGATAAAGTCCGGCATCGCAAAGCGCTCGGGAGAGACATAAAGCAGATCGAGCTGATAATTCTCGAGTGCCTGGTAAACGCGGGCGCGATCCTTCGGCGCCAGCGTGCTGTTGAGAAACTCGGCATCCAGCCCGTTAGCCTTGGCCGCATCGACCTGATCTTTCATCAGGGAAATCAGCGGGCTGATGACCACACACAGCCCCTCCATCAGATGCGCCGGAAGCTGGTAGCAGAGCGACTTGCCGCCGCCCGTCGGCATCACCGCAAACGCATCGCGCTTATCCAGAATGGCCGAGACAATCTCTTCCTGATTCGGCCGAAACTGTTGGAATCCGAAAATCCGATGTAGCGCTTCATGCATGGTTTCGCTCATTCCCAAACCGCCTTAACCTTCGGGTACGTGGGTATGATTCGGTCTTTCGTCAGAATGGTCATTTTATGCTCAAGTGCTGTTGCAATAATAATCCGGTCAAACGGATCGCGGTGGATTTGAGGAAGTTGTGTGGATGCCAGAGCAATTTCTACATCAACCGGAACCTCATGAATTCCTAAATGACTGAGATTTTTCTGTATGAAATCTTCGCAGGATCCGGGCACGGAAACCTTGCTCGCATTGACTAGCAATCCTATCTCCGTGGCCGTGATGGATGAGATAAACAAACCTTCGGGTTCACCTTCCATAAGTTGACGGACCTTCGGCGTTAATAGCTTCCTTTCCAGGCAAAGCCAAATAAAGGTATGCGTATCCAACAAAAGCATCAACGAAACTCCTCTGGCCACAAATCCTCTGTCGACTCCAAGGGATCACACAAGTAACCACCCTTGCCGTTATATTCCGGCAAAGGATCGGGCAACGATTTCTTCACCTCTTCCTTATGCACCACAATGTCCACGACCGGCTTGTTGTTCTTGCAAACGGTATAAGCCTCGCCGGTTTCACAAACCTGCCGGACAATATCTGAGAAATGGGTCTTCGCTTCGTAAATATTGAGTTTTTTCTTCATGCCAACCTCCGTGAGCATAGTGGTTGGTCAAGTTGGTCATGTCAAGGCATAAGGCGTTAGGTGTGAGGGATTTTTACAACCCGTGCCATTCGATCAACCCAAGCACGACTCAATCGTCACGGCTCACGCTTTTACTTCCCGTTCTTGAGCTCAGCAATGCGTTCCATAATCAGCGCGGCGTGGGCATCGTAGGCATCGCGGCCAGAACCCAGAGCCTGGAAGTCTTCCTGCGTGATCGGCTTTCCATAGGTGATGGTTACTTTGAGCGGCTTGATGAATTTAGCCCCCTTGGCATGTGCAGCATACGATCCGTCAATATAAGCCGGCACCACCACACATTTAGATTTTTCAATAATGAATCCAACGCCGCCTTTGGCTTCCTGCAGCTCGCCGTCTTCCGTGCGGGTGCCCTCCGGGAACATCGAAACCACTTTCCCCTCTTTCAGGAGTTTAATGGTCGTGGTCAATGCCCGGCGGTCGCCCGTTCCGCGCGATACGGGAATACAGCCCACCGAATCCATCCACCATTTTCCGAAGCCCGGCTTCCACAGCGTGTTGCGCGCCATAAAATGCACCGGCCGCTTGCGATAGCCCACGCCCACAACGGGCGGATCCAGATAGCTGGCATGGTTCGAAGCAATCATTACTCCGCCCTCATCCGGAATATTTTCCACACCGCGAATACCCAGCCGGTGCCAAACCAGCAGGAACAGCTTAAACATTCGCGTCGACCACCGGTAAACCGGGCTGCTCTGCATGGTTTCTACTTTTACGAGTTCCTTACTCATCCGTCCGCCCTCACGATATCCACGATCGTCTGTATGACTTCTTCAAGTGTCATCGAAGTACTGTCGATCACCTGCGCGCCCGGCGCAACCACCAACGGATCGGTCTTGCGGGTCGAATCAATTTTATCGCGCCGCCTCAGGCTCTCCATCACCTCTTCCGCCTTTTCACTTTCGCCCGCTGCAACCAGCTCGCGATAGCGGCGCTTGGCGCGCTCTTCCGGATCGGCGTCGAGATAGAATTTATAGGGCGAATCGGGAAAGACCACGGTGCCGATATCGCGCCCTTCCATGACCAGCGAACCGAAGTTTTCCAATGACTGGAGGCTTTCCACCACAAATTTTCGGATCTCGGGAATCACGGCCACGTTGGCCACATTTTCGCGGACCTCTTTCCCGCGCAGTTCCTGTACCGGCACATCGCCATCAATCGAGAACGTAGAAGCACCATCCTGAACAAAGAAATCCCATTCCGCATTCAGCATGCATTCAATCACCGCCGCGGAATCTGTTGTATCCACTCCCTTGCGAAGGGCCTGCCAGGTTACGCCGCGATAAAGTGCGCCCGAATCGACATACATAATGCCCAGTTCCGCCGCAATCCCTTTAGATACGGATGATTTCCCCGATGCCGACGGCCCGTCAATTGCAATTGCTTTATTCATTTTCACTCCAGCTAAACTTTTTTCTGTATCCACTGATTTCTCAGATTAAGAAGATTTGAATCCGATAAATCCGTGTCATCTGTGGATCATATTTCTACGCTACTTTTCCACCAAGTTGTTCCATGTGCTGCCAGAACTCGGGATACGACGTATCCACGCAGCCGACCTTATCAATCGTGATCGGACCGTCGCTGAAGCTGTTCAGGATGGCCATCGACATCGCAATGCGGTGGTCTCCGTGACTGTCGATCACCGCGTCCGGCGTTTTCAGAACCGTCGGACCGGTTACCACCATGCCGTCTTCTTTTTCTTCCACTTCAACCCCGAAGAGTTTCAGGTTTTTCACCACTTCGGCGATACGGTCCGACTCTTTGACCCGCAGCTCGGCGGCATCGCGAATATCGGTCTGCCCTTCCGCCAGCGCACCGGCCACCGCAATCACCGGCAGCTCATCAATCAGGTTCGGAATTTCGTCGCCCTCAATAACCGTGCCCTTCAACTGCGCTCCGCGAACCTTAATCGATCCATAGGGATCGCCTTTCGCCTCGCTCACCGTGACTTCAATATCTGCGCCCATGCGCTTCATTACATCCAGCAGCGCGGTGCGGCGCGGATTCAGGCCCACATTTTCAATCGTCAGCTCAGCACCCGGGCGGGCCGCCACGGCCACAATCCAGAATGCGGCCGACGAAAAATCGCCCGGCACCACAAAATCGCGTGCGGCATAACGCGGCCCTTTTTTACCAAAACCTTCCACCGAGATTTCCAACCCGTTAATCTCGATCGGAAGTTCCAATGCCTGGAACAGTTTTTCCGTGTGGTCGCGCGTCGGGCGCGGCTCCACGACCGTGGTTTTGCCATCGGCAAAAAGTCCGGCCAGCAGCACACAGGATTTCACCTGAGCCGAAGCCATCGGAAGCAGATAGCCGATTCCTTTCAGATTGCCGCCGGCAATCATCATGGGCAGCGTGCCCTTCTGGCCGGTCAGGCCGATGCTCGCGCCCATCTGCTCCAACGGATGCCGAATCCGGCCCATCGGGCGGGAAGACAGCGAATCGTCGCCAATCATCGAGGCTTCAATGCCGCAACCGGCCACAATGCCCGCCAGCAGGCGGGTGCCCGTTCCGGAATTCCCCATATCCAGCGGTTCGTCCGGTTGCTGCAGCTTGCCGGCCACACCGGTAATATAGAGGGCGTCGTCCTTAAACTCCGCTTTTGCGCCCATCTGCTCCATGGCCGAGAGCGTGCTCCGGGCATCCTCTCCGTTGAGATAGCCGGTCACCTTGGAGGTGCCTTCCGCCAGCGATGCCAGCATGGCCACCCGTTGTGAAATACTCTTGTCTCCGGGAACGGTCAACGTTCCCGCCAGTTGCGCCGGAAATACTTTTTTACTGCTCATGAAAATCAATCCACAGATTTCACTGATTCAAAGGATTCAATCTGAGAAATCCGCGTAATCTGTGGATGCTCCTATTTTTTTAAAAAACGATTTAGATTCAAAATCTCGTCACGGTCATCGCGGGCATCTTCGAGCCACGTGCGAATATCATCGCCGTTGCCGCTACGCAGGATCTGGATGAGCCCCTGCAGCTCTTCGTGAAAACGGTCCAGCTCGGTTTCCAGCGCCGCACGGTTGGTATCGATGATATCCACCCACATATCAGCCGAACCGGAAGCGACGCGCGTGGTATCCTTAAAACCGGTTCCGCAGAAGTCGGCTTTATGGGCCGGATCGCCATCGGCCACTGAACGGGCCAGGGCCGCGGCCACCATGTGCGGCAGGTGGCTCGTTGCCGCCAGCATGGAATCGTGCTGCTCCGGCGACATTTCAACCACTTCGGAGCCGGCCGTTTTCCAAAGATTGGAAACGAGCTCCTCCGCTTCGGGCGGCGTGTCTTCCGATGGGCAGACGACAGTCAGACGGCCGTCATACAGATCGGGATTTCCCGCCTCGATGCCCGTTTTTTCGGAACCGGCAATGGGATGGGAACCTACAAAAAATGCTTCCGATGATTGGAAAAGCGGATCCAGCGTTTTCAACAGTTCCGACTTCGTGCTGCCGACATCGGTCACCACCGCACCGGGCTTCAGCGCCGGAATAATCTGCTCGGCCAGCTTGGCAATCGTCCAGATCGGCACACAGACCACCACCAGGTCGGCTTCGCGCACCGCCTCGGCCGGATCGGAAAAAACCTGATCGGCCACCCCGGTTTCCAACGCCTGCGTGCGGGTTTCCTCCCGCCGCGCATAGCCGAACACCTGCCCGCCGAAGCCGCGCTTCTTCAGGCCCAGCGCCAGCGAGGCCCCCATGAGGCCATATCCTAAAATTGCAATGTTGGTTGAACAATCCATATGAGTTCCAATGGTTGGAAATAGCCGCCTATTCTCCAAGGATTGGAAATTAATTCAACCCTAAAGCCCCGAAGCATCACCGCCCCGTCCACAATATAGAACCTTTTTAGTTCTATTATAATTTGACTTCAACTCCATCCGATCCATTATAGCGCCAGTTAAAAGCAACTTACGGAGGTTATTATGTCATACGAATTACCGTCATTACCCTATGCCTATGATGCATTGGAGCCTTACATCGATGCCCGGACCATGGAGATTCACCATACGAAACACCATCAGGCCTATGTGAACAATGTGAACGCCGCACTGGAAGGAACGGCACTGGCCGGCATTTCCCCGTGCGAGCTCTGCGGCCGCCTCGACGAAGTGCCCGAAGAAAAACGCACCGCCGTTCGTAATAACGGCGGCGGACATGCCAACCACTCGTTCTTCTGGGAAATCATGAGCCCGAATGGCGGCGAGCCCACCGGCGAACTGCTGGCTGCGATTAATGACTCCTTCGGAAACCTCGATGGCTTCAAAGATCAGTTCAGCAAGGCGGCAGCCACGCGCTTCGGCTCCGGTTGGGCCTGGCTCTGCAAACACGACGGCGGAACGCTCAGCGTCTGTTCCACCCCGAATCAGGATAATCCGCTGATGAAAGACGTCGCCTGTGATGGATTGCCCATTCTCGGGCTCGATGTCTGGGAGCACGCCTACTACCTGCACTATCAAAACCGGCGCCCGGACTACATCAACGCCTTCTACAGTGTCGTCAACTGGGAACTGGTCGGCGAGATGTATGGCAAAACCGGCTGCGATTCCTAAACAGCTCCACCTATGAAAACATTAAACCCGATTGCGTATGCAGTCGGGTTTTTTATCCTAGAAGCAGAAATGAACCATGGATAAACGCGGATAGCAGAGCAGGATGCGGGAAATTGGAGCCTACTCCTGAAGGTGAGCCGAACCAGTTTCATAACGTGTTGAACATCAGTGTCCATCCGCGTGTATCCGTGGTTCTATTTCCGAATATAGGTTTATTATTCGGGCAGACAGAATCGTGTTTGGCGCCGTTACTTCATGAGGAATAAAGCATTTTCAGGCTGGATCCAAATGCTTCAACATACGGGCTGCCCCTCGGAGGGCGGGACAATCCCCCGTCGCTTCAGGCTTTCATGCCCCCCCGCTTACAGAGGAACTGGGCTTAACGGTGGTTCACCGAACTATGACCAGGATGCAAAATAAAGTATCGTTCCCAGAATAAGAACGACACTTATTAAGCTATGCCAAAGTTGATTGTTCTCATTTTTCATTTCCGCTTTTGGAGAACGTTTTGGCCAACTGAACATCAACCAATATATGATTGCACCCGGGAAACAAAAAATTAAACCAAGCAGGCTTTTTCGAGGGTCAAGATTGAGGAATATGAAAGACATAGTATTAACATATTATTTGATCTCTACTTCGAACAGCACCCAGTGTTTCCAATGGGCCTGGTTCATGAGGTAGACGTGGCCACTACGCACTTCCTCCTGTCTGGGTTGCTTCTTCGGAACCTTGCGGGCCGCCATTTCAAGGACCTCCTGAATGGAGCCTTCGCCCAAATCTATCATGTAGCAAGGGGCATAGGAGTAATCGAAGTATACCCCGCCATCCCGCTGCTTGAATTCCAAGTCCCACCCGTAGGTGTCCTCGGTGGCCTTCCACCGAGCGCCACCGGACAATACGGCATTGCGCTTTCGGGCCAGATCGAACGGGGGCTTATCAGCGACAATGTACGTGAGAGAGATTTCGATAGGCTGTTCAAGGCGCACCGTGCCCAGATCCCGGTCTATGCCCTCCTTAAACGTAATGGAAAGTGACTGTTGCACATGGCCCGGTGCCTGCACCGTGCAATCATATTTAATGGGCGAGAAGCCTTCTGCATAAAAAGTTCCGTCGGCCTTTACCTCCGCCTCGATGGGCGCAGGCCAGCGCGGCCGGGGAGATGTTCCGTTGTGGGGGGTATTGGCACGGGCATTGCGCACCGAAAGGCGCACCAAGGCGCTTTCGGGATTGTCCAGTCCCTCCAGCTCGACCTTTCCCTTCAACTTTAAAAGCTCGTCAGCAGGGAGTTTATTCATACGGATTGTGCCAACATCGACAATCGCACCGGACCGCCCCTTTAACTCAAGATCGTATGGAGCATATCCGTGCATGCGGAACCCCACCGGCCTAACCAGATCCTTTGTTGCTCCCGCGAAGTAGCCGTCTTTGAGTATTTGCATTTGGGCTTTCACGTCGCGAGCGTCACCAGGGCCGTCAAGTAAGACTCGACCGACAATGACGTGTCCACCCTTGTATTTTCTGACGGTTTCTTGTGCCTTCTCAATCTGAGCCCGCAGCGCCTCGGGCTGCGTTGCCTCATCCAGGATTGAAGGCTCGTCGGCGAATCCGGTAACGAGCACAAGTCCAAAGTGGACAAGCAGGAAGACAATCAGTGTTTTACTTTGCTTCATGGTCAATCTCCTTTCGTTGAATTCGGAATAGTTCTTTAAATATTGCCGTTTTCTTCTAAAAAAACATTACACACATGCCAACTTTTTAACAAGACCGACAACATATTTACATTAAATCTAAAGTATCTGAACGGTATAACACCCCAAACCGGTGCCGGCGATATTTCCATTCAATTCAGGAAATCCGACGCGGCGCGTTCGGCGGTGCGGGGTTGTAGGGCGAAAACGGCTGAGGCACGATGCCTTTCCGCCGTCCGGGAAATCGCCTTCATCATCTCTTCCAAGCATTGGAACGCGGGCTATTGGATGGCGGATTCGACGAGGGTGTCGGCGAGTTGGAGCTGGGTTTCCTGCGCGGTTTTGAGGCGCGCTTTGAGCCGGTCCCCAAAGGTAGGGATCGACCGCCGGGCGAGCCGAGCATCCGCACCGATTCTCCGCACGGACAGCCCGGCGGTCTGTCCCTACCCTAAACTACTGGATCGCGGATTCGACG
>JAROAZ010000004.1 GCA_029432775.1 Pontiellaceae bacterium B12227 | reverse complement strand
AAAGGATTTCTGCGACGTAATAGAAATTCATTCTCAAAATCCTTTTTCCCTACATGCATTGAATTGATTGGAAAGACATACAAGACACGAAGGACTCCGAGGTCTTCGTGTCTTTGCGATGCGGAGATTTCATGCGCCCTACGGAACGAGCTCGATGTCGAGCTGATAGAAGGCGTTCGTCGGCTGCGGAGTGGTGAGATCGAGCACTTCGACTGATGCTCCGATTGGATTCACCGAATAGGGAATGGTGGCTGTGATGCCGCCACTGGGGCCATCGAAGCGGTAGACTTCGACAAACGGATCGCTGACCAGATCCAGTGAGCGTTTGATCACCCATGCCGCCGAGCTTGCGGCCGTAGGATTATAGCCGAATATCACGCCGCCCGAAGGATGGGCCATACTATTCAACCCGTTGGTTCCATCGGCCGTCAGCGGATCGGTGCCGAGGGCATATTCCACGCCGAACGGGTTGCCGTCGCCATCCCAGTCCATCGACCAGAACTGAGCAAGATCGGTAGTGCCCTGAAGTTCCACTGCACCGATATCAGTAACAGGGTCGATTTGAATGCTGACATTATCGATGCGCTGTTCGGTGTAGAAACCTCCGGTGCGGGCTGCCAGTGTAAAGGTGTCGCCGGCGGACCAGCTGTAGCTCGTGTCGATGGTTTCCAGCACAATCGCGCCATTGAGAGAGACGGTAAGCAGTCCCCCGGATGTAAGTTCGACGGTGAGACGGTGCCACTGATCCGCATAGGCGGATGTGTTATAGGTTGTCCCGGATGTGATATTCGTATCCATGCCATCTTTTCGGATATAGCGGATTAAGCTGATTGGGTCCGAGTAGGGGAGATTCCATGTTTTAAAGCTGACTTGATGTCCGCCGTTTAGGCCGCTTTCCAGTACCGGTGCTGTCGGTTCGGGACCGAAAGAAAAGCTGAAGCCATCCGCAATAGAAGCTGACGATGTTGGGATTCTATAAAAGAAATCGAATGAGGCGGAAAAACTGCTGAAGGCTCCAGGCGGTGGTAGCACGAGCGATGCCTGTTGGACAAATAGTTCAGGTGTGCACAGAAAACTACCCGCATCAATTGTTCCGGTGGCGGGGTCAGCGCCCGCATTGACCAGTACATTGGCACCGGCGAGGTCGGAGGAAAAATCATTCTTCCAATAGCTTTCACCCGCCGCGCGTGAATAACCGCGTTGGTCCTGAACGAAGGATGATGGTCCACCGGCATCGATGGCGGGGGAGCCGGGTAGGGGCGGCATGGTTTGTGTCGGGCCGCCATAGTGGCCGAGCGGGGCGAGAAGAGGATCGTCGGATGTGAGGTTGTTGGAGCCGGAACCTATGGAGCCGAAGACATCCGAACCGTGATTACCTGCAACAATCGTGTTGTTGATCGTTAAAGTGCCCGTATTGCGAATTCCGCCGCCGTTATTACCTGCGTTATTTTTTGAAAGGGTGGACTGGTTGATCATCAATATTCCATTGTTGTAGATACCTCCGCCGCTATAAGCTGCGCTATTTTCTGAAAGGGTGGAGTGGTTGATCGTTAAAGTGCCAACAAAGTGATCGATTGCGCCGCCGCTGTTATCTGCGTTATTTCCTGAAAGGGTGGAGTGGTTGATCGTTAAAGTGCCAAAATGGTTAGCGATTGCGCCGCCGAATAGAGCGTCATTTCCTGAAAGGGTGCAGTGGTTGATTGTCAGTTCGGCGTCTGAATTGATGTATATGGCACCACCCAAAGCACTACCCTGAAACTCCGTCGTGCCATTAGTGAGGGTGAGGGAGGTGAGGGTGCTGATCGTGTCGGAAGCCACTTCAAAGATGCGGCTGTTTGCGTTGCCATCAATGGTGATGCCTCCGATGGCAGAAGCGTCGATGCTTGCATCGTGGGCAATGACCAGCTGACCGGAAGTCAGCAGGACGGTCGTACCGGATAGGGAGTTGGTGAAGGTGATTTGTGGGTCGGGTTCGAGGATTTCAAGTATTTGGCGTAAAGATCCCGGTCCTGAATCATTCGAGTTCAAAACGATGGTTGATTGGCGCTCGACAGCTCCGGTGTCAGCCATGCCGTCTGTACGAGGGATTCCGCGCTGATCATGAGTCAGGGGACTGTTGCCTGATGCGTCGATGGCAGGGGAACCATGAAGGGGTGGCCTGGTCGGGGTGATGCCGCCGTAATCGCCAAGGTCGGCGAGCATGGGGTAGTCGTCGAACAGGTTGCCGGCACCGGTGAACGAACCAGAAATATTGACGATTGGTGAGGCGGGTATTTCGGCCAGAATGCTGTTGGTGATGGTCGCGGTTCCGCTGGCAATGTGGATGTTGTATCCGAGGCCGGGAAAGGTGTCGCCTTGATCGACGCTGTTGTCGATCATTGTTGTATGCTTCAGGATAGCGTTGCCGTCGGTGTAGATGCCGCCGCCGTTTCCGCGGTTGTCGTTATTCTCTCCGGTGTCGGTGGTGTTGCCCGTCAGCGTTGAGTTGAGCAAGGTGAGTGTTCCGCTGTTAAAAATACCGCCACCATGGCCGCCTGTGGAACCGCCGCCAACGCCATTTGCACCCTTACCAGAGTGGTTATCAGATAGGGTGGAGTTTTGTACTGTGAGGTTTCCGCTATTGTAAATACCGCCTCCATACCCGCCGTTCCCGTCGCTAAAGCCACCAAATCCCGCGAAGGCGCCGTTGCCCGCCCTGTTTTCGTGGAGGTAACAATGGATTACAGAAAGAGTGCCGTGGTTGAGTATGCCACCACCATGTTCACCATCCAGATTGGAAGCGTTTCCGCCCGGTGCGCTTCCTCCCGTTATGGCGAGGGCATTGAAGACGCAGTCGGCGGCGATGGCGATTTCGAAAACGCGGGAGAGATTGTCAGCATCTATGGTAATGCCTCCGATGGCAGAGGCATCGATGGTTAGATTACGGTTGATTAAGAGCTGCCCACTACTGAGGGTGAGGGTTTGGCCGGTGAGGCTGGGATCAAAGCTGATGATGGAGTTATGGGGAGCGTGGTTAATGGCTTCACGCAGCGATATATCCGTCGGGTTGGTCAAACTGTTTGGTCCTCCATCCTCATCTTCGGATATGGTGACGATAACCGGAGGGAGTGTGCTGAGTTCTTCTTTTTCGGTTGCAGTGAGTTCCCGTTCCCAGACGGCTAATTCATCGATCAAGCCGGGGAACCAGCGTCCACTTGCACTGCGATAGGTGCCGATATGAAAGTCGTCAAAAAGGGTAAGCCCTGAACTCATATTTTGCGTTATGATGCCGGCTGTTGTTCCGTTTATTATGAGTTCCATCTGGAGCTGGCCAAGGCTGTGCAGTCTATAAATTGCCAGCGCGTGAACCCATTGGCCGGCCAGTTCACTATCTGGAATTTTCACGGATACATTGATTGCTCCTTCTGTATTCCGGTTGCTGAAAAGCTGAATGGTTGTGTTTGCGTTATCGGCGGTATCCTCCCGGAGGCCGAGTGAGTAGGTATAATTCGGGGCGGTTTCATAAACCATATACCGAGCACTACCCGATGGCGCCTGATCAACCTTGAACCATACCGAAAAAGTGCGGGTACTTGTGCCTGCCGGTTGGTCTTCGACAATCTCCTTATCGTCGGATGGATTGGCCTTGAAAATTTCGAGATAGTCGTCGGTGCCATCAAAGTGGGCAGCCATGCCAAAGAGTCCAGTTTCGAAGTCGGTTCCATTCACTGCCGCAAGATCCAGGTTGGTCGATCCCAGTGCTGAATTGCCGGAGGCATAAAGTGCATTGTCAAAATCAAGTTCAAAGCTCCAATGGGCGGTAAGGCCGTTGGTGGGAATATTCTGGGCGGATGCGGTCAGTGCGGTGGCGAGAAGGGCCGATGTAATCAGCAACAGCAGACGGGGGAAAAGGTTTCTCATGATCAACTCCGTTTTTAATGCTTAAAATGCGATGATGATACTCATGAATAATAAGTAAAGACCTATTAGAGAAATATAAATCCTGACTTAATCTTGTTTTTTTCTACCCAAATGATTCGCGTAGGAGTTCTTCGGCGGCGTCTTTCCAGGCATTGGAAATCAGCGGGTTGGTGCGGACATATAGGCGCCGGGAGACGGTGACCTCGAAGGCCGAGGCCGAGGCAAAGCGGTCGAGCATGTGCGGGGGGTGTTGCCGGATGACGCAGACCAGTTTTTCGATAAGGTCGAGCGGTTCCTCTCGCTCGGGCACCAGCACGAATTGCCAGAGTCCGTCGGGCTCGGCCTGGATCGCCCGGTCGATCAGGTTGGAAATTTCATCCAGGTGGCTGAACAGGTTGGCTCCTTCTATTAAAAGGGCGCGGCGGTTTCCAATGCCTGGAACCGGTTTGTTGAGCTGATAGGTTGCAATGCGGTGCTGTTCTTTAAACAGTCTGGCGAGACGCCGGCTGCTGAAGCGCGGGGTGATGGGGTCGGCCGGCAGGTTGGGATGTTCGTCGAGCAGGATTTCAATGGTGCGGATATCATCGGGGCTCAGATGGTCGGTTTGCTGGATGCTGTAGGGCGGATGGCTATCGTGAACCAGGTTCCAATGGTTGGAATCGTTACGCAGCACGGTGCCGGGCAGGAGGAGCGTCTGCATGCATTGCACCTGAACGTTGCCGCCAAAGGCCAGTCCCCAGTCGAGGCTGCGTTTGACTTCGTCGAGATCCTGTCCGGGCAGGCCATACATAATATCGAGCACCACGTGTACGCCAGCGTCGCAAAGGAATTGAATGCCTTTCCCGATTTTTGAGAGTCGGGTGGGGCGGGCAACGTTTTTCAAGACTTCGGCGCTAATGCTTTGAACGCCGACTTCCACGGCGGTGAAATTGGCTTTGCGCATCAGGTTGGCTTGTTCTTTCGTCAGGGTGTCGGAGCGGATCTCGGCAAAAAACGAGAGTTGCTGATCGTGGTTGAGTTCGGCGATGGCGGCGAGGAACTCGGTGAATTTCGGGCGGGCGTTAAAGGTGGGATCCACAAAGCGGATCTCTTTGGCGCCCAGTTCCCGGAAGCGGCTGATCCGGTGCATGACCTGTTCGGTGGTGAGCATGCGCAGGCCGGTATGCAGTTGGTAGTAGCGGCAGTAGGAGCAGGTGAGCGGGCAGCCGCGCACCGTTTCCAGATAAACCACCGGGCGGTTCTGCACGCAATGCATAATGGTTTCTTCGGTCGGTTGTGCATCGGCCAGGTTGGCGGAGGGCGCCGGCAGTGAACCCCATTTCCAACCCTTGGAAGTCCGGAGCGCGAGATTGTCGTAATCGGCCGGAGTTCCGGTGCGCCAGTAGTTGAGCAGGGCGGGGAAGGTCATTTCGCCCTCACCGGTGACGACCGCATCGAACGCGGATGCAGTTTCAAAGAGCAGCGGATGATCCTTGGCGGTTTCCGGGCCTCCGGCAACAATTTTCAGGTTCGGCCGCATCTTTTTCAACAAGGCGGCGATGCGCTGCGTGCGTTCAATATTCCAAAGGTACAGGGTGCAGGCAATGATATCGCAGTTCGTTTCATACAGCGCTTCGACCAGATGGCGGGTATCCAGTTCATCCCAGTGAGAGGGCGAAAAGGAGGACGAATGGAATTCAGACTCGGGGCTGTTGCACAGTGCATGGTCCAGATAGGCTCCGGCAAACGGAAAGTTTTCCCGTTCGCTTTTGGTGTCGTTGTCGAGCAACGGTAGCTGGAGATAGAGGATGTGTTTTTGAGACATGCGGGAAAGGTAGTCTTCCTGACGTAAGTTAACGAACGGTTTCGCGGATAGATTTTCCGGATGTTTAATATCGGGAAGATCTTTAAAGTTCGGCGGGAACATGTGAAACTGTTTCATTATTCGGTTCTGATGCGGTGCATCAGACGGGGACTGATATCGAGCGGGGAGTGGTTGATGGGCGAGGAATATAAGGATACGAAGGCCGGTCTGATTGTGATCGGCATTTTTGAAATACTGGGCGGTCTGTTCTGTGCGCTGTTTTTTGGTATTTCTGTGCTTTCGCTGGTGTTTCTTCACGATGCGGCCGCCACGCGGCAGATGCTGTCGGGGGTGTCGGTTTATGGCTTTCTCGCAGTGTGGCTGATCTGGATGGGCATCGGTACGATTCGTGCCCGGCGGGGCATCCGGTTGCTGATGCTGGCCACCAGTTGGATTATGCTGGTGTGCGGAATGCTGGCCATGGTCATGATGTTTTTCGTGATGCCCCAGGCGTTCGAAGTATCCGAAGTGCCCGCGGAAATGATGAAGCCGATTCTGGTGGGTGTCTATGTTGTGCTGGCCGTCGTCTATCTGCTGTTTCCAACCATTGGAATTCTTTTTTACGGTAATCGGAATGTACGGGCCACATTCGAGCATCGGGATTCTGCTCCGTCGTGGATGGAGGGTTGCCCGCTACCGGTGCTGGTTTTGGTGATGATGCTTCTGTTGGCGGCGATCTCGCTGCTGATGCTGATTTTTATGAATTGTGCGCTGCCGTTCTGGGGCATCATTGTTTCCGGATGGGCGGGCGCTGTGGTGCTGCTGTTGGTCGTCGGGGCGTGTCTTGCATTGGCGCAGGGGGCGCACAATATGCGGCCGTGGGCCTGGTGGGGTGTGCTGGCGCTGCTGCTCATCGGGCTGGCTTCGCAATTGATTACCTATGGCCGGATCGATGTGATGGAATATTACCGGGCGATGGGCTATACCGACGAAATGCTGCTTCAGCTGAGTAAGATGGAGTGGGTTAATTCCACATCGTTTAACCTCATGGCGCTGTTCTATTCCGCGCCCGGATTTATTTATCTGCTGTTTATAAAACGGTATTTTAAAAGCACAGAACAAGAACGTTGAATCAAAAGGAGCATGTTATGACAGAACAGGGGATTGAAAAGAAAAAGCTGGGCACCGGTGCGAAAGTCGCGATCGGGTGCGGCAGCGGGTGTTTGGTGGTGATCATTCTGGCCGTTCTGGCGATTGCCGGCGGCGCGATCTACGTCAAAAAAATGATCACGAAATATGAGACCGAGCTGAAGGGCTATGGTTTCGAACAGGTCACCGAAGGTCAGATGCTCAATGTTACGGAGCCGATTACGCAACCGGTCCTGCTGAAAGCGCAGTCGCTGCAGTTGCGGGCGGATTGCTCGACGGATCTGGCGGTGTTGGCTCAGATCTGTGAAGTCTATGGAAAAGTGGATGGAAAGCTCTATTTCCGAGGCCAGATGCTCACCGTGCATCCGGGAGCCGAAATCACGGGAGGCGTTGATGCCCAGGCGCAGATCATCCAGAATAACGGAACGATTTCCGGCGGCATGACCGGCAAATATCAACTCCTGGAGCAGGGGAAGGTTGCGGAGTAGAGAAGTTGTTTGAAGGGACCATCATCCGGGTGCGGAGGCTCCGCACTCCGGGATGATGAACGGTTGGGCTATACGGTGTAATCCTTGTTAAGGGCCTTGTCTTTTTTGGCCTTTCGCTTTTCCTTCAGTGTCAGTTTCGGTTCCTTTTTCTTTTCCTTCTTGCCTTTGTCTCTTTTGCCTTGCTCGCCCATGTCTATGCCTCCGTTGTGTGTTGTCGTTGCTCTGTCAGAATGATTTTGCTGAAGGGTTGTTTCGGTGAATACGGGATGTTCTCTCTGTTATCAGTGCTTCCGCGCCGGCATGGATGTATTGCCTGAAAAACTCCGCCGGTGCAGCAGTTCGGGGCCTTCGTAAACACTTTTTACATCAGATACAGAATACACGGCGGTCTCGTCCAGCGTTCGAATTAACCGGACCAACGAAGGGACATTACGCCTCTTTTCAATAATAAGCAGTAACTCAACCGGGTGGGTTTCGCCCATATCCCCATCGAATGAAACGACCTTGAAGCCTTCCTTCCGTAATTCGCCGGCCAGCATATCGCGATTAAATGAAATGCAGCGGATCAATTCATTTCCAATCGCAAAACGGCTTTCAATAGAAATGCCCACATAATTACCCACGGCGAAACCACTGGCATAGGCCAATGCCAGATACCACTGATCAAGGTTGGTCAAAACCTGGGATGCCGCAACCAGCCAGATAATAATTTCAATAAAACCAATAACCGAGGCCAGAAGTTTGCGGCCGCGAAATATGACAATGGTCCGGAATGTTGCCAGTGAAACGTCGGCCACTCGGGCAAAAAAGATTAACGGCACCAACAAATACGGATATTGAACAAAGAATTCCATCATGACGCTTCCTGCTTAAGGGGATGCAGGCGCTTGTAGATGTTGATCAACGTCTGATGGGCGGGGGAGATTTGTTCCCAGCTATCGGCGAAGGTCAGGCCATGAAAGGTCCGGGCGCCTGCAACAATTTCCCGGGCGTCGGCAAGGGTCTGTTCCTTAAAAAACAGCGCCAGCGATGTTTCGTATCGGGCCGGGTTTTCGCCGGATCGCTGAAGCTGAATCAGCTCGTGGAGGGCGCGGTATAGATCTTTCCGGGCCGGTGGCAGGAAATCAAAGTGCTGGCACCAGTCGCACCAGGTTTCGGCTTCTTCGAGGTTCCCGGTTGCAAGAGCAAGCATGCCTTTCAGTTCGCCGATCCGCAGTGTGTGCCAGGTGGACTCTTCTTCAAAAAGCACACCAATGGCATCGGAGACGGGTTGCAGGTCGCTGAGTCCGAGTTCGGTCAGGTGGCCGGTGAAGGTTTTTAATTCGTCGACCGTCATCTGATTCAGTCGGAGCAGCTGCGGGCGCAGCGTGGCCCCCGTGTTTTTATTGCTCCAGATCAGGTCGTCGGGAAGATAGATGTCCGACATGCCGGGCACAATGATGCGGCAGGTGTAGACGCCGCAATGGAGATATTCTGCGCAATAGGCTTCATGTCCGGATTGAATGATGAGCGATTTTAAATGGTCATATTCCTCGGCGGTGGTGCCTTCAAAATTCCAATCGTTAAACTCAAAGTCGGGTTGGCTGCCGAACATTTTCCATGAAAGCAATCCGTCGGAATCGATGAAATGACTTTCGAGATTCAGTTCGTCGGCAACGGCATCGAGATCGTGCGACGGCCGGTTGAACAGATCGAGCTCGTCCAGGCCGCGTCCCTGCAGCAGTTCAGTCACGGTACGTTCTAGGGCAACCTCGAACCGGCAGTTTGCTCCAAAGGAGGCATAGCACCCGCCGTTTTCCGGATTCATCAGCAGGACGCAGATCACCGGGAACTGACCGCCCATGGAGGCATCTTTAACCAGGATGGGGAAGCCGTTCGCCCGGAGCTCTTCGATGTCTTTCTGTATACGGGGCGTTCGCGCGAGTATTTCCGGCGGCACGTCGGGCAGGCAAAGCCCCATGGCGATGACATTGTTTTTTACATATCGTTCCAGAATTTCCGCCAGAGCCTGCGCGCGGCATTCGGAGGCCGTGTTGCCGGCGGCCATGCCGTTACTCACATAGAGGTTGGTGAGAATGCTGACGGGAAAATAGACGGTCTCACTGCTGTCGATCTGTTCAAAGGGCAGGGCGGCAATTCCGCGGTTGGGATCGTCGGTGTTGTTGTCGAGCAGTTGCGCCGGGATGAGCTCATTGTCGGAATTGTAGAAGGAGCGCAGCGAAGTGCTGAGCAATTCGGTTCCGTCGGGGTGATGGGTGGGGATGGTTGACGGCGCTTCGATCGGAAACCATTTTTCATTGGGGAAAAAGACAAAATCTTTTTCCGCCGAGCGGCTGCCCAGATAGTAGTCGAAGAAGAACAGATTGGTGGAGAGGCGTTCAAAAAACTCGAGCATGGCACTGGCTTCGCTGGCTAATTCGGAGCTGCCTTTCCCATTGGTGTAGATCTGCGGGCATTCCGACGAGCGCAGGTGCACCGACCAGCAGTTTTGCACCGGATGTTTGCCGGAGGCCAGCTCGATGGGGAATCCATGTTCGGTGAGGAGTTTGTGTGCTTTCCCGATGGTGTCTTCCAAAGCTGCATCTTTGCCCGGAATAAGTGTTTTTGTGGTCATTTTATTTTCCTGATAGCTGGGCGAGAGGTGAGGCTTTTTTCAGAAGTGGAAGCGAGGGCTGCAGGGCGGTTGCGCGTTTTTTCCAGATCTTGGAAATAAAGGGCGAGGTCATGGAACGGAGCAAGGCGCTGTAGTTCAGCTGGAACGGGATCTCGCTGCCGACGGGCTGAGTGAACCGTTTGGTTTTGACCACCAGATGGTCGCTGCTGGCTTCAAGAATTTCAATGTCATGGGGGGCTTCCAGTCCGGCAGGATCAATGTCCTGCCGGCCTATGGCGAGAATGGCCTGCTGAATATGGCCGACCGTTTTCGGAGCCGCCGGGATGCCGAACGCATTCTGAGCAATGGTTCCCCAGGGCTGCGATGGTTTCACCTTTGATTCAATCACCTCGGCTACGAGGGTGATGGCATCGGTGTGGAGTCCGGCAATCGGTTTACGGTGGAGTGGATCGCAACCGAGCAGAATGGATTCTCCCAGGCGCAGATTATTCACGCGCCCGGTATCGGCTCCGCTGAGGGCCCAGTGCAGGTTGGCGGAGTTTCCTCCGGATACGATGTCCAGCGGAAAACCGAAGGTCGATTCGATGGAGTTTGTAACCGCGGAGAGCGCGGCCATATTGGCGGCATCCGGCACGACGCCGCTGCGGCAGGCCAGATTGGTGCCAATGCCTTTAATTGCGACATTCGGCAGGCGCAGGATCTCCTGAACGGTATGGTTCAGGGCATTCGGAAGAATGCCTTCGCGCAGATCGCCCAGCTCAACCATCAGCACGATTCCATGAACCCGCTTTGCCTTTTGCGCTGCATCCGAAAGCAGGCGGATGACATCCAGTTCAGTATTAAAACTGAACTCGGTGTATTTAACGACGCGTGCCACCTGACTGCACATCGGCGAACGAATGAGGGCCATGGGGGCGGTTACGCCGCCCTGACGCATCCGGGTTATATTTTCAATGCGTGCGTCTCCCAGGGTTTTGACTCCTGCCATCAGGAAGGCATTGGCAATCTCGGGGGAGCCCAGCGTGGCTTTCATGACGGCCGTAACCGAGATGCCTTTCGGAGCCAGACGCTTGACCAGGGTGCGGGCATTAAAGTGTATTTTTTCGAGGTCGATCTCTAATCGCGGCGCAATCATATAGAGAGGGCACTCAGCTTTTCCTTAAGAACCGGAAAAGCCTCTACAACCATTTCGACGAGTCGGTCCGGGGAACGGAGCAACGCATCGGTGGCGGGAATGCCCAGTTCCCGCTCATACTTGATGATGGCTGCGCTAACTGCGGCATCGGTCATTTTTTCGTGGTTGATGGTCAGGCCGATGACGTTCGTGCGGGAAAAGGTTTCGATGAGATGGATTTCGGAGGCTGCTGTGGGCATCGGGGTGTCGGGGAAGTCGCCTAAATGCGTCCGTGTGGGGGCATGCTGCAGCACGACGCCGTTCGGCATGCTGCCGCGCAGAATATAGGCCGAAGTGAGGTAGGCCGGATGACTCAGGGCGCCTTGCCCTTCAATGATAATAACGTCGGGGTTTTCGCCTTCGAAAGCCTCAACCATGGTGGCTTCGAGTTCGCCGGAGCAAAACTGGCAGGGAATGGCGTCGACCGCGACACCGTAGCGGGCGCCCTGAATCAGGCCCGTCTGCCCGGTGCCCACCAATACGGTCTTGATGCCGCGCTCATTCAGAGCCCGGGCAAGGATGGTGGCGGTGGTGCGTTTGCCAATGGCTCCGTCGGTGCCGAGAACGGCGATGCGGGGGCAGGTGACTTTCGCGATGCTTCCATTGAACATCCGCAGATCTTTTTTGGGGCGGGGGCGTCGGATATCAATAATCTCAACGTTTCCGGCTCTGCTCGCCTCGGCAAACTCCGGGTCATCATTCAGGAATTCATGCAGGCCGTTGACGATATTCATACCCAGCCCCATGGATTCGAGCACCAGGCGGCGTTCGACGGGCGAAAGCATGCCGCTGGAGGGCGCCATTCCGAAGATAAAGTAGTCGGGCACGCCGTCGGTGTGCTCCAGCGCTGTGGAAAGATCGCTATGGATCGGGATTCCATTTGATACTTGATCAAGCAGCGCACCGGCATCCATGCCGGCTTTGGTGCTGTCGATGACCGAGAGAATTTTGTATTTCTCGGAGTGCCGTACCAGCCCATTGGCGGTTTTTCCGTCCATGGAACCAAAGTTTGCTTCGCAATAAACCACCGCGGTCGGGTGTTGGGGTATAGACGTGGGTCTATTAGAGATGGACATGGGTCCTCCTTGAGTGTGTTCAGAGGAGGCGACGGGATCGTGTCTGCCAGAAGCGGCAGAAGGTCAACGAGAGGTCCCCACTAAAAGTGGTTGAGTAAAATCAACCTACTATGGTTCCCTTTCGATAGATAGAAAAATCGCTTATTCGTTGAAAATAATTAAGATACGTAAATCCACAAGTCTTGATTGCGGCATGAATCCGACCGTTGATGAAGCAGAATGAGGGGCCCCGGACCGGAGCCGGGCATTCTGCCTCGGCGATGGCCGGCGCCATTGGACGCTCTGTCGGTTTTTTTTCGTGTATTCATGGCGTCTGGACTGTAGATTGCGCGCTTCATTTTCAGGACCGCCTCAGGGCGCTAAAATACCGCAAACAGGAAAATTTTATGGCAAAGCAGAAGAGAACGGCAATTACACCGACCCGTGAAGAGAACTATCCCGAATGGTACCAGAAGGTGGTGCGCGCGGCGGATCTGGCGGAAAACAGCGATGTGCGCGGCTGTATGGTAATCAAGCCCTGGGGCTATGCGCTGTGGGAAAATATCCAGAAGGGCCTGGATAAAATGTTCAAGGAAACGGGGCACGTGAATGCCTATTTCCCGATCTTTATTCCGAAAAGCTATCTGGAAAAGGAAGCCGAACACGTGGACGGCTTTGCCAAGGAGTGCGCCGTGGTGACGCATCATCGACTCGAGCAGGGTGAAGATGGAAAACTGCATCCGGCGGGCGAGCTGGAAGAGCCGCTGATTGTGCGCCCGACATCGGAAACCATTATCGGAGCCACCTTTGCCAAGTGGGTGGAGAGCTACCGCGATCTGCCGCTGCTGATCAATCAGTGGGCCAATGTGGTGCGCTGGGAAATGCGTACGCGCCTGTTTCTGCGCACGGCCGAGTTTCTCTGGCAGGAAGGGCATACCGCCCATGAAACCGAAGAGGAAGCCTGGGAAGAAACCCGTAAGATGCTCGATGTTTACCAGACGTTTGCCGAAGAGTTTATGGCGATGCCGGTGCTGATTGGCGAAAAAACCGCCGGCGAGCGTTTTCCGGGAGCCGTGAGCACGCTGTGTATTGAAGCGATGATGCAGGACCGTAAAGCCCTGCAGGCCGGAACCAGCCACTTCCTCGGGCAGAATTTTGCAAAAGCCTCGGGCATTCAGTACAGCAACCGCGATGGCGGTAAATCATTTGCCTGGACTACCTCGTGGGGGGTTTCCACCCGTTTGATCGGCGGCATGATTATGACGCATGGCGATGACGACGGCATGATGATGCCGCCCCGTTTGGCTCCTCAGCACGTGGTAATTCTGCCGATTATCCGCAAGGAAGAGGATCGTGAAGCCATTCTGGACTATTGCAACGAGATTGCTTCCAACCTCCGGAAACAGCGTTTTTATGAACGGGATGTTGAAGTGACGGTGGATGCGCGCGATATCAATGCCGGCGAAAAGGGCTGGAGCTGGGTGAAGAAGGGCATTCCGATCCGCGCTGAAGTCGGTCCGCGCGATATGGCGAACAATTCGGTCTTTATGGCCCGCCGCGACACCGGCAAGAAAGAGGGCGTCGATAAAGACGAGTTTACGGCCAACATTGTCCAGACGCTGGATGATATTCAGCAGGGCATGCTGCAGAAGGCGCTGGACCATCGGGCGGAGAACACGAAAGAAATCGATTCCTACGACGAGTTTGAGGCCTATTTTACGCCGGAAAACAAAGAGCGCCCGGAAGTACACGGCGGTTTTGCCATGAGCCACTGGTGCGAGGGGACTGAATGCGAAGATAAGATTAACGACGACCTTTCGGTGACGATCCGCTGTATTCCGTTCGACCGGGCGGAAAGCGGTGAGGGCGCTTGCATCTGCTGCGGCAAACCAAGCCCCGGCCGTGTGGTGTTTGCAAAAAGCTATTAAACCGTGGCGATTGATACGTGATGTGTGAAATGAAAAAAATCACGACTCACGTTTCACGAATCAGTCGTTTGGAATTGCTCCGAGAGCATCCGTAATCTAGATTGTATCCATTATGTATTTTTCACAAAAAACAGTACTGCTTCCCGTTCTCGGACTGCTTCTTTCCGGCTCGATTGTTCAGGCTCAGACCGGAACGAAGAACGTTGAAGGAGAAGGGGTCGGGGCGAATACGCAGGTTCCGATTCAGGAAATCCAGGAGCAGGCCAAAGAGGAGAAGGTGTACTGGGTGGAAGATAAAGGGCGCACCACGCTGCGCTCCGCGTTTGCATCCAAGAAAGATTCTTCGGCCGATCAATGGAGCTTTGCGAAGGAAACCCGCGACCGCGGCCACCTGAAAAAGGCGGAAGGGCGCATGCTCTATCTGTATCGCCGCTGGCCGAACAGCAAGGAAGCGCCCTGGGCTGCGCGGGCCCGGGCGGATATGCTGTTTGAACGCAAGCAGTGGAAAGAGTCGTTCACGGCCTATCAATATCTGATTGATAACTATTCAAGCCGGATGGGCGACTATGATCTGGCGCTGGAACGGCAGTTCGAAATTGCGGAAAAAATCATGAACCGGAAACGGCTCCGTTGGATTTTCGGCGGTTACCGTGCTCCGGAATATGCCGTTGAATATTTTGAAAAGGTCAATAGCAATGGTCCGCAGTGGGCCCGCGCGCCGGAAGCCCAGTTCATGGTGGGCAAGTGTAATCAGGATGCAAAGGAATACGAACTGGCCATCAGTGCCTATGCGGTGCTGGGCTATCGGTATCCGGACAGCGCCTATGCCGAAGAAGCCGCCTGGCAACAGATCCAGTGTTTGATCAAGCTTCGGAAAGAGTTTCCGAGCAGTCCTGAAATTCTGGACCGCACCCTGACTTCCACAACCGTTTTTCTTTCGACCTTTCCGGTATCGGAGCACAAGGATGAGATCATCCAGCTTCGTAATGAACTCTATGAAGTCAAGGCGGGGCGGGTTTTTGATGAAGCCGCCTTTTATGCCAAGGTGCCGAAAGAGCCCGAAGCGGCCATCATCTACTATGAAAAAATGATTGAAGAGTATCCACGCAGCCAGATGGTCCCCCTTGCGGAAGAGCGTATTGCTGAGCTTAAAGAACTGCTGGCCCTGCCGCTGGAAGCACGTACACCCAAGGCCCCGCGTTCGCGGCCACTGCCTTTCACCCAAGGACCTGAGCATGCTGACGGTTAGGTTTCGTCATATTCTGCCGGCAGTCTGTGCCGGACTGATGTCGGCCGGTGCCGCAGATTTTGATGTGCCGAAAGAGATTCCTGATGAGCCGTTCGACCTTCGGGCGGCGCGGTTCGAATATACCAACGATACCTTCATCGCCAGCGGCGGAGTGACCGGACGGTTTGAGAATGTCACGCTGCGTGCCGACCGTGCTTCGGGAAATACAGAAACCGGCGACCTGCGGATCGAGGGTGATATTCATTTTGAGCGGGGCGATGTGGTCTGGCAGGGGTCGGAACTGGATTATAATTATCTGACCCAAAGCGGGAACTTCGGCCCTTCAACACTGAATTTTGATCCGATTCTGATGAGTGTTGATCATGTGCAGCGGGTGTCGACAAACGAATATATGCTCGAGGGGGCTTCGTTTTCAACCTGCCCCAAGGATCATAAACATTTTCATGTGAAGGCGAAAGAAGCCCGGCTGGTGGATGAAAAATATCTCAAGGCGAAAGGCGTTACGGTCTATGTTGGAAAAGTACCGGTTTTTTATGTGCCGTACTGGCGACAGAAGCTGAGCAAAAGTATTTTCTCGTTCGAGGCCGGTATGGGTTCCGAATGGGGTGTGTATGGAATGATCCGGGCCACGGTGCCGGTGACCGAACATTTTGACTCCATCACCGACCTGAACCTGTACAGCAAACGCGGCGTCGGGCTGGGGCAGGGATTTGAATGGGACTATCCAAAGGCCACCGGCGAGTTTTCGGCCTTTTACATCAAGGACCAGGATCCCTATGCCAAGTATGATTCGGATTCTGCGAAAGAGCTGATTGATGACGAGCGCTACCGCCTGAAGTTCGAGCACCTGCAGAAATTCACGGACACGTTGTATGTGAATACCAAGCTGAACTATTTAAGCGATCCGGCGGTGCTCGAAGAATTCTTCAAGTCGGAATACCGCTCTTATGCGCAGCCGGAAAACTATCTTTCGTTCGTATATGGAAACAGCTACATCGGGACGGAAGCCTTCGCCAACCAGCGTTTGAACGACTTTTATTCCAATACCGACCGGCTGGAATACAGCCTGGATCTGTATCGCACCCGTATCCCCGGAACGCCGTTCTATGTGGAGAGCGAGAATGCCATTTCCGATCTGGGCCGAAGGTTTGCCGAAACAAACAGTCTTGTTGCCGTGCCGGCTTCCTATGACTCGGTGCGGGCCGATACGATGAATACCATTTACATGCCGCAGCGCTGGGGGTTCCTCAGCCTGGTTCCGCGGGCTTCCTATCGGGCCACCTATTACAGCGACAGCGTTGGCGGAACAGATGAGATGCGCCAGATTCCCGGAGCCGGGATGGAACTGTCTTTCCAGGCCAACAAAGTACTGTCCGAGCGGGAACGATGGTATGGTAAAGGGCTGCGCCACAAATTTGAGCCCTATGCGGACTACATTTATCAGGACAGTTCGGTGCGGACCAATGCGCTGCATCAGTTTGACGATGTGGATATGCTTCAGGATGAAAATAAGGTTAAAATCGGCTTCCGCAACGTGCTGCAGACCAAGCGCGATGGCCGGGTTTCCCGCTTCATCGATCTGGATCTCTATACCTACTATCAGATGGAAGATCACGATACCGGCAATGATTTTGATTCTCTCTTCATCGATGCCCGCATGCCGCTCACGAAGCAGATGATGATTGATCTGGAAGGGGAGATTGACTGGAACCGGGGTGAAGTCCCGTTCTTTAATACGCGCTTTTCCCACGATAGCGGGGACCTGATTCTTTCGCTGGAGCACCTCTATCGTCAGTCAAAGCGCCAATCATTATGGACGCCGCGGTTCGAGCTTTATCCGGAATCAAAGTTCTCATTCGAAGGGTATGCCCGCTATGATGACCGTCCAAACGATCTGGAAGAGATTGCCGGGATTGTCTATATGAACTACTGCTGTATGCGTTATGGCATCGGCTACCACTTTTACGATGAAGACGAACACCGCCTCATGTTTTCCATCGGCCTTTCCGCCTTCCCGAAGGCCCGCGTTCGCAGCAGCTTCTAAGGGGCTCCTCGGCAGCAGAGTCCAGGTCGGAACCGGCGGTTCCTACCGCATGGATGACGTATAACCGGTACGGTTCTTTTTTTCGTATAGAGCGGAGTTGTTCATGACCGCCCTGTCCCTAAGCACAGTTTACAGGTTTTCCGGTAAAGTGTTTAAATGTCTGCTATAGTTGCCTGCAAATCAAAAATAGTCACGGTGGCATCACGAAGGGGATATTGGACGACCTATGAAAAGAAGATCTTTTAACACACTGATGGTGGCCGGCGGGCTGTCTGCAAACCTGAGCTCCGTCGCGGTTGGCGCTCGGGTAAAGAAACCGAATATTTTGTTCATCATGTCCGACGACCACACGACACAGGGCTTTGGTTGCTATGGCTCGCGTCTGGCCAAACTGAACCCGACTCCGGTGCTGGACGAGCTGGCCCGTAACGGGGCGCGGTTCGACAGCGTGTTCTGCACCAATGCGATCTGCACTCCGAGCCGCGCGGCCATTATGACCGGGCAGTATTCCCAGACGAACGGGGTGTTGGATCTGGAAGGCGCGCTGCCGCCGAAGCGGCAGTATCTGCCGATCGAGATGAAGAAGGCCGGGTATCAGACGGCGATGATCGGGAAATGGCACCTGAAGGAAGAGCCGGCGGCGTATGACTATTACAGTGTGCTTGTCGCCGCCGGGCAGCAGGGAACCTATTTTGATCCCGAATTTATTGAAACCGGCATGAAGTTCGGCAAACACGGTGCACCGGGTATTAAGACCAAAAAATATACAGGCTACAGCTCCGATGTGATAACCGATCTTTCAATGGACTGGCTTTCCAAGGGTTGGAACAAAAAGCAGCCGTTCTTTCTGATGCATCATTATAAAGCGCCGCACGACATGTTTGAAAATGCGCCGCGCTATGACTCCTGGCTGGAGGATGTGGAGATCCCGGAACCGGAGAGTCTGTACGAATCGGGCAACCACGGCTCCATCGGCACCCGCGGTGAAAACGATGAGCTGATTCACGATATCGGTTCCTCGGTTTCGAAGCGCAACACGATTCGGAACATGGGCCAGCATATGGAGATCGATCCGGATCTCGATGACCGGGAATATACGCATCAGGCCTATCAGAAATATCTGAAGCGCTATCTGCGTTGCGTCAAGGGCGTGGACGATAATCTGAAACGGCTGTTCGATCATCTGAAGAAGGAAGGGCTTTGGGAAAATACTGTGATCTTCTATACGGGCGACCAGGGATTTTTCCTCGGGGAACATGACTACATTGACAAGCGCTGGGCCTATGAAGAAGGCATGCGCATGCCGTTCATCATGTATTATCCGAAATCCATTCAACCCGGCACGGTCTGCGACGCGTTGATCAACAATACCGACTTCGCCCCGACGATGCTGGAGTATGCGGGAGTCAAAACCCCGGGTTATATGCAGGGGCGTTCCTTTAAATCGATGGTGGAAACGGGTGTCGAGCCCGACGACTGGCGTGATGCCACGTATTACCGCTATTGGATGCACATGGCCCACGCCCACGCCAACCCCGGGCATTTTGCCGTACGAACCAAACGCTACAAACTGATCTTCTATTACGGTGCGGATGTGTTTGAAGCCGGGCGCCCCGGCTGGGGCACCCGGTCCGAATGGCGCACGCCGGCCGCCTGGGAACTCTACGACCTGAAGAGCGATCCGAAGGAGATGAACAACGTCTATGATCATCCCGAGTATTCCGAGGTTCGGAAAAAGCTGAAGATCCGGCTCAAAGAGCTAAGATCTGAACTGGATGAGACCGACCAGGACTACCCGCACATCCAGAAGATCATTGATGCGCACTGGGATGACTGAGTGTAATTTAATACAACGTTCTCAAAGAGTACCAAGCTTGAGCAACGGCCCGGCCTTCGTGTTCTTGGTGTTTATTATGAGTCCAGTCCGAGCAGGTCGATGTTCTTGCGCAGGCGCATGAGCGCGTCGATCCAGCGCTGCGGCATGCGGCCGCGTTTGTCGGGCGGGCAGTTGAGCAGGAAGTTAACGTTGCGGCCGGTGGTGGCCATATACATGCCGAGCAGATCTTTGTCGCTGCGGACGGCATCGTCTTCTTCGTAGAACCATTCACGGCCGATGGTGTCGTTGGTTTCGCCGGGTAGATACAGGTTTTTCCCGAGCACTTCCTTCCATTGGAAGTAATCCTGTTTGGCATGTCCGTTAAAGGCATTCGGAATATTCCGTTCCATCGTCATAAAATCCGATGGCCAGGCAAAGGTGGGGTCAAACTCGGTTCCGTTCTGGCAGGAATGGTTGTAGCCGCAGATGATGTTCGGGTCACGGTTGGTGATGCGTTCATAGAGCTCTATGCGTTTGTCGAGCGGGAGCACTTTGGGCATGTCGATCCAGAAATAGTCGGGGTTGTAGGTGTCGATCAGCTCATCGCACTGGTTCCACATAAACTCGCGGAAGTCATCGTTGGTGGTGGTCATGCCGAGGGCATATTCATTCCAGTCTTTTGTAATCTTCTGGCCGAAGAGGTTGGTGTTGTCCCAGGCGCAGTAATAGAAACCGACCTTAATCCCTTTGTTCCGGCAGGCGGTTACGTATTCTCCGACCACATCGGTGGTATCTTTGCTGTTCTTGACGGAGTAGTCGCCATAGGCGCTCGGCCAGAGGGCATGACCGGCCACATGTTTGGTGGTCAGTACGGCATATTTCATTCCGGCATCGCGGGCCACGGAAATCCACTCGTCCACATCCAGGTCGGTCGGGTCGTAGGTTTCGATCGGTTCGCAGGCGCTGAGTTCGAGGCCGTCGAAGGTCGACATGCCCCAGTGGATAAACATGCCGTATTTCCACTCTTCATATTGTTTGAGCTGTTCAATGCTCAGGCGCTGATCGCCGGTGCCTTTTGCATCGACGAGTTTAATGTTGTTTTGGTCCGGAATCGGGTCTGCCATGGTTCAATCTCCTGAATTTCCAAAGAATGGAAAAGAGCGGGCGGTCTGGCGAACCTAATTCGTTGCACCTTTTTCTGAACTTTCACATTTCAACGGCTCCGCGGGGCGGATCTGGCCCGGGCGGTCTTATTTTCCGATGAGTTTCAGAAATTCGTTGCGGGTGGATTGATCTTTGCGGAAGCTGCCGAGCATGGCTGAGGTGACCATGCAGGAGTTTTGTTTTTCCACGCCGCGCATCATCATGCAGAGATGCTGTGCTTCGATGACCACGCCGACGCCTTCCGGGGCGACCGTATCCATGAGGGTGGTTGCAACCTGATTGGTGAGGCGTTCCTGAATTTGGAGGCGCCGTGCAAAGTGGTCGACAATGCGGGCGAGCTTGCTGACGCCGAGGACCTTGCCTTCGGGAATATAGCCGATATGGCATTTTCCGAAGAAGGGCAGCATATGATGTTCGCAAAGGCTGTAGAGCTCTATGTCTTTGACAATGATCATGTGATTGTCTTCGACGGTGAAGATGGCGTTATTGATCACATCTTCGAGTTTTTCACGATAACCTTTGGTCAGGAAGCTCATCGCTTTAGCTGCCCGGTTCGGAGTGTCCAGTAATCCTTCGCGTTCGGGATCTTCGCCGATTTGTGAGAGCAGATCTTTATAGAGGTCGTTCATTCAGTTTCTCCATTCGTACTTCGCGTGAGTGATGCGGAAAGGTACGGAGTTCCCGGATCATTACGCAATACGTAATATGTACTAATTAGCGCTGTTTCTTCACGGCCTTCATAAAGAACAGAACCAGAAGGAGTGCCGTGAAAAGCAGTCCGGCCGGATAGGCGATGGCTGTGCTGAGTTTGAAGCCTTCGGGGGCAATCAGAATATAGGTGGCACAGACCGCGGTCATGAACAGTGCCGGAATGAGTGCAATCCAATAGTTTTTCTGTTTGGAGGCCATGTACGCCGCGGCCATCCAAAGCACAATAACCGCCAGCGTTTGGTTGGAAAAACCGAAGTAGCGCCAGATGACACTGAAGTCCAGACGGGTTACCCACAGGGCAATGGCAAAAAGTGGAATGCTGACCAGCAGGCGTTTGAGAATGGGTTTCTGACTTATTTTGGTGAAATCGGCGATGATGAGGCGCGCGCTGCGGAAGGCGGTGTCGCCGGAAGTGATGGGGCAGGCGACCACGCCGAGGATGGCCAGAATGCCCCCGACTTTTCCGAGCCAGCTGTTGCAGATCTCCTTAACGGCCCAGGCCGCATTGTTTCCCTGTTCTGCCATCGTGGCATTGAGTTCGCCGGTTCCGCCCCAGAAGCTCATGGCGGCGGCGGCCCAGATGAGGGCCACAACCCCTTCGGTAATCATGGCACCGTAAAATACATGGCGGCCGAGGCGTTCGTTTTTGATGCAGCGGGCCATCATGGGCGACTGCGTGGCATGGAAGCCGGAAACCGCACCGCAGGCGATGGTGATGAAGAGCATTGGGAAAAGGGGCTGGGTGTCCGCTTTTGCGTGCATATTTCCCAACGTTTCCATGGTGAGGTTCGGAATGGCTGCGCCTTTAGTAAACAAGGCAATCAGGAGGCCGAATGCCATAATGAGCAGCACGGCTCCGAAAAGCGGATAGATCTTGCCGATGACTTTGTCGATCGGGAGCATGGTGGCCGTAAGATAATAGAGCAGAATGATCACGAGCCAGAAATCCATGGTTTTAAAGGCGCCGAGGGTAATGAATTCACCGGTCAGACCGGTTAAAATTTTTGCCGGGCCGATAATGAAGACGACCCCGACGAGCAGTAGCAGGATCACAGAAAAGCCGCGCATGAACTGTTTCATGCTGTTTCCCAGATAGACTCCTACGACTTCCGGGATACTGGCGCCGTCGTGCCGAATGGAGAGCATCCCGGAAAAATAGTCGTGAACAGCTCCGCCGAAAATGCAGCCGAAGACAATCCATAGAAAGGCCGAGGGACCGTACATGGCTCCCATAACGGCACCGAAAATGGGGCCGAGTCCGGCGATGTTCAGGAACTGAATCATGAAAATGCGCCAGGTGGGCATGGGAACAAAATCGATGCCATCGTTAAATTTTGTGGCAGGCGTTTCTGCAGAGGGGTCGATTCCAAACCATTTTTCAACCAGGGATCCATAGATGAAATATCCGGCAATCAATATGACTAAAGATATAATGAACGTGATCATAATGTCCTTTCGGGGTCGATACAGCCCATTATTACGCCATGTATGAGTTTTTCAGACAATGGGTAAATTGGTTCAATGGGCTGTTTTTTTGATTTCCGGAATTCTGCATTCGACCCGGGTTTTTCCTGAGGGCAGCGTATGAATGGCGCACGTGGCTCCGATTTTTCCGGCTCGGTAGCGCATCAAAGGAACGCCCATTCCTTCTTTGATCGCAGTGGGTAAAGGTTTTCCATCGTTTTCAATGAATACCAATGTGGTGCCTTCGGCTTTTTCGATCCCGATGTGTATGAAATTCGGTTCTGCATGTCTTAAGGCATTGGAGACCGCTTCAAAAATGATCTCACAGATTCGGGGGGCTGTGTGCTCCGGCAGCGTTTCCCATTCCGGACTTTCAATGCATTGAATATCGATTTCCGATACTTCCTCTACCTGATTCATGAGCGTTTCAATTGAGTCGGAGATCCGCCCGGGCAGCGATGCGTCGGTAAAGGTGTAGTTATCGATTGAGCGAAGTTGTTTTATGCAGGAACTGATAATCATGCTGATATTTTCAGCATCCATGGCGCGGGGATGATTCTCACTGTTTAACTTTTGTTTAAGCAGCTGACTGGTGGCCAGCATGGTTTTTAATTCCTGATAGGGCTTCTCCAGCAGGCTGGCATTTAACTCGCGATTCTCATACTGCTGGGATTCAATGAGGTATGTCGTGAGTTCTTCGAGGTCCCGGGTTCGTTCTTTAACAATATCTTCGAGCGAATTATTCAGCTCTTTATACTTAAGTTGTGATGCGCGCAGAAGGGCCGTGCAGCAGGAGAAGATGAGCTGGGAACTGATTCCGAAAGGGTTGAAGGCTTCATTGATCAGTTGCTGATCGTCAGAGTAAACGGTTAGCAGGATATAGTGGAGCGGGATGGTGAACAGCGTGGTGGCAAAGGCGCCCTTATATTTGTAGAGCCATCCTCCCAGCATGGAAAGGGGAATGGAGAATAGCAATACAGTGATCTTTAACTGAGGGAACAGTATGAATATGAATGCCAGATAGAGCATCCAGCCTGTGCAGTAGGTTTGTAGGCGTGTCAGTTTCATGCAACCCCTTGGAGTTGTTTTTTGGGTACTTCGTAAAATATGACAGATCGTTCGGTGATGGTTCTGGGTCGGATTTGTTTTCCGTTAATCTGTTTCAGTCGATATTGAATAAGCCCAAGGATGGATGTTTTCATATTTTTGTCAGGCATAGTGCCATTATGCGCTACACGAAGAATATAATTTTTTGAGGACGTGTTCAGCGTCACTTCCAATTGCGTGGCATTACACTGATTAATGAAGTACGTGCAGCTTTCCTGGCAGATGCGGTAAAGTTGAAGCGCAGTGGTTTCGGGCATCGATGAGGTGTCTGACAGCTCTTTAACGAGAATGTGGGCGGGTCGGATTTCATTAAAACAGGCCGCTAATTCAGTCAATGCAGACATCAGTCCGACCTGGGCAATACGGACGGGAAACAAGGTGCGGGCGATGCGCCGGATGTGGTTGTGTGCTTTACCTGTGGTTATTGAAAGCCGGTAGGCTATGGCTGATTGGGCGCTGCCTTCATGTTCCAGTTGATAGGCGAGCGAGGAGCAAAGCAACTGCACGCCCGTGAGCTGCTGGCCCACGCCATCATGGAGTTCCTGCCCCCGGTCCACCCGTGTTTTTTCGGCCGTATCGAGTAATTGTTTTGTCTGGGCCAATAACTGAGCATCGCGCTCGGCAACACGGTGATCCAGCAGCCGGTTGGTTGCCCGAATGGCTTCATATTGTTTTTTTAAATTTCCGAAAAGATAGGTGATGGCAAAGTAGATCACGGTCCCGGTTGCGCGATCCATAAAGTAGATATACTGATCTCCGAATACCTGACTCAGTGCAAAGCCGATGCTTATGAGGTATAGCATAATCAGCAAGCCGCCCGATGTGCCGAATAACCACGCGCCGACTGCGAGCAAGGGTATCGACGGGATAATTACATTCGAATTCCATTCGGGGAAAAGGCCGAAGCTGAAGTGGGCGTAAACGATGCATAACAGCAGATACAATATGTGAGCAAGGTGTTTCATCGGGATGCTAAACGGGACAGGGATTTAAAGGAATAGAAAATCTCTCAACCTGATTCTTTGACGGGTTGGTGGTGCCGGTTCTTTTGCCGCTGATCTGTTTTAGGCGATAACGAATTAATTGATGGGCACCCTTGTCGAAGGCGGTTTGAATATGATTTCCATTGTGATTAATCGTCATAAACAGAGACGTTCCGGACATATTCAGCTTAACATCGAGCCGATTTGCTTTGAGGTGATTCATGGCAAAAATGATAGATTCCTGGCAGATGCGAAAAAGTTGTAACTGGAGATGCTCCGGAAGCGGCGGGATCTTATGGTCGTCATCCACAGAAACCATGACGGGTTTGATATCATTCAGACAGGATGAAAGCTCATTCAATGCGGCAGTCAGTCCCACCGTTCCGATGCGAACGGGGAACAGTTGGCGTGAAATCTTACGGATATAGTGATGCGTCTGGCTTGTTTGATTTATTAAGTGGTGGGAAATGGCTGCTGTTGGACTGTTCTCAGCGAGCAGTTGTTCTGAAAGTGAAGCGGAGAGGAGTTGAATGCCCGTGAGTTGTTGCCCGATCCCATCGTGGAGCTCCTGCCCATTGGCGATTTTAATATTTTCCGAGGTTTCTAATAGATGTAAAGTTAACGAACTCAGTTCGGCGTTTCTTAAATTGATCAGTTTGTCTAACCGTTCATTCGTGGATTTAATTCGGTCCAGTTCCAGTTTCAGATTACCAACAAGTTCAATTAACAGGATGTTGATGAGCGGACTGGTGAGTTTCGTTTGATACGAATTGAAAATATCCGCGTGGAGATGACTCAAAAGATACATATGAAAAAACATGGCCGGGATCATGATCAAAAGGCCTCTGCGTGTTCCATAGATCCAGGAACCGATCCCCAGTAGCAGAAAGTGCGGAATTGCCACGGAAATATTCCAAACAGGGAAGGAAGTGATTGTAAATGCAGCATATAGGATCCATGCAAAAATATATATAATGGTTACTCGCCGAGGCATAAATTTTGATCATGTTTGAAAAGTTAAACTACAACTTATAAGAGAGTTTGCCAAATGTGAATAAATTCATTGGAATAGTGCTATATAGGATTAAATTCAAATTGCTGTATATAAGACGTTTCCGTAGGATAGAACATTATGAAAATGACGCCGCTGCACGAACAGCATTTGAAACTCGGCGCCCGGATGGGAGAATTTGGTGGATGGGACATGCCCATTCAGTATGCGGGCATTCTGGATGAGCACGAACACACTCGTAATCACTGTTCTATTTTTGATATATGCCATATGGGTGAATTCGAACTGTATGGGAAAACCGCCCTTCAGGATCTGGAAAATTTACTCACCTGCAACATTCGCTCGCTGAAAATTGGGCAGGTTCGTTATGGCTTTATGCTGAACGAAGAGGGCGGGGTCATTGACGATCTGACCTGCTACCGCCTTTGTGAAGAGCGCTATATGCTGGTGGTTAATGCCGGTACAGCCCAAAAAGATGCAGAATGGATTCAGAGCCGCATCTCCGATACGACAATCTTTGTGGATTTATCGGCCGAAACTGCAAAGCTGGATATTCAGGGACCGGAAGCGCTGGATGTGCTTGAGGAGGTCTTCGGCTGCACGCTTCCGGAGCTTGGATATTTCCGTTTCAGAGAGTTCCAGGCCCTGGAAGCCTCAACCATTATCAGCCGAACAGGCTACACCGGCGAGCTGGGCTACGAAATCTATCTGCCGAATGAGGCTGCGGTTGAATTATGGAAAAAGCTGGTTGCTCACCCGTACTGCCAACCCGGCGGGCTCGGCGCCCGCGATACCCTGCGCCTCGAAATGGGCTATGCGCTTTATGGACACGAGCTCTCGGCCTCACGAACACCAGCGGAAATGACCCGCGGCATGTTTATTGACCGGAATAAGGATTTCATCGGAAAAGATCCGGTAATGCACGACCTCGAAATTCCGCAAAACCTGCTGGTTGGACTGAAGTTCAGTTCAAAACGCGCCGCCCGGGAACATGACAAGGTTTTTTCCGGAGATCAGGAAGTCGGGGAGGTGACCAGTGGGTCGCTTGCTCCAAGCCTTGGAGTGGCGGTGGCCATGGCCTATGTGAAATCGGATGTTTCCAAGGTTGGGAACACGCTGGAAGTCGAGATTCGGGGCAAGCGCTTCCCCGCTGAAATTGTAGAACTCCCGTTTTATAAAAACGGAACAGCCCGCAGTTAGTTCAAAAGAAAGAAGTGAACATGAAAAAGACCCCTTTTTGTGCAACGAGTGAACAGGATCAGGAGGCAATGTTCCAAACCTTGGGAATTGCTGACTTTGATGAACTGTTTGAGGCCATTCCCGATGAGCTCCGTTCTAATGAACTGAATATTCCCGAGGGACTTTCCGAAATGGAGATGATGCAGCATATTCGGAAACTGGCCTCCAGAAACTCCACGAATCTGGTCAATTTTTGCGGTGCCGGTTTTTACGATCATTATATTCCGGCCGCGGTCAGTGCGCTCTCCAGTCGGGGGGAGTTCTACACAGCATACACGCCGTATCAGCCCGAAGCTTCGCAGGGCACCTTGCAGGCGGCATTCGAGTATCAGACCGCTATCTGCCGCCTCACCGGAATGGAAGTGGCGAATGCCTCGCTCTTTGATGGCGGCACCGCTCTGATCGAGGGCATTATGATGGCCCTCCGGCAAACCCGCCGAAACAAGGTGTTGGTGGACGAAGGGGTCAGCCCGATCTATCGCGAGATGCTTCGGTGCTACACACAGAACCTTTCCGTCGATTATCAGGAAGTTCCAATCTCCGGAAGCGGCGTTGCAGACCGTACCGCACATATTGAAGCGCTCGACGACTCCGTGGGAGCCGTCGTTCTGCAGAACCCCAACTTTTTCGGTTGTCTCGACAACCTGACCGATCTGATCGAACAAATCCATGCGGTGAAAGCACTGGCCATTATGTCGGTCTATCCCATGGCGCTCTCGCATGTCGAAACGCCCGGAGCCATGGGAGCGGATATTGTCACCGGTGAAGGGCAGAGTCTGGGGCTTCCGCTCAACTTCGGCGGACCTTATCTCGGATTCATGGCGACTAGAAAAAAACTGGTTCGTAAAATGCCCGGCCGCATCGTCGGCGAAACGGAAGACGGTCAGGGACGGCGCGGGTATGTGCTCACGCTACAGGCGCGCGAGCAGCATATCCGCCGGGAAAAGGCGACATCGAACATCTGCTCCAACGTGCAGCTCTGTGCGCTGCGCGCCATCATCTATCTCTCGCTCGTCGGGCGCGAAGGCTTCCGCGAAGTCGGGCGCGACTGTATGGATCGCGCAAGCTATGCCTGGCACAAACTCACTCAGATTGACGGCGTTGAACCGGCCTTTAACCGCCGCTTCTTTAATGAATTCGCCATCCGTCTGCCGAAAAATGCATCTTCAGTTGTCAGTTTACTGGTCGATCAGGGCTTTGCCGCCGGCTTCCCGGTAGGTCGCTACTATGAAGGAATGGATAATGTCCTCCTGCTCGCCTTCACCGAAAAGCGGACCAAGGAAGAGATCGATATCATGGTGGCCAAACTCGAAAGCGCGTTAAAGTGAGAGAAAAGTATGTAGTCCCGCCTTTAGGCGGCTGCGGATGAGCAGGAATTGATGGCCACAAAGAGGTGCAAGAGGGACGAAGGCAATGACTGGACAAGCGCAAAAAGATGAAGAACGATTTTACCTTGAGAAATTCTTAGGCTTGCTTCCTGAGAAAACCAGAGTTGTGGATGCTGACCGAGAACTGAAGCAGTCGGCTGTAATGATTAAGGTGTATTAATGTAGAAGCGACGCCCTCGTCGCTTTATCGTGCGCAGGGAACGCGCCGAGGGCGTCGCGTCTACGATAAGCTGAAATGAAAAACGAACAGCCAATCTGTTATGTGATAGCCGGGCCTAATGGTGCGGGCAAGACGACGTTTGCCTTACGGTACTTACCGGAGATGACGGGGTGCCGGAATTTTATTAACGCCGACCTGATTGCGGATGGCTTGTCTCCGCTCGATCCTTCAAAAGTTCAACTGGAGGCCGGTAAGATCCTATTGCGCGAAATCCGTTCGAATGTGGAAAAGGGCGAGGATTTTGCGTTTGAAACGACTCTGTCAGGGCGTTCGTATGTAAAGCTGCTGAAAGAGCTGCGTTCCAAGGATTGGAAGATTATTCTGTTTTATCTATGGGTTCCGAATGCGCGCTTCTCTGCGGCTCGGGTGCAGCAACGTGTTGAAGCCGGGGGACATGATATTCCCGTAGAGGCGATTGCTCGCCGCTATGTTCGGACGGTTTCAAATCTGCTGAATGTGTTTATTCCGCTGTGCGACGAGGTGATGTGTTACAACAATGCGCAGACAGAACCTGTTTCGGTTTTTGCAGAAAATATGGGCGAAAGAACTGTTATTGATGAAGATCGTTATCAATTGATTCTGGAGAGTGGCTATGAGTGAAAAAAGTATTTTAAGAAAAACAGAAGAGGCGAGAAAGTGCCTGAAGGCGGCTGTTTATGATGAGTTGGTCAAAAAAGCCAAGCTTGGACAGGATGTGATTATTGAGAGGAATGGCGAGCCTTATAAAATTCCGGCATCCGAAGCCTTACGGATCCAGGAAGAGGGTTCAGAGTATAAAGCATAGCATTTGGATATTAGGCATTACGGAGTTTGCGACATGAAACTAATCTATGAAAAATCATCGCCCGGCCGGCCGGGGGTTCAAATGTCTTCGCTGAAAATCTCTCCGACCGAGGAGATTCCCTCCAAATATCTGCGGAGCGCACCTGCTGAGTTGCCGGAGGTCTCTGAAGCGGAGGTGGTGCGGCATTTTACGGCACTTTCCCGCATGAACTTTTCGGTGGATACCCATTTTTATCCTCTGGGATCCTGCACCATGAAGTACAACCCGAAAGCATGCGAAGCGGCGGCTAATCTGCCCGAATTGACGGAGGTACATCCGCTTTGGCCGCAGCTTAGAGGGGGCGGACTACTGACTCAGGGCTCGTTGGCCATTCTTTACCGTACGGAGCGCCTGCTTTCCGAAGCAACCGGGCTGGATGAGTTTACGCTGCAGCCGATGGCCGGTGCGCATGGCGAACTGACCGGAGTCATGATCATGGCGGCGTATCACAAAGACCGGGGTCATCCGGACAAGGATCATATCATTATTCCCGACTCTGCGCATGGAACCAATCCGGCCAGTGCGCAGGTGGCGGGCTATAAAGTCGTTACCATTCCTTCCGACACCAACGGGGTGATGGATTTTGATCTGTTCATGGAAGCATTAAATGAAAAAACCGCGGGTGTCATGCTCACCAGTCCGAATACACTGGGTGTTTTTAATCCCAGAATTAAGGAAATCTGCGATGCAGTCCACGATGTGGACGGCCTGATGTATTATGACGGAGCCAACTTCAATGCCATTATGGGGCGCTACCGGCCGGGCGAAATGGGCTTTGATATCTGCCATCTGAATCTGCACAAATCATTTGCAACGCCGCATGGCGGCGGAGGCCCGGGAGCCGGCCCGGTCGGGGTGGTTGAAAAGCTGCGGCCGTATTTGCCCGTTTCGCGCCTCGAGAAAACCAAAGACGGAACGTTCGCTCTCAACTATGATGAGCCCAAGAGCATTGGCTACATTGCTCCATTCTATGGAAATTTCGGAATTATTGCGCGGGCCTATGCCTATATGCTCTCCCTGGGCCGCGACGGCATGCTGGGAACGAGCAACCGCGCTGTGCTGAACGCCAACTATCTGCAGGAAAAGCTACGGCCGCTGTTTAATGAAGAGTATAAAGGCCGCTGTATGCATGAATTTGTCTATTCCGGTGATGTGCTTAAGGAGCATGGTGTTCATACGCTGGACCTTGCGAAGGGTATGATTGACCGTGGTATTCATCCGCCGACCGTCTATTTTCCGCTGAATGTTTCGGAAGCGCTGATGGTGGAGCCAACCGAATCGGAAGACCGGGATACGCTGGATCGCTTCGTGGAGGTGATGGAGGAGCTGTTCGAAATTGCCCGGACCGATCCGGACCAATTGCGTGCTGCGCCAGTCTCAACTCCGGTGGGTCGGTTGGACGAGGTTAAGGCGGCGCGGGATATGCGTTTAAGTTATACGTGACAAAAGCGACTAAAGTGGTATTATTTTGAACGTTATTCGATCTGCGTGGTCGATGGTTTAAGTTGGTTAAATTAAATATAGGAGATTCCCAACATGATGAAACTGATGAGTATTGCTGCAATCGCGTTGTTTATGGCTGGTTCAAGTGCATTCGCCTGTGATGGTTGCGGATGTTCTGCAAAGAAAACAAAAGCCAAATCCGAATGTTCTTCCTGCACTAAAGGCAAGGAAGATGCAAAGAAATGTGATGCGTCCGCTAAAAAAGAGTGCGACAGCAAAAAGAAATCTGAGTGCACGAAGAAATAACTCTGTTTCTACACATGCGAAAAGGCCTCTCCGTTCGGGGGGGCTTTTTTCATTTCCAGTCATTGGAACTTCCAATGGTTGGAAAATATGAAATCGGGTTTGCGGCACACGGGGCCGAGGGGTATTGTTTCCAAACTCTGGATAACGGAAAAACCCATGGAAAACAGTGAATTCAAGGAAGCTGACGGAATATTCGAGGAGGTTGCTCCTCTTCGACCGGCTAAAAACGAGCGGCAATGGGCCATGGCTTGCCATTTGGCTGCGGTGGCCGGTTATTTGATGCCGTTTATTGCAGGCAATTTTCTGGCCCCATTGGTGATCTGGCTGATTAAACGCGAAGATGGAGCATTTGTGGATGAGCAGGGTAAAGAAGCATTGAATTTCCAACTCAGTTTATTGCTCTATAGCTTTATCTGCGGTTTGCTGTTTCTGGTGGCCATTGGTGCTTTTCTTTTGTTTCCTCTGATTGTCTTCGGCTTTGTTTGTCCAATCATCGGAGCAGTGAAAGCCAGCGAGGGCAGGGCGTACCGATATCCAATGTGTATTCGTTTTATTAAATAGTTTGTATGAAGAGGGGTTGATCAATGTCGGCAAAGATTATCGATGGAAAACAGATTGCAGCGGAAATCCGTGAGGAACTGAAGGCGGAGGTTGCAGCACTGAAGGAAAAGGGCATCGTTCCCGGCCTTGGTGTCATACTGGTGGGAGAAGACCCGGCGTCCAAGTCCTATGTGAGTGCCAAGGAAAAGGCCTGCAAAAATATCGGCATTTTTTCCGATGATAACCGGCTGCCGGCCGAGACGACGCAGGACGAGCTTCTGGCCGTGGTCGAGCGGATGAATCAGGATCCGAAAATTAACGGTATTCTGGTTCAGCTTCCGCTCCCGAAGCACATTGATGAGGCTGCCATTCTGCTGGCAATTAACCCCGATAAGGATGTGGATGGGTTCCACCCGATGAATGTCGGTAAAATGATGGTGGGTGAAGAAGCGTTTCTGCCCTGCACACCGCATGGTGTTGTGCAGATGCTGGCCCGTAGCGGTGCAGAAACATCAGGAGCACATGTTGTGGTTGTGGGGCGCAGTAATATTGTAGGCAAGCCGGTGGCCAATATGCTGCTTCAGAAAAAGGACGGCGCCAATGCCACCGTTACCCTTTGCCACACCGGCACAAAAGATCTGGGTTACCACACCCGACAGGCCGATATCATTATCGCCGCGTCCGGTTGGCCTAACACAGTGACAGCTGATATGGTAAAAGAGGGCGCAGTGGTCATTGATGTGGGGGTAAACCGGGTGGAAGATCCCAGCCGCGAGCGGGGCTATCGCCTCGTGGGCGATGTTGATTTTGATGCAATTAAGGAAAAGGCGTCGATGATTACACCGGTACCCGGCGGGGTGGGACCGATGACGATCACGATGCTGCTGTTCAATACCGTTGATTCGGCGAAAAAAGCCGGCGGACTTGTTTAAACTTAAGCCAGAAGGAATGAAAAGATGATCTCAGCAAAAATGCAGGATGCGCTCAACGAGCAGGTAAATAAGGAATTTTTCTCAGCTTACATGTATTTGGCGATGTCGGCCTATTGCAACACGTTGGGCCTGCCGGGTTTCGCACACTGGATGCGCATGCAATATGAAGAAGAAATCATGCACGTAACAAAAATGTATGATTACATCATGGATCAGGGCGGCGAAGTGAATCTGATGGCCATCGAACAGCCGGAAAAAGAATATGGAACGCCCTTGGCCATCTTTGAAAAGACGCTGGAGCACGAGCAGTATGTTACCAATCTGATCCATCGTTTAATGGATCTGGCTGTTGAGGAACGTGATTATGCCACACAGACCTTCCTGCAGTGGTACGTAACTGAACAGGTGGAGGAGGAAGCGAACGTAAACGACATTGTTTCCCCGCTGCGTATGGTGGGCGAAGACAAAGGCGGCCTGATGATGATTGATCAGCAGCTGTCCGGCCGGCTGGCACCCACGCCTCTTACCGCATAATGATTGAAAGGAACGAGAACCATGAAAATAAAGGTATTTAGCATCCTGATCATTCTCGTGGCTGCTTTGGCAGCCTCGGCAGCACGTAAGAGCGAGGTGACATTGGTAATGGTGCCGCGCGAAGACAGTACGGTCCGTTTGGGGTTGGATCTGGCCAATCGATATCCAACTTTATTGATCAGCTATGAAGTAAAGCCGAATAAGCCCGTTTCCCTGCATGGTTGGTCCGGTAAGGAGTGGGTTAACATCTCTCTGGATGATTTTCATGCCGGTAATTTTTTCCGCACGGGACCTGATTCGGCCCTGTTGATCGAAGAGGAAGGAACTGCCGTTCCGGAAACGCTGATTCCGCCGGTGGGCTGGTGTGATGCCGCCTATAAAATCACGACCACGCAAACTCGTCCGCTCCTGCACCTGGTTGGTCAGTATTATGACTTTAAGTATAAAGAGTGGCAGTGGTTCTCGGAAAATTACAAATTATCAATGGATGCCATTAACCCGGAAGGGTTGAACGTGGCATGGTATCATAAACGCTTCGGAGACAACCTGAAGAAGAGTCCGGTTGCGGCAGACGATCTTCAGTACTGGGTCGCCATCCGCCATCCGGTGGTTCTTGAAGAGCTTCCGGAAGCGGTTGAGGAAGAAACGCAGCCGGAAATGGAACTGCCCGGAGACCCGGAGGTAAATCCGTTAACAAATGCTGTGCCTGAGGCCGTTGTGCTCAGTGCAGGGGATGCAGAAGAAGCCGCCCGGGCCGAGTAAGGAATTCTAATGAAAATGAATGTCAGCGGGCTGGGGATATATTTACTTTTAATAAGTGCATTTTTGCTGTCCGGTTGTGTGTCCAAGCAACTGGAACCGGAAGATAATCCCAAGCTTGGGGTTGCGCAGAGCAGTAATAATATGGTCGCTTTTGCGCTGGAAACCAAGCCGGGGTATAAGTATTCCATCCTCTATCAGGATCAGAAGGATATGAGTTGGAAGCCGATAAAAGGGTGCGAGTCGATCATTGGAACTGGCGAGACCATTGAGATTGAAAAGAAGTTCAACTCCCGCGGGCCGCTTCCTCCATTTACGGTTAACTACTCAAAGCTCTAATCGGTTTTGAACGTGACCAGCACCGGGCGGTGATCGGAAGCTTTGTAGGTGAGCGGACTTCTGATCACCGTTGATTTTTCAGGAATAGCATCGCCCATCATTTTTGCATTGGCAAACAGGTAGTCGAACCGCGCGTGTTGTTCCGTGGACTGTTGGTAATAAGTCCAGGCATCACCGGTTTCCTCAGCGGGGCGGAGATCAAAGAGGTTTTTTTTCGACTTTCCCGTAACCTCCCGCAGGGCGGCCGAGTTCGGGTTGTCGTTCATATCGCCCACAACCAGCAGGTTGCACGCTTCGTTCTCTTCAAGAATTCGGCGTACCACTTTGTTTAATAGACGGGCTTCATTGCGCCGCATCTCGGTTTGTCCCAAGCGGCTGTAAACCTTCGATTTCAGGTGGGAGTTTAAGAGTCGGAATGAATACGTTTCGTCTACTTGAATCTCCGTTTCAAGAAAACCGCGGGCAACGGCCAGCTTTGCTTTTCCAATCGAATACCATTCGTTGGTGTGGTACGTGGTTCCAATGATTGGAAATCGGCTTAGCACGGCGAGGTTATTGTCGCGGTCGCCCCGCTGCAGCAACTCCACATGCTGATATTCCAATCCCTTTGTTTTCAGCCAGGCCTGAAATGTATTGAGAAAAGGAACGCCTCCCATTTCCTGTACAGCCAGAATGTCTGGATTCGCTTCCGCTATAATGGCGGCAATGGCTTTGCATTCGGAGTCCGGTTTGGGATCGTCCTTTTTACCGTCGCGATCTCTATCGGTCAGGTAAAACTGATGCAGATTATACGTCATGACCGAAAATTCGCGGGCATCAGTGATCAGGCAGTTTGTGATTGCAAGGCTAGCAATCAGCGCTGTTTTCAATTCGTTCCGCCACATCCCTGTATCCAATATCTACGGTGTAGATCTCTTTCAGGCAGGATTCCGCCTGCGTCTTGTTTCCCATTTTTTCCTGTAGAAGCCCCAACTGATATAAAACTTCTTTCCGGGTTTCGTCCATCGACTGCAATTCATTCAGAGCAGCTTCCAGTTGTTCAAGGGCAATATTCAACTGGCCTTTCTTTTCAAATGCCTTGGCCAGATAGATGAGCGATCGAACCCGGCGCTGGGGATTCCGCTGTGCCAGTTGAAATTGTTGAACAGCCGCTGTTAATTGATCCGCATCGAAAAGCAGTTTGCCATATTCGAACTTCATCTGGAGATCGTTGGGGTACTGCTCCACTTTACGGGCGGCCGTCGTGATGCGCATTTCAGACAGCTGCTTCCGAAGCCTGGAAATTTGATTTTCCTCCTGAGAATCTTCCGCTTCTGCAAGTTGAAACAGCAGTTCCTGCTCCTGGGCATTCCACAGTTTCTGCTCCAGGCGCGGATCGCCGCCGCTCACGTTTAATCCGTTTTTCAGGGTCAGGACAGCATCTCCGAAGAGTCGGCGTTTTGTCTGATAATCAGCCAGAGCCAGGATGTGGTTTACGTTATCCGGTTCTGCCTGCAGCAGGGCTGTCAGCTGCTCAAGCTCATTGGAAGCTGAAGCGGCTTCGGTTTCTGTGCGAATCACATCGCGGAAGCTTTCAGCTTTTTGCCATCCGGCTTTGCCCATGGTCAGCCGGGCGGCGGAGTCTTTCAATTCTTTGAGGGCGTTGGTATCGTTTGGCTTCAGTTTAACCATTGCTTCATGGCAGGCATATTCATCGTCAAAGCGTTCTGCAGTGCGGTAAAGCCGGGCCAAAGGGTTCAGGATCGCCAGGTTTGGAGGAGTATTTTCTTTAAGCATTTCCAGGGTCAGGATGGCAATCTCGGGATGACCGGCGGCTTCAGCGGCATCGCATTGCAGTTTGGCAAACTTGAAATTCAGCGGATCGATGCGTAAAAGATCTTCCGCCCGTTCAATAGCCTGTTGCGGATCCTTTTTCAGCATGGCCGAAGCTTTCATGAAAGCTCCGAGACTTTTGGCTGCCGTCAACTTTCCCGGAGGCTTTAAGCCGGTGTTTTTAATGGCCGCCAAGCGTAATAATTTGCGGACTGATAACAGGCGGGGCTCGATCTTGAGCGCTGCTGCGAACATATCCATTGCATATTCGAAGTTACTGCGTTCCAGCGCAGCAACCCCTTTGTCATAATAGGTCCGTACGCCTTGCGGCGCATCCTGGAGTTCAACTTCTGCCATTACCTTATGCCTCGTGAATGAAAGTTATACTATTCCCGGCTCCTGAAATTGCAATGCATTACAACACGGGGGAGAGGAGAGCGCATAAGTTTTCTCCCAGTTTATGTATGCGCGGGCGTTTGAGCCATTGGTTGAGGTCGAGCTCTTCGCTTGCGCTGATGTCTTCGCGAATCATCCGTTTGAGGGAGCTGACGGCAGTTTCCTCTTCGAAGAGTACGGTGGTTTCGTAGTTGAGTTCCAGACTGCGGACATCGAGGTTGGCCGTGCCGGCGAGTGCGATGCTGTTATCCACGACCATGGCTTTGGCGTGAATAAACGGGGGCATGCGATGGAAAATCCGGACGCCGGCATCCATCAGTTCTTCATAAAGCGCCTTTGAGGCCATGCCGGCATATTTGTGATTGTTGATTTCGGGAAGAACGATTCGAACATCGACGCCCCGTCGGGCCGCGGAGCGAAGCGCCTTCAGGATGTCGGTAGTCGGAACAAAGTAGGGTGTCACCAGCAGGATCTGTTGTTGAGCCAGAATAATGGCATTGAAAAATGTTTCTCCAACCAGTCCGGGAGGTGAAGAGGGACCACTGTCAATCAAACGGGCTCTCACCTGGCCGACGGAAAGGACCTCGGGAAAAAGGTCGCCGGAGAGCAAGGTGTCGAGCGACTCGCGGGTCATGAAATACCAGTCGCTTAAAAAGGAGAGCTGCAGTTCGTGTACCAGTGGACCTTCGACTTTGAAGTGATAATCCCGAATGGCTTTCCGGCCTTTGGTCGTGGTGTTTTCCTCGGCAATATTCACTCCTCCGAAAAAGCCGACTCTGCCATCGACCACCAGATTTTTCCGGTGGTTGCGTAGATTGATCTGAAACTGGGCTTTGAAGGGGTTGGCCTGAGTCCAACCGCATATTTCAAGATTCTGAATGTGGCGGTATTTCCGGAACATTCCGCCCAGATAGGAATGGGTGGAGCCGAAACGGTCGAACAGAAGGCGGACTTTGACTCCTTCGTTCGCTTTCTCCTTGAGCGCATCCAGCATTTTTCGGCCGATATCGTCGCGCCCGATGATGAAGCTTTGAATATGGATATGGTGTTTTGCATCACGAATAGCCTGAAGCATAAGCGGGTAGGCGGCATCACCACTGAGAAGAGGGGTGATCGCATTTGCCCCAAGAAACGGATGCTCTGGATTGATCGTATCGAGAGCCATGTTCAGTTTACGGCTGATTCGGTTTTCTATTTCGGAGGAATGGGTCAGATAGTCCATGTGCCAGGCCCGAAGCGAACTGCTGTCGGTTAAGCGTTTATCTCTTTGCTGCATGAGCAGCTGATTGGTCAGCTGCCGCTGGAGCCCTTTCATGGATACACGGTCGATGCCGAATGAAAGGTACAGCAACGGGCCGATAACGGGAATGGACCAGGCAACAAAGATCCACAGAACGGTAGCGCTGGCATTTCTGCGGCGCTGCAACGCATGCAAAGTAACACCGATGAAGGCGGTCATGTGCAGGGCAGAACTGAACACAACCCAGAAAGTGAGGTCATATGAACTTTGATCCATGCAAGAATGCTAACGGCCGTGGATGTAAAATAACAGGGAAAAGTCGCTGACCGTTGTTGCCATATTATGGGAAGGGACTACATTTGAGTGATGAGATTTATGCTTTACAATATTTGCTACGGAACGCACGGAAATCAGAAAAAAATTCCGCTACTGGGCCTGCTCGGGAAAACGCAGGATCATTTGGATGCGATCATTGAATTTATCGATAATGTAGACCCGGATGTAATCGGGTTGATTGAGGTCGATAGCGGTTCCTATCGGTCGGGACGGAAGTGTCAGGTTGAGAAGATTGCTGAGAAGCTGGGCCATTTTCACTCCTACCGCTCAAAATATGCAACCGATTCCCGTTGGCAGAACATTCCAATCTATAACAAGCAGGGGAATGCTTTTCTCGCAAAAGATTCGATACAGAATGAAAAGTTTCATTACTTCGATCGGGGAATGAAAAAGCTGGTTATTGAGCTGGAACTGGAGCATGTAACCTTTTTTCTGGTACATCTGGCGCTGAGTTTCAAAGTGCGGCAGAAGCAGATCCTTCACCTATACAACATGATAAAACAGACCGACCGGCCCTACATTGTGGCGGGCGATTTTAATGCGTTTACCGGCGAAGAAGAAATTCAGCTGTTGATGTCGGCCAGCGGCTTGCAGAATGCAGATCTGAAGATGCAGCCCTCATATCCCAGTCGCAATCCGAAGCGCCATTTGGATTTTATCCTGCACAGTCCGAAAATTAAAGTGAACCACTTTAATATGCCGCAGGTTGAACTTTCGGATCATCTGCCATTGGTAATCGATTTCGATGTTTTGCAGGAAGAGTAAAGCTGAACCTTCCAAAGCTTGGAAAAACCTGTACTTGGAAAATGCAAAGGGCTAGCCTTTGAGCAGATCGAGGTGAATGTATGACAGAATTTTTAATTGGGATGGTCGTAACGCTTGTTCTTGCAGGGGCGTTGTGGATTTGGACGAAAACAAAAAAGAATCGACCGGCGCAGGAAATACGCGTTTTTTCCAGCATTGAGCAGCTGAAAGCCATCGGTCAGCTTTCGGTCTACAAGGTGCTGACCAAAGAGATCGTTACGGAGACTGATCATACGTGGGGCGATTTTGGAAACCGGTATTTAAGCTGGGTGCTCAGCGGGAAGAAAATGGCCATGATTTTCGAGTTTGAAATCGATTTCCGCTATAATCTGCAGAGCCCTAAGTTTGACATTACTGAAAAAGGCGAGGGGACGTATAAGGTGATGATGCCTCCGTGCGACTATGAAGTGCACATTCGTGATATTCGTTTTTACGATGAGCAGGGCACCAAACTGTTACCATGGCTTTTGCCGGATTTACTCAACGGATTCATCAGTGGCGGTTTTTCAGAAGACGACAAAAACAAATTGGTGGACGCTGCGAAAGGGCACGCCCAAAAGCAGGCACTTGAGCTGATCAACAATATCCAGTCCGAGGTCCAGAAATCAGCAACCACCACCCTGGAGTCCATCAGCCGCGCTTTTGGAGCAACGGATCTGGACTTCTTTTTCTCAAACCAGACGGCCACGCAGGTCGAAGTTGCCGTGTCTGAAAAAATTGCCTCGTAAGCATTTTACATGAATTTCAGTTTTCCGTTACCGGCCTGAGGAGCAACCAGGCCTTTATTTATGCCGATCGGGTATGTTCATATTTTCGTTCGATTTAAGACCTGAGTTGGGCTTCCCGAACCGCTCGTGTCGATTCCTCCAGAGAAATGTTATCGCTCTTTGTAGAAGCTCGCATCGAGCATCAAGGGCCCCCGTGCAACGGGACGTCATGCCCATGAAGCCTTCTTTGAAAGCGCCGGTAGACTCCCCGGAATTCGGGCGGAACCCAAAAAAAGCCGCCCGGCTTGGGCGGCTTGTCAGAACAGTGCTTTAAACGATTATTTTGCAGTAATGCGTTTGACGTATTCTTTGTCTTCGTCGGAGAGAGCGCTTCCCGGCACGGGAGCAACTTTACCGTTTTTGGCATTCTTGATGTATACTTTGCCTTTTTCAATTTTCTCGAATTTAGCGTTAACAGTGATCTGTTTGCCTTTCATGGTAATCGTCCAGTCACGATAGTCGATCACTTCGCCCGATGCGGAAGTTTCCTTCGGAACAACCGGAATGCCGCCACCGCTTGTTGCAACGGCTGATTTATCCGCTTCCAGTTGCGGATTTTTCACGAATGAGGTCGGTGTGCCATCGATGCGGACCTTTGAGGCCGGTCCTTTATCCGGAATGGGAAGGTTGAAGTATGTAGTGTTTCCATCCTCATCGCTTTCGCCGGAATCCAAAAGGATAGCTCCTTCTTCATAGTCCGAGCCTTCGAAGTCGACTGAATAAAAACCAAGATATTCCGGCTTGTTGTTATAGATGATGATGCGGTATCCACCTTCTTTCAGGGAGGCATTATAAATGTGGTAATAATCATCTTCACCATCGGCACCATCAAATTTCATGGAGCAGAGGCTGCTGATTTTCATACGCTCAACGTAGTGCTCACCACCGATTTCTTTTAGAGTTTTTTCAACTTCTTTTTTGTTCGGATCGTTCTTCTTGGTTCCCGCCTGGGTCGTGGTTCCGATGAGAACCGTAGTTAAGCAAAGTAATGCAGTCAGTGTTTTTTTCATTCCTGATGATCTCCTGTCAGTAGTGTTGCACCGGACCATTCATCGTCCGGTAAGTCCAATATGAGTATAGAAATAGAGGTTTTAGCGCGAAATTGCTATGTTTTTCGTCGGGTTTTTGGTGCGCAGGGCAATATTAATGTGAAAATAGGAACTTGGCAGGATTGGAGTCTTTCTGCATAATTCGCGGCCTTTTTCAAATAGACATAACCAAGGGAATATCAAAATGTACAGTGCATCCGACCTGAAGAAAGGCTTGAAGATCGAGATCGACGGCGATCCTTGCATGATTACCAACTTCGAGTTTTCAAAACCCGGTAAAGGCCAGGCCCTTTACCGCTGTAAGATCAAAAACCTTATCACCGGCAATCAGTTCGATAAAACCTACCGTTCGGTGGAGAAAGTGAACCGTTGCGCACTCATTTCCCGCGACTACACGTTTTCCTATATTGATGGTGACAACTACGTGTTCTCCGATAACGAGACTTATGAAGAGGCGATACTGAATGAAGAACTGCTGGGCGATCAGAAATATTTCATTGTCGATGACATGCAGGTAGAGATTCTGTTCCACAACGACCGCGCACTCGATATCACCATGCCGAATTTTGTTGAAATGGTGATTGCGGAAACAGAACCGGGAGCCCGTGGTGATACAGCAACAAATGTCATGAAACCGGCGAAGCTGGAAAACGGCTACGAAATCAACGTTCCGATCTTCATTAACGAAGGGGACACAATTCGCATTGATACGCGCGATGGGTCCTATGCAGACCGCGTTTCCAAAGGTTAAGATGCCGACTGACAGCATCATGCTGAGAGACGCCCTGATGCGACGCATCCGGGCGTTTTTTTATGATCGGGACTACACCGAAGTCGAAACCCCGATCCGGCTGAAAATCCCCTGCATGGAATTACATATCGATGCGGAGCCGAGCGGGGATCATTTCCTGCGCACCTCGCCGGAAATCTTTCATAAACAGCTGCTGGCGGCGGGGTGCCAGCGGATTTTCGAGATGGGGAAATGTTTTCGCAGCGGTGAACTAGGCCCGCTGCATAATCCGGAATATACCATGCTCGAGTGGTATCAGGCCGACGCGGATTACATGGACATTCTGGAAGAAACCCGACTGCTCATTTCCACTGTTTGGAAAGATGTTTCCAAACAGTGGAAAATCCTGACCGTTTCGGATGCATTCCTCGAGTTTGCCGGTTGGGATCCGGCGGGGAACTATGATGAGGATCGGTTTGATATCGATCTGGTCGAAAAGGTCGAGCCGGCCATAAAAAAAATCGGCGGTCCGGTGGTGCTTAAAGACTATCCGGTCGAAGCGGCCGCACTCTCCCGTTGCAGGCCCGGGGATCCTCTGCGCGCGGAACGGTGGGAGCTTTACATGGACGGGGTTGAAATTGCCAATGCCTACTCAGAATTGACCGATCCCGTGGAACAGCGCCTTCGGTTCGAAGCGTGCGCTCAGCAACGAATCGCTCTGGGGAAAGAGGCATATGAAATTGATGAAGCCTTTCTCCAGGCATTGGAAAAAATGCCGCCCTCCGGCGGCATAGCGCTTGGAGTAGACCGGCTGCTGATGCTGATCGCAGAAGCGACCTCGCTGGATGCTGTTCTGCCGTTCCGTTAATCGGAATCTTCATCCTCTTCGGTATGGTATTTATCGACCGTTTTTTCTAAATGCCGCAACTGTTTGGCGACGTCGTTCAGTCGATATTCGATTGAATTCAGAATCCAGAACTGGAAGTGCTCCACTTTCGTGGATTTATGCATCATCCAGATAATCTTCACCGAGACCAGCAGCACGGCGATCTCCAGCGAAAAGAGCGAGGGAATCGGTGTGTGGAAGCCGAATATATGGTGCAGAAAATCATTCAGCGCCAGCAGGCTGATGGCCGTAATAAAAAAACGGTTTGCCCAACGGTCCTGCTTTTCAGCATCTTTTCCGCCGATTTGGCCCATCAGTTTCCGGATTTTTTCTTTCTCTTTTTTAAACTGATCAAGCTCAGCTTTCAGTTTGATCGGGTCCAGTTCTTCCATGTGAAACTCCATATTTAACTGAGATAGATTATAGAAGCCTGTGCGCTTTCATCAACAAATTTGCGTGTCAATCAACAGGGTCGCGTGCTAGAACGTTCGACCAATTACCAGATCGGGAATTATGGGGGAAAAGTTGAAAATCGGAGTAGCATGCGGGGGAACCGGCGGACACATTTTTCCAGGACTTGCCACGGCGAACGAGCTGGCCGCGCGCGGACACGATGTGACCCTGTGGCTTGCCGGAAAAGATATTGAGCATGAATCGGTGAAAAACTGGCAGGGGGAAATCATCACGATTCCGTCTGAGGGGTTTCAATTCGGGCTCTCTTTGCGCAGTGTTCGAACGGTGTTCCGTCTATTTAAAGCCTATCGCCTCGCGCTGGCGAAAATGAAAAAAAGCCCGCCGGATGTGGTGCTGGCCATGGGCAGCTATGCCTCATTCGGTCCGGTCAAAGCGGCCAATAAACTGCATATTCCCTATGTTTTGCACGAAGCGAATCTGTTACCCGGTCGGGCGGTTTCGGTTTTGGCTGCAAAAGCGCATACCATTGCTGTGAGCTTCGACAAAACCCGATACTATCTAAAACACGCAAATATTGTTCAAACCGGGATGCCGCTTCGGAAAGACATCCAGCTCTCATGCGAAAAACCACGCCGCATTCGGGCTGCGGACGAACCGTTGCGTATCATGATTATGGGCGGCAGCCGGGGGGCTCAGATTCTGAATGAGGTCGTGCCACGCTCGCTTTCAATGGCTGCTGAGAAGGGCGTGAAGCTGGAAGTCATGCATATTGCCGGTCTGCAGGATATTGAGGCCGTGCAATCGGTCTATGATGAAGGCGGAGTGAAGGCCGAAGTGCATCAGTTTGTTCAGAAGATGGAAGAGGTCTATCTTAATATCGATTTGGCCATATGCCGCTCCGGGGCCGCAACATGTGCTGAGCTGGCAGTTTTCGGAGTGCCGGCGCTGCTGATTCCCTATCCGCATGCCGTTCGCAATCATCAGATGAGTAACGCCCGAATCATGCAGGACTCCGGTGCGGCCGATGTGGTGGCGCAGGAGGATCTTACTATTACCTGGCTGCGCGATTACCTGGTCAGTGTTTCGGAAAAGCCCGGCCGCCTTGAGCGGATGGGGGTTGCCATGAAAAAACGAGCGCAGTCCAATGCCGCGCAGCAGCTGGCCGATCTGCTTGAGAAAGTAGGCGGGGCCTGAAATGTCGCCGGTCGATCACGCTGAACAGCTGATCAGTAAGGGCGGACATGTTCATCTGATGGGCATTGGCGGGATTGGTATGGCAGGAATCGCGTGGCTTCTGAAGGAACGGGGTTTTGTAGTTTCCGGATGTGACCTTCAGCAAAACCGGCAAACCGAATGGCTTGAAAGTCATGGAATTCCGATTGCACATGGGCATGCATCCGATCATATCGTGCCGGATATCGATTGGCTGGTCCGTTCAACCGCAGTGCCCGACACCCACCCGGAAGTCCATCAGGCGCTGGCTGAGGGTATTCCGGTTTCGCGCCGCGGGGAAGTGCTTCCGGCGCTCATGCGCAGCCGAACCTGTATTGCCGTCAGCGGTACGCATGGAAAAACCACCACAACGGCCATGATCGCCCAGGTGCTCGGTTGCGGTTTTTTTGTTGGAGGAGAAATTTCCGGTCTGCAGGGTGCCGTGGCGCGCGACGGCGGAATTATGGTGGTCGAAGCCGATGAATCGGATGGTACGGTCGCCGGCTATACCCCCGACTACTCAATTATCACCAACATCGAATACGACCATATGGAGCATCACGATTCAGAGACCGCCTTCATCGGCTGCTTCGAAAAGCTGATTGCTCAGACCAAAGATACGGTGTTTTACTGTGCCGATGATCCCATTGCGCAGCGCCTTTGTTCAGCAAACCCGAAATGTAAACCGTTCAGCTTTCCCGAGTCCCGAATCAAACTTCCAATCCCTGGAAAACACAATCAGTGGAACGCCGCCGCCGCATGGGCTGTTTCCAAACATTGGAAAACCGATGCCGAGATTTTCCAGGCATTGGAAAACATCGAACCCATCGGCCGCCGGTTCGAAACGGTGGTTGACGCGGGGGGCGTTCGTATTGTTTCCGACTACGCACACCATCCAACAGAAATTGCTGCCCTGATTCAAACTGCGCAGGAGCTGAAGCCGAAACGGTTGCTGGGCATCTTCCAGCCCCACCGTTACACTCGAACGCTGGCGCTGGGGCCTGATTTTCCGCCGAGTTTCCAGGGATTGGAAAAACTCTGGCTCGTTCCGGTTTATGCCGCTTCGGAAAAACCGCTCGAGGGTGGCACCTCTATGGACCTTGCAAAACGATTTTCCAATGATTGGAAAGACCGCTTGCACTCTTTCCAGTCATTGGAAACCGCCTGGCAGGATCTTGCAGCCCAGTTGTGTGAAGGTGATCTGTTGCTGATTATCGGCGCAGGGGATATCGAGCAGGTGGCCGAATGGGCCCAGCGTGAGTTTTCTGAATCGTCCGGATCAGCTGCCCGTTTATAATTTGCGATATGCGCGGGGCGTGCTGCCGGTTTCTTTTTTGAAAATGCGGCTGAAGGCCTGAGGCGATCCGAATCCGGCCTCTTCTGCAACATCGGCGATCGTCAGCGTGGTGGTTCGCAATAATGCCATGGCCCGGTTGATGCGATAGTTCTGCATATAGCTGCCGAGCGAAATCCCAGCCAGATCTTTGAACAATACACGGAGGCGCGATTCTGAATAGCCGAGTGCCTGAGCGAGATCGGCCACGATTACGGTGCGCCCGCTCCGTTCAGACATTAGGCGGTTAACAGCGCGAAGTAGATTGTCTTCGGGTTCCTTCGGCAGGTCGGAGGCCGTTTGCTGCCGATCCTGCTTCAGCGAAAGCAGCAGGCGAAGCAGAACGGTCTGCAGTTGTTCCGACTGCAGTTCGCTCTGAGGTTGATGCCATATGCTCAGTAGTTCTTCATAGATTTTGCGGCTCTTGTCGGTGGGATCAATCACCCGGTTTCGCAGGGGCTCCAGAAAGGTGCGCGGTTCGAGTTCGAAGGTGCAGAACAACCATTTGAGTTGCGTTGATGCGAGCTGGCTGAAGTGGTGGAACTGGTAGGGTAGAATCAGTAGAACCTGTCCGGGGTTGAAAGGGAGCGCCAGGTTGTTGATGTGCACATGACCAGCAGTTTCAAGGTTCAGGGCGAGCACAAACCGGTGGTGCGACCGATTCTGCAGGGCTTCCTGCTGCAGCATATCCTTGGAGCGCCGAATAAACAGCAGGATGTCGGTGGGCGTCGGCAGGCGGCTTTTTCCAATGCCTACAAAATAATCTGCAGGTTCTTCAATTTGCAACAGGGCTTCTTTCATGGTTGGAATATGCAGGAAATAGACGAAAAGTCAATAATGTTAAATAATAGACAATAAGGATAAAATATTAATCTTTATGGTTTATTCGTCTCGCTCCACTCTTCCTGCATCAGTGAGAAAGGAATTACCCATGAAGATTGATTTAAAGATTACACCTGAGCTTGATGCGGACTTTGTGCCGGCCATCCTCTGGAACCGCGCTTACAGGCGGTCAGTTGAAGAGTCGGGGGGTCCGGTTGCTGTGTCCATCGCGCTGGTTCGCCCGGATAAAACCTGCACGGTGTTCGATACGGAAATTCTGCCGCTGACGGAAAAAAACGAAGCCGGTTCACTGCGATATCTGGAACGTATCCTCAAATTCCTGCTGTGGCAGCGCGGTGGAAGCAAGGTGCTGATCGCAGGGTGCGATTCGCTGGCGGAAAAAATCGCGGCGATCTATTCGCCCGAGGGAGAGCGTGCATTCGACTGCGAATTCTTTGGCGAAAAAACCTATCTTGAGCCTCTAACGGTTTCAGCCTGTTCCTTCGATCAGATTCCAGCAGCGCACGAATTGGCCATGCCGCTTGGTCGACATCTCGATGGTTGCCGTATCGGTTTTGATCTGGGCGGATCGGACCGGAAGTGCGCGGCGGTAATCGACGGAAAAGTGGTCTTTTCGGAAGAGATTCAATGGAATCCCTATTTCGAAAATGATCCGGGTTATCATATTGAAGGGATAAACGACACGCTCCAACGCGCCGCCTCGCATTTGCCGCGGGTCGATGCAATCGGCGGAAGTTCTGCCGGCATTTATGTCAATAATGAGGTGCGTGTGGCATCGCTGTTCCGCGGCGTGACGCCCGAGGATTTTGAAACAAAGGTCCGACGGATCTTTTACGACCTGAAAGAGCGGTGGGGCAACGTTCCGTTTGATGTGGTGAACGATGGCGAGGTGACCGCGCTTGCCGGCTCGATGTCGATGAAGGAAAATGCGGTGCTTGGTTTGGCAATGGGAACCAGCGAGGCCGTTGGCTACGTGACTCCCTGTGGAAACATTACCCCGATGCTCAACGAGCTCGCATTCGCTCCGGTTGACTATGCTGAACACGCACCGGCCGACGAATGGTCTCGAGATATCGGAGTGGGCGCGCAGTATTTCTCGCAGCAGGCTGTGGCAAAACTGGTACCGGCTTCCGGATTGGATATTCCTGCCGATATGCCGTTCCCGGAGCAGCTGATCAAAGTGCAGGAGGCGATGGCCGCAGGCGATCAGCGCGCAAAGAAAATCTATTCAACCATTGGAACGTACCTCGGATACACGATTGCCCATTATGCAGATTTCTATGAAATCAAAAAAATGCTGCTGCTCGGCCGCGTCACCAGTGGACAGGGCGGGTCCACCATCATTCAAAAAGCGAAGGACGTACTCGCTGCGGAATTCCCGGAATTGGAAAAACAAATCGAAATCGTAACCCCGAACGAGAAAGACAAGCGCCATGGCCAGGCTGTTGCGGCCGCAAGTCTGCCATTGATAGGAGCAAAATAATGAATCCATATCTCACCTATGTTGAATCCATTCAGGCTGGCGTGCAGTCAGCCAAAGGGCTTGCGGTGTCCGGTTGCCGGGACGTCGTGGAATCCGAATCCAAAGTGCTGCTGTTTTCACCGCACCCGGACGATGAGTGTATCATCGGTCTGCTTCCACTGCGCCTGATGAAAGAGCTAGGAAAGCAGATCATCAATGTGCCGGTTACCTTCGGCAGCGATGAGAACCGTCGGCAAGGGCGGGCCAACGAGCTGGCCGATGCGTGTGCGTATCTTGGATGGGGTATTCACCGCGAGCATGCCGACTTTCGTGCTCTCGATGTTGCCGACGTAGTGAATGTGCTGACAAAAATCCAGCCGGAGATTATCGTAATGCCCCATTCCATGGATTGGAACTCGCGGCATATCGCAACGCATTTCCTGATTGCGGAAGCGCTGGAAAAGATGCCGGAAGCATTTTCCTGTATCGTGGTGGAATCCGAATACTGGGGGGCGATGGATGATCCGAATCTGATGGTTGAGGCCGATGCAGAGATGCTGGCCGAGCTGATTGCGGCAACCTCATTGCACGTGGAGGAAGTGGTGCGGAATCCCTATCACCTGCTGCTCCCGGCCTGGATGCAGGACAACGTTCGTCGTGGTGGCGAACTGGTTGGCGGGCAGGGGGGCGCAGCGCCGGACTTTTCGTTCGCAACGCTTTACCGCCTGCGGAACTGGAGCGGCGGTGAATTTGTTAAATGTATTGACGGCGGCCTGAATATTCCGCTCGGCGCCGCGAATCTGAAGGAGATATTCTAATGGAAATAATTATCAAAGAAAATGCTCAGGTTGCCAGCGAAGGGGCGGCACGGGTGGTTGCCCGGTTGGTGCGGGAAAAACCGAATGCCGTTCTGGGCTTGGCAACCGGCAGTACGCCGCTGATGCTCTACAAAGAGCTGATCCGCCTGCATAAGGAAGAAGGACTGGATTTCAGTAAAGTCACCACCTTCAATCTGGATGAATACATTGGTTTGCCGCGCGATCATGAGCAGTCCTACTCCACCTTTATGTGGGATAACCTGTTCCGCCACATCAATATTCAGCCGGAGAATGTGCATATTCCCGATGGTATGGCCGCTGATGTGCCGGCTTCCTGCACCGCATACGAGCGTGCCATTGAGAATGCAGGGGGAATCGATTTGCAGGTGCTTGGCATCGGTTCCGACGGTCACGTCGGATTTAATGAGCCGACCTCTTCCTTTGCATCCCGAACCAGGATTAAGACGCTGACACAGCAAACGGTGGCTGACAACGCGCGCTTTTTTGAGGGCAATGAATCCATGGTGCCGCGTCATTGCATTACTATGGGCATCGGCACCATCATGGAGGCACGGATGAACCTATTGCTGGCATTCGGGGAGGGCAAAGCGGCGGCGGTTGAGCGCATGGTCGAGGGGCCGGTTGCTTCCGTCATGCCGGCATCGATTCTGCAGCACCATCCCGTGGCCAAGATCTTTATTGATGAAGGTGCGGCGGCGGATCTGAAGTTGGCAGATTACTATCGTTGGGTTTATGGTGGTAAACCTGACTGGCAGCGCGATGCGTAACCTCGGAAGGGCAAGAAGTTCTTAAGGAGCAAAATATGACACCCACTAAAATAGCGGAACAGTTTGAGGTTGGAGGGCAGTTAGCCAGTATACGGCCTACCGGAAGCGGTAATGTGAATGATACGTATTTGGCCGTCTTTCGCACGCATTTTTCGGAAGAACGGATTATTGTTCAGCGCGTCAACAGTCATGTCTTTTCTCAGCCGGAATGGATTATGGAAAACATGAGTATCCTCATGAACCATTGTCACAAGCAATTGCAGGCGGAGAATGATGTGGCGGATCGCATCTGGCAACTGCCGCGCATTGTTCCCTGCAAAAGCGGCCAGGATTTCTTTATTGATAAAGAGGGGCAGTATTGGAGGGCCTTAACATTGATTGCATCCGCAACCTCATACGATGTCGCTCAAAGTGCAGAACATTCGTTTGAGGTTGGAACGGTACTTGGACAGTTTCATCGTCTGATATCCGGAATGAACCCGCTGAGTCTGCGCGATACGCTGCCCGGATTTCATGAAACCCCGCGTTATCTGGAACAATATGATAAGACCATCCAAACCGGTGACGCGCAGGAACTACTCGAAGGTTCAATGGAGGTGCGCAACCTTCATCGTTTCATTGAAGAACGCCGCGAATTTGCCGGCACGCTTCAGTCGGCGCTGGATAAGGGCGAGCTGAGGCTCCGGTTAATACACGGCGACCCGAAAGTCAGTAATGTGATGATCGATGATGACACCGCGAAAGGTACGGCCATCATCGATCTGGATACAGCGAAGCCCGGGTTGATACATTATGATTTCGGTGATGCGTTGAGGTCGCTCTGCAACCGCGCCGGAGAGGAAACCCAGGAGCTGGGGAAAGTCGTGTTCGATCTCGATTTGTGCGAAGCATTTGTTCGTGGCTATGTGGCCTATGCAAAGGAATTCCTCACCCGTAACGATATGGAATACCTGTATGACTCCATTCGGCTGATCACATTCGAGCTTGGACTTCGTTTTTTTCAGGACCATTTGGCGGGGAATGTATATTTTAAAGTCAAATCGCCGGAACAAAACCTGCACCGTGCGATGGTGCAGTTCCGCCTGTGTGAGAGTATCGAAACGCGCAAGCGTAAAATTCAGGAGGTCATCCATCAGGTGCTCAGAGAGAATGGATGCAATGTTGATGATGATGCATCCTGCATCACAAAATAGAATCTCACTTTAAAATGCAGGGAGGGGCCGGCTCTGCTAAGGAATAAATATGAAACAGTTTAAAGAAATTGCAGAGGCATTTCAGTGCCCGGGAACCTATCTGGGTGACGAACCGTATGGTTCCGGTCACATCAACGATACCTACAAAGCATTCTACCAAGTAGATGGTAGTCCGGTTCATTACATCCATCAGCGCATCAACCACCATATTTTCCAGGATGTTCCGGCGCTGATGGAAAATATAGGCCACGTTACCCGTCACCAACGCAAAAAGTTCGAGCGAGCTGGAGCTGGAGATCTTGACCGCCGTGTCCTGACCCTGGTGCCGGCAATGGATGGCAAAGATTTCTACCGGGATTCCGAAGGGAATTTCTGGCGCACCTATTTGTTTATCGAAAATGCGGTTGGAGTCGATGTGGTGGAAAATACCGAGCAGGCTTTTGAAGCAGCCAAGGCGTTTGGCGAGTTCCAGTGCCAGTTGGCTGACCTTCCGGTGCGCCTGCACGAAACCATTCCGGGCTTCCATCATACGCGGTCACGCTATGATACGCTTATGCGGGCCATTGAGGCCGATCCGTTAAATCGTGCGGCATCTGTAAAGGGGGATATCGCATTTGCACTCGAGCGAGAAGAGCTTGTGGATACCGTCATAGATTTCATGGCGGCCGGGGAGATTCCGGAACGCGTCACACATAACGACACAAAGCTGAACAATGTGCTGCTCGACTCTACGACAGGAAAAGCCGGGTGTGTGATCGATCTCGACACGGTCATGCCCGGTTCCGTGCTGTATGACTTCGGAGACATGGTCCGCTCCACCACAACCAATGCCGCCGAGGATGAGCCGGACTCTTCGAAAATCAGTATGGATATCGACTATTTCGAGGCACTGGTGAATGGCTACCTTGAAACGGCATCGGGGTTTCTGGTGCCCAGGGAAAAGGAGCTTCTTCCAATGTCCGGAAAGTTGATTACTTTTGAGATCGGTCTGCGTTTCCTGACGGACTATCTTGACGGCGATACCTATTTCAAGACGCACCGCGAAGGCCAGAATATTGACCGTTGCCGCAAGCAGTTCAAGATGGTTCAATCCATGGAAGAACAAATGGATGCCATGCAGAAAATTGTAGAGGATATTTAATGAGAGTTTTAGTAACAGGCGGTGCCGGCTTTATCGGCAGTCACATTGTTGAACATTTTCAAGGTAAGGCCGATGTCCGGGTGCTCGATAACCTGCGTAGCGGCTATCGTGAAAACCTCCAGGGATTGGAACATGAATTCCTTGAGGGATCCATTACCGACCGCGAGGCTGTAAGGGAGGCGGTTGAGGGCGTTGACTATATCTTTCACATGGCAGCCATGATCAGTGTGCCCGAGTCAATGGGAAAGCCGATTGAGTGCGTGGAAATTAATACGACCGGAACGTTGATCGTTCTCGAAGAGGCTGCGCGGGCCGGCGTAAAGAAACTGTGTTTTTCCAGCTCCGCAGCCAACTATGGCGATAATCCGGTGGTGCCAAAGATTGAGACCATGCTGCCGGAGCCGAAGAGTCCCTATGCGATCACGAAGCTGGATGGCGAATACTACTGCGACATGTTCAGCCGCGAAGGAAAACTGGCCACGGGGGTGATGCGCTACTTTAATGTCTTCGGGCCTCGGCAGGATCCCGGAAGCGCTTATGCCGCGGCCGTCCCCATTTTTATCGATAAAGCCTCGAAGAATGAAACCATCACCATTTTCGGCGACGGCGAGCAGACGCGCGACTTCATCTATGTGAAAGATATCGTTGCCGCCAATGTCTTCCTGGCAATGAACGATACGCCCGCCGGATATTTCAACGTTGCCTACGGTGGCCGCCTGACAGTCAACGATCTGGCGAAGAAGATTATCGAACTGACCGGTTCGTCTTCAAAGATCGAGTATGCACCGGAACGCGCGGGCGATGTGAAGCACTCCATGGCATCGATCAAAAAAATTATGTCGGCCGGTTTTGAACCGACTTCAAATTTCGAAGAAGGATTACGTGCCACCATTGACTTTTTTCAAAAAACAAAAGGGTAACGTCTTCTCTGGATAGGCCTGGAGTCTGATAATCAGGTGGCGTACCTGATGTGTCTGTAAATTAGTCATAGAGAGTTGGGCCAAAAAAAACGGTGTGATTGAAAAATTTTGAAGCGAAAATCTAATCGGTGATCTGCGCAGCCTCCGCATTTTCTCGGGGAATACCTCTTCGATTGGCATCGGGATCGTATATTCAACGATTTGAAAGGTGTCGGCATTTGTGAAAACTCCGTGTATGCAATTATGTATGTAAACAAGTTGGAGATATCACTGGCTGTAAAGTGATGATCACTTATGAAACGGATTGGACCATACAAACGGGCGATGCTCGTTGCATTTATAACGCTGTGCAGCGCGCTTGGTCTCTTCGCTGATGTGGAGCTGCTGCAGTCCACGATTGTGGACAACAACGCGCTCAATTTCAGCAGCTCCGCGGCGTCATTCAACCGGAACATTAACGGCCGGACCTATCAGCGGTTTCCGATGGCGACGTCCAAGGGATACCAATACGCGACCTATTATGACGAGGATCGCTATGTATGCCTGGCGCGGCGCAAACTACCGGACGGGGCGTGGGATGTGATCCGTTTCACGGACTACACCATTAACAGCCATGATTCGCACAATGTGGTTTCGGTGGGTATTTGCGAGAAAGATGGAACCATCCATTTAATGTTCGATCATCATAAACACGATCTCAACTACCGGGTCTCCAACATTGGTGTGGCCTCCAATCCGGAGTCGGTGACTTGGAGCACGGGTTTGTTCAGTCCGATTACAGATAATCTGGGATCGGTTGGAAAAATTACCCAGTTGACTTATCCCTCCTTTTTCAACGCGCCCAACGGAAACCTCATGCTGTATTATCGCTACGGGGGTTCCGGCAGCGGGGACGGCATGATTCAGGAATACAATGGAACGACCCACGACTGGACGATAGGGCTGGGGAAGTTCATCTCCCGGTGGGGCGACTATACCGGTGCCTATTCGACAACAACAAGCACGTCCCGCAATCCCTACATCAACGGCATTTCCTATGGGGGAGATCGTTTGCATGCGACCTGGGGTTGGCGCGAAACAAGCACCTCTGCCGCAAGCAATCATGACCTGAACTATGCCTATAGCGACGATAATGGCCGCACATGGCGCAACAATACGGGAACGCTGATCGGCACCACCGGGTCATCCTATATTTCCATTAATTCGCCCGGTCTTATTGCTGCCGCAATTCCGCAGAATATCGGTTTATCCAACCAATACACGCACTATGCCTTTCCGGACGGAAGCTGCCACGTGATGGTGGCACATAACAACAAATACCAACACTATTGGCGCAATGCGGCCGGAGCCTGGAGTCAAGGGACGCTCTCTTTCAAGGGAAGCCGCCCGAAGATGTGCGGCGATGATGACGGCAACCTGTTCCTCGTCTACGAGGATGGAGGCAAACCACGAATCGCCAAGGGCGTGCCCAATGCCTCGCAAACCGCCTGGAGCTGGTCGTTGGTTTACACGCAGAATGTCTCCGAAGGCGGCGAAGGGCAGCTCGATTATTCGCGTTGGGAAGCAGATCGTGTGCTCTCGTTCTATGGTCAGGAAGAACCGCCTAACACGAGTGAAACTCCATCGCCCCTGCATATCTATGACTATAAGGTTTCGACCACGGCGATTCTGCCCGTACCGGTACATGAAGCCGCGGTGACCAATCTCGGCCTGACGCTGGAATGGACGGCAGGAATTGATGCCGTTTCTCATAGAGTGTATCTCGGAACGGATTCAAATGCGGTGGCCGCCGCGACCACGGCCTCGCCGGAGTACATGGGGGAGCAGGCTTCAACCAGCTTTACGCCGGCTGGGGGAGTTGATGGGCAGACCCGGTACTATTGGCGCATCGACGAGGTGAGCGCCGGTGCCGTTGTGCGCCAAGGTCTTCTCTGGAGCTTTACGACCTGGGGCGACACGGTTGAAATCAGCGCTGTGCCAGACCAGGCTGTTGTGTTCAATACGACACCCGTGGCCATACCCTTTACGGTTTCGTTTGGGACAAACTCGGCGGATGCATTGGTTGTGACCGGCACATCCTCCAACACGACGCTCGTACCCAATGAAAACATGCTCTTCGGGGGCAGCGGATCCAATCGTACCGTAACCATCACGCCTGCTATCGGCGAATCCGGGTTTGCAGACATTACCCTGGTTGTGGGCAGCGGTCCGCTGACCAACAGTACGGTCTTTCGATATACTGTAATGCCGCCGGGCATCGTTGCGGGAACGCTCTACAGCGACGGAGCCGATTGCTCTATTAAGGAAAATCTTGTAATCGAAAAGCTGACGGATGCCTCGGTGGATCTAGGTGCCCGAGGTGCTTCGCCGTGGGTCGAGCGCTGCACGGTGTATGTATTCCCTCTGCCAGATCTGGGAGCCGTCAGCAACCCGTTCACGGAGGCGTCCTTCAGTTTTAACTATGAAGGCAAAAGCGGAACACTGCGGGGCAACGATCTCTATGGACTGGGCCGGCGGGCCAGTTCCGCGGTCTTGACGAGTGACTTTTATTCCCAGACAGCGACACCGGATCCGACCGACGCCACGCGTCTGCAGGAGAGCATCTTAATCGACAGTACGCCGTTTGGCCTCGTCGGCACCTCGATGGGCGGCGGCTCCAACCTGATGAACTATCTCAACGCGCAATACGCCGGCGGCGCAGGCGTGGGGGAGTATGTTTTCCTCCGGCTCAACACCCGTTCCGCAAAGACCGGCATCAACTTTGCCACGCTCACGATGTCCGAAGGCGGCGTGGCCGGACCGGTTGATACGCGACCGCAAATCAGCTATCAAGCCGTAGGCAACACGGCCCCTTACATTATGGATATTCCCGACCAAACCATCGATGTGAACACCAATACCGGGCCGATCGCCTTCATCGTGGGCGACGATGCGGATCCGGGCCTGATTACGCTTTCAGGAAACTCCACGAATACCACTCTGGTGCCACCGGCAAATATCGTGTTTGGCGGCAGCGGTTCAAACCGTACCGTTACCGTGACGCCTGCAGCCGGACAAGGCGGCGATGCGGAAATCATTGTTGTTGCCAGCGATGGTTCGTTGAGCTTCACCAATAGCTTCATTCTGACGGTGCTGCTTCCATCTGAGGTGGTTGCCGGCTGGGATGTCTGGGACAGCGCCGCAACTCCCAATGCATCCGTACTCTCGCCCGATATCACGGCGTCAGCGGTGACGACTTCAGAACAGGTCGCTTGGAATGCGACCGACGAGCGCGGCGCCAGCAATGACGGTACGTGGGGAACGCTGGAGGGCCCGCCTTCGGCAAGCATCGTAACGAATGCGAACCATGAAAACCTTACCTTGCCCAACGCGACCACAGGGGGAACGATCACCTTCACGGTCTCGAACAACGGCACGGACGAAATCGAGTTGGACTCCTTCCATTTTGATGCCTATGCCTTCCGTCCCAAGGCCCCCCGAACCTACGAATTGAGCGTGCTGGCCGGCAGCGGTATTACAACGGGCATTGTTTTCACCTCAGCTGCTGATGCGATCACGTCCGTTAATGGCGCATGGGATAATGGAGCCCATGATGATATCGATATTGATCTGGCGGGGCTCACGGACCATACGCTAGGGGCGGGTGAATCCGTGGATTTCCTTTTGGCCTTCTCGGGAGGAGAGGGCGATGACTCCGGCGGACACCATCTTTTCGTGGACAATGTGGCAATCTCGCGGGTTGCCGGCTCTTCTGTCGAACCCCCGGTGCTGGAGTACAGCTTCAGCGGAGGCAACATGGTCTTTACCTGGACAGGAAGCGGTTTCAGGGTTCAGTCCCGCACGAACCTGACCGAAGGTATCTGGCTCGATGTGCCCGGTGGCGACGTCCCTCCGGTTAACGTGGCCCCGACGAACAGCGCTGATTTCTTCCGGTTGATTGAGAACTAGGTAAAAACGTTCGTTCTTTCTCAAACGTTGGAAACAGCATGAAATGCGGTTCAACGATTTGAAAACATTGAATCTTCAGATTCCAATTCTCATGAAATAAAACATTCATCGTAATCCGTGTTATAATCCGGATTCCCCTGCAGGGTGTCGGGTAGAGCGGTAATTGGTGATGACAGGAATGGCTTTAACCATTCAGAGAATTGAATGATTTTGAGGGATTCATGAAGAAGCGTAATGTTGCATTTGGAAACATGGTCAAAAGGCTATGTGTGTTGTTGTGTCTATCGGGCATCGGCTCAGCATCGGCTCAGGTTCAGTTTCTTGAGGAAAGTACCGTCACCACGGAAGGGCTTTACTTTTACTATGCCGACGGCTCCAAAGCCTACCATTACAATCCCAACATCAGCCCCCGGGGCGATTGTGTCTCTGTGGTGAACGGGTACATGTTCTTCGGTTGGTATAAAGGGGGCATGTCGAACCGAAACCTGATGATTTCGCGCAAGAAAATCGGTTCCGGGAATTGGGTGACGGTTGAGCTTCCTCATCAAAATACCTTGATTGGGGCCGACTGGGGCGACTCGCATAAAACCATTTCAGTGGGGGTGAGCAAGATCGACGGAACCGTCCATATCTTCTACGACCACCACAATGATCCTCTGAAATATATTGTTTCCAAAAAGAACATCGCCTTCGCCCCGGACAGTGAATTTACCTTGAGTAACTTTGAAGCCACCCGTGGGTGGTTGGCTGAGGGGGAGGATGTCACCATTACGTATCCCAAGATCACGCAGAATGATGATGGTGATGTCATTGTGAACTATCGCAAAGGCTCAGCGGTTGGCGGCGATGAAGTCGTGCACGTGTATAATGGCGTCGAGTGGACACGATCCAAACAGGTTTCGAAAGGGCGGCTTGGGGATATCAACCTGAATAACTATGCCTACGGCGTTCCGTATTATAACAACGGTGATGTGTATTACGCCTTCTCGGTCCGATGGGCGGCCAAGCAGGATCTAGACATTCTGAACGAAGGCGTTTATCTGGCCAAGTGCGGACCGACATTTACGGATAAATGGGAGGATCTTGAGGGTAACCTGCACGATCTGCCTGTTGATGACTTCGAACCGTTTCTCATTGATCTCCCTGCCTCTGCCTATGACAAGGGCTCCTCGGGCGGCCCCGGGCTGGTGGTGAGCGAGGACGGCGATGTGCACATCACCTATGATGGACGGGGAACCGATAATACCTATGAATACACCTATACCCGCAAGGCGGGTGAGACCGACTTTACCAAGCATCAGGGCGTCCGGAAAACCGGTCTGGCATGGAACAACCGTTTTTACACCATCAATGCATCCGGCAGTAATATCACGATCACCAGTGGTGAACCCGGTTCGGTAAACTACACCACGGAGCTTGTGCATAGTACGAGTCGCAGTTTCGGGGTAAGCGGAAGCTATATTGATGACGGGAAGCTGGTTCTAATTGTTTCCGAAAATAAGCAGGCCGATAAAAAGGACATCTATTGCTATGTGTTCCAACTGCCGGTTCCGGCCCCCGTTGTGCAGGATGTAGATAACGGCGACTGGGATACTGCCTCTACCTGGGATCCGGACGGTATTCCTGTTTCCACTAATTTCTATACGACCGACCTGAATCTGCATGTCAATAACGCTGCGACTCCTTTTGGTGGAGAATCCTTGAGGATTCTTGACGGGGGACTGCTTCATTTGCGCGATGCCTTTAACCCGTTTATGGTTTCCAATCTGATCATGAGTGGCGGCGGAATTTATGCAGGAACCGGAAACAACAACACCTTTGCTCTCGATGGCAATATCTCCGTGATTTCAAACTCAGTCTTTCAGGGCTATTGGAATGCAACCGGCCCGCGTAACCTCAACATGCTCTCGAAGATCAGTGGCGGAGCTGCTATTACTTCGATGGCATCTGACAATAGCTCGACGCATACCCTGACCATCGGGAATGCCGCCAATGATTTTTCAGGCACATGGATAAGCCAGAACGGCACGTTGGAGTTTGCTAATGCGGGTGCCGTAGGAAGTGCAGACATCCAGGTTCTGGATCATGGTACGCTCACGATCCAGGGGGATTGGGATGCGAAAGGAATGCTTGCTGTTGCCGACGCACCGACAGCGGCAGTGAATCTGGGGGCTAATCACTGGAGGGTTACGGACCTGCTGTTCGGCGGCGTTTCCGTTGATTATGGAACCTATTCTCCGGCGGCGCTCAATGCGCTGGGCAGTAATCCTGTTTTTGCCGGCAGCGGAACGATTACGGTGGTGGATCCAACCATCGTCACGATGGATGTTCTGGGCTCTCCGCAAACCTGGAGCACGCCCACGGTTTGGGATAACGACCAGGTTCCGGCCGCCGGGTTTGATTATTTTGTTCCAGACACTGGAAACCTCAAGAGCCCGGATGGAAACTCCACGTTCGACGGTGATACCCTGACGGTTGAGGGCGGCGGCAAGTTCCAGTTCCGTGCTAAGTACGAATTAGGTGAAGCCACCACGGTGTATAATCTGAGTGCCACCGGCGGAACCTCCGGAAAGTCCGTAAACCTGGCTGCCGGCACCGGCAACAACACCGTCAACCATCTTGACGGCACACTGGAGAATGACGGGTTTACCAAACTCTCCGGCTACGGCAATGGCGATGGTCCGCGCAACATCCGTATTTCGTCGGTCATCAGTGGTGACGGCACGCTGCACAGCACCGGAACCTCTGCCTATCCGCACACCTGCACCATCGTGAATGCCAACAACACCTTTGCCGGGGTGTGGGAAAGCAATATCGGCACGCTGGTCTTCCCGACAGGCAGTGCAGTCGGATCTGCCGACATCACCGTGCTGGATCAAGGCAAACTCTTGATTTCCAATGACTGGATAAGTTACGGAACCCTGACGGTAGCCGATTCGGCTACTGCAGAAGTAGACTTGGGCTTCTATGACTGGACGGTCTCGAATCTGGTGTTCGGCGCATCGGCCATCGCCGAGGGAACCTATACCGCCGCCGAGCTCAATGCCCTCGGTGCCAATGCCGTTTTTGCCGGAACCGGCACCATTCGTATCGGGGAACCGCTTCCTCCGCCGGTCTATGAGATCATCGCCGGGTGGGATGTCTGGGACAGTGGGGCGACGCCCTCCGCATCCGTACTGGATCCGAATGTGACCGCATCGGCTGTGACCACTTCAGAAGGCAGTGCCTGGCATACGGCTGACGAGCGCGGCGCCAGCATTGACGGTTCGTGGGGAACGCACGAGGGGCCGCCGATCGCAGATACAACGGCAGGGACTAATAATAATCAAAACCTGGAACTGCCCAATGCGACCACGGGCGGAACCATCACGTTCACGGTTAGCAACAATGGCACGGAAGACATCGAACTGGGTGCATTCCATTTCGATGCGAACGCATTCCGTACTAAGGCGGCCAGAACATACGAGCTGAGCGTCGTGGCCGGCAGCGATATTTCGGCCGGTACGGTTTACACGTCCGCTGCAGATGCGATCACCGTCGGCGGCGACGACAATCTGGCCCATGACGATATCGATATTTCCCTGACGGATATGGCAGACCACACGCTTGCTCCAGGTGAGGCCGTACAATTCTTGCTGGCGTTCTCGGGCGGCGAGGGCGACGGTTCGGGGGGACACGATCTATGGGTGGACAACGTGGGCATCACCGGAGCGTTCTCGGAATACATAGCACCGCCGGTTATTGAGCTGATCGCCGGGTGGGATACGTGGAATAGCGGCAGTGCTCCCTTGGCGTCCGTGCTTGCGGCAGACATCACCGGATCGGCCGTGGCGACCTCGGAAGGTTCTGCATGGCATGTTGCCGACGAGCGGGGCGCAAGCGCCGACGGTACATGGGGAACTTTTGTGAGTATCCCGTCGGCGAGCACGGTAACGAATACGGACAATGAAAACCTGGAACTGCCCAACGCTGCCACCGGCGGAACGCTCACGTTCTCCATCACCAATGCCGGTACGGCGGCCATCGAACTGGACGCTTTCCACTTCGATGCCTATGCATTCCGTTCCAAGGCCGCCCGGACATACGAATTGAGCGTACTGGCTGACGGCGGAATCACAGAAGGCGTGATCTACATTTCAGGTGCCCAGGAAATCACCACTGTGGATGGCGAATGGGATAACTTTGCGCATGACGATATCGACCATTCCCTGGCGGGACTTTCGGATAATATCCTTGGAGCGGGCGAATCCGTTCAGTTCCGGCTGACCTTCTCGGGCGGGGCCGGTGACGGCTCCGGCGGCCATGACCTGTGGGTGGACAACGTGGGTATTACCGGCGTATTCCAGCCCGTCACAGAATTCCCGCTGCTTGAGCACAGCATGAGCGGTGGCGATATGGTCTTCGATTGGATCGGAAGCGGCTTCAAGGTGCAGTCGCGCACCAACCTGACGGAAGGCATTTGGCAGGATGTGCCCGACGGCGATGTTGCGCCGGTGATTATCAGCCCGACCGATCTCGAGGCCTTCTTCCGTCTTATTGAAAAATGATTCTTACAGGAGCGGGGAATTGCCACTCCCTATCGGTCGTTGCTTTCTTCCAGAAAGCCTCGCTTCGCGTCCTGTCCCCGTATCGGGGGCTGGAAAGCCCCCGTTCCTAAAAAAGAGAGGGGACATTCCTTTGCCCTTGCCGTTTCAACGATTTGAAACCGGCCGTCATTGATCTGCCAACATCCGCAGTCTAAACAGGACATCATACAAGAGGCAGATCTATAAGGAGTCAGGAATGATGAAGAACTTTGTGCGTGCAGCAGTTTTAATGGTTTTGTTGTTTGGCAGCGTTGCCCGCATCAACGCCGCGGTCTACAACGAATCCGGCGGCCTGGTGATCATGGAGATGGAGAACACGGAGTCTCCGCTGGGCCTCTGGGAGCAAAAAACCGCGCTGTCCGGTTATACAGGAAGCGGGTATTTAAAGTTTGATGGCAACACTTTTGAAAACGGTCCCGCAACCTCGCCGCTTGAATTTACCTTCAAGGTCAATCAGGCCGGCCTCTATTACCTGCACATGCGCTGTGCCAAGGAAATGCATGATGGACGCACGGATGTGGCAAACGATTGTTATGTCCGGGTCGAGGGGGATTATACTGCCGGCCCGGCGCCATGGGATAGCCATGGCGACAACGCATCTCTGACGCTTTTGCAGAGCAACACCAAATATTTTGGAGGGGCGGTTGAATCCTGGAGATGGGAAGACGGGGAGCTGTCTTCCGGCGGCAATGGAAACCTTGATGCTGGAGGGTCGTCAAACAAGCGGGTGGCTGTCTATGATTTCAAGGCGGGCGAAACCTACACGCTGGTGGTTTCCGGGCGTTCAAGGTACTTCAGAATAGACCGCCTCATGTTCCGCCACACATCAGTGTCGAAAACTGCGGCGCAGAACCTCAGCAACCCGGAGTCGGGGACGGTTGCAACGAGCGCGGAGTATACCTACGATGCAACCACGGACTTCCCGAACATCACGGCCGGCGATGTTGATTACTATGTAGACAACGGCAACGACGCGCTGGGGATCGCGGCGCAGTTCGAGTCCAACCGCGTTGGTTTTGCCCGCGCCGAACGAACCTTTGATGGAACAACGGGAAGCTATGATGTAACCATCACCACACTTACGGAAGAAGACGGCGAATCCGTCTACCGCCTGCTCGTGAACGGTTCCGTTGCCGGGACCTATACAAATGCCTATGTCTATGATCCTCCGGATTCACCCCTGGATCTTGAGCCGGATACCCACATGTGGGTCGGAATCCCGATCAATAACGGGGATACCATTGCAATCGAGTCGAACGCAGACTCGAACGGTGTGGTGCCGGAAGATACCGTCGGCCCGCCATGGGCCTGGGCGCGCGGCCGTTGGCGTCAACTCGAACTGACGTCCTCCCTCGTAAAACCGCCGGCCGGCCGGTTGGCCTACGTTGCAGACGGCAACTCGCCGGATCCCGATGACATTGGTGCCAATGCGGTTGTGTTCGGGCTTCTCCATGGCGCTGAATTGCAGGATCGATTGGTGCATTTCTCCCATTCATGCGATCTGGTTAAGGCCAGCAATATTTCTGCCGCGGATGAGCTGCGTCGCCAGAGTTATATGCATCAGACGGCCGGCGAAGGAATTGGTTTCTTCGGACCGTTTGACAACCTCTCGGATTATTATAACTGCCGTTCCAACCAAACAGAGGCGGTTGCCAATCTCGCGGCGGCGATCAACGCCTCAACCGCTGCCGACCCGCTCTGGATTATTGAAGCGGGAGAACCCGATATTATCGGGTATGCCCTTCAGGCTGCCAACGCATCGGCGATCCCGCATGTTCATGTGGTATCCCACCATCCGGCAAACGATGACAGCGGGGATTTCTTCACTTGGCAGCAGATTCTTGATTTCGGCGTCACCGAGCATCAAATCGGCGACCAGAATGTTGGCTTGCAGGTACTCATCAGCTCCGGGCTGTGGGACTGGGCTGAAGGGCACAGCGATTCGGCCATGGTCTGGATTTTGGACCAGCTCAAATATGCTGAAGCGGATGGCGTCGTCGGTTTCCAAACCGGCAAATACGACTGCTCCGATGCCGGGATGATCTATTGGTGGCTGACCGGGGCCAATAACGGCGGAGACAAAAATTCCACGCCGGTGGAAATAAAAGACATGCTCCTCTACGACGGCGCCGAACCTCCGGTCGAAACCACGATTACGATGGTCGCACTCGGCTCGGCAGTGAATTTGACGGATGGTGCGACCTGGTCGGATGGCTTGCCGGCGCATTCAGGGGCGGACTACATTGTTCCAGCCACTGGAAACCTGAAAAGCGAGGATGGAACATCAACTTTTCCTGGGGACTCGCTGACCGTTCTCGCCAATGGCAAGTTCCAGGTGCGGGCGAAGGAAAATCTGGGCCAGTCCACGACGGTGAATGGCTTGGTGCTTAGCAATGGAACCAGTTTTGCTGCCGGCCAATTCGCTCAGCTAGCTGCCGGAACCGGCAACGACCTGACGAATGTGCTTTCTGGAACCATTGTGAATTCGGGCTACACCAAATTCCTTACCTACCATGCCTACAGCGGAGGCACCATTGCCCGCAGCTTAAAGATCCTGTCAACAATCGACGGTTCCGGGCGTATCCAGGCGTGGGAAGGGTCTGCGGGTTATGGAGGGGAAAACGTCATTATAGATAATGCCGCCAACACGTTTTCCGGCACATGGGAAGTAGGGGCCGACAGCACGCTCGTATTCAACAATGCCGGTGCGGTTGGGGCGGCAGATATACATGTGCTGGATAGCGGTAAACTGAGAATCCTAGGGGATTGGAGTACGTATGCAAATTTGACGGTGGCCGACACCGCGGCCACTTCTGTGGAGCTGGGTTCCAATGCCTGGAACATTACCACCCTGGACTTTGGCGGAACCGCCGCGGGCGATGGAACCTATACCGCGGCGCAGCTCAATGCGTTGGGATCCAATCCGGTATTTACCGGAAGCGGAACGATTATCGTCGGCGCTGCGCCTCCTCCGCCGGCATCGGCGATCATTGCCGGCTGGGATGTCTGGAATAGTGGCAGTGCGCCTACTGCATCCGTACTCGCGCCGAATGTCGCTGCGTCAGCTGCGACGACTTCCGAGGGATCGAACTGGCATACTTCCGACGAACGGGGTGCCAGCGCTGACGGTTCATGGGGAACCCACGTGGGGCCGCCTGCGGCGGACACGACCGTGGCGGTTGGGCAAAACCTTGAGCTGCCCAATGCGACTACCGGTGGAACCATCACGTTCACGATCAATAACAATGGCATGGAAGACATCGAGTTGGGGGCATTCCACTTTGATGCGAACGCCTTCCGCACCAAAGCGGCCAGAGCATATGAGCTGAGCGTGCTGGCCGGCAGTGATATTACGGTCGGGACGATTTACACGTCAGCTGACGATGAGATCTCAGTAGGAGGTGCAGACAACCTGGCTCATGACGATATCGACCATTCCTTGACAGGACTTGCCGACCATACCCTTGCAGCAGGTGAATCCGTGCAATTCCTGCTGGCCTTCTCGAGTGGGGTGGGTGATGGCTCCGGCGGCCATGATCTGTGGGTGGACAATGTGGCCGTCTCACAGGTGATCACCGTTCCTCCAGTCGATCCGCCTGTCCTTGACGTCAGCATGAGCGGTGGTAACATGGTTTTCAACTGGAGCGAAGGCGGATTCAAGGTGCAGTCCCGCACCAACCTGACGGAGGGGATCTGGGTGGATGTTCCCGGTGGCCATGTCCCGCCGGTAACAAATTCTACGACCGATCCGGAAGCCTTCTACCGGTTGGTTGAGCAGTAAAAAGCTAGATGGAGTTTTCATGATAAATAAGTCTGCCACAAATCCTGTGATTGCAGTGGTGTTATTCCGGCAGTACTTTTTGGTGCTTTTGGCGACATTGTTGACCTTGGTGCCCGCCCGTCTATCTGCACAGATTTCGATTACAAAAATCGGGGAATCGTTGATCGGCAACAGTGCGCAAACCCAGAATGCGACGACGCCGCTGAACCTGCGCCCCCACCAGGACGATGCCATCGTGAGTTTTAACGGCTACCAGTACTGCGTGTATTATTCGACCATCGGTGCAAACACAGCCCAGCGGTATGTCACGGTTGGGCGGCGTGCGCTACCCTCCGGGGCGTGGGAAACCATCATGCTCACCGATTACACGCAGACCAAAAACGATTCGCACAATGTCATTTGCATTGGCATCTGTGAGGGTGATGGAACCATCCATTTGGCATTCGACCACCATAACGAAGACCTCAATTACCGGATTTCAATTCAGGGTCTTGCAACGAACCCGCAAGTGCACAGCTGGGTCGCAAGCAAGTTCAACGCGGTGCAGGACAATCTGCCGGGGCTGGATATGGGACGCACAACAGGGCTGACCTATCCGCGGTTTTTTCCGAAGCCCAACGGCGACCTGCAGTTTGTGCGGCGCAAAGGTTCGGCGATTGCGGGAAAGAGCATGCTCTACACCTACAGCCAAACCACGCACCAATGGACGAGCCATGGGGTATACATCGACGGCACGCTGGTGCTCTACCACAACAATGCCGGCGAGCTGACCAAGCTGAACGGCTATCTGCATGGCATCGGCTATGATGACGCAGGCCGGCTGCATGCCAGTTGGGTTTGGCGCACCACCGATGGCAAGAATTTCAATTTCATGTATGCTTACAGCGATAACTCCGGAACCACGTGGCATAATAATGCCGGCCAGCAGGCCGGCACGGTCAACAGCGACCCCATGACGCTCTCGAACAGCCCGCCCGTCAAGGTTCTCGATTATGCGGAAGGCAGCTTGTACAACCAGACCGGGCAGACGGTCGATTCCGTCGGCCGCGTGCATGTTGTTCAGAGGAAAGGTTCCAACTTCCTCCATATCTACCGCGATACGTCAGGAAACTGGGTTCATAATGAAACCTCGATCCCTTCCGCCCGGAACAAGATCACAACCGACCAGCACAACAACGTTTACCTGATTACATCCAGCGCGAAGATCTATGCGGCCACACCCGGCAACGGTTTTACCGACTGGGCACTGGCCTATGACGGGGACGCGGGCAATTTTGCCGGGGATGCCATTTTCGATGAGAGCCGAATGAAAACTGCAGGGATTCTCAGCATCCTAGCCGCCAAGCCCGGGTCGTCGAAGGAAATGTATTCCATCGACCTGTCGGTATCGCCGGTTGTCCAACCGGTGATTACCTTGACCACGTTGGGAACACCGGTGGATCTGACCGATGGGAGTGTGTGGTCGGACGGTTCGCCCGCACATTCCTGGGCGGACTATGTGGTCCCGGATACGGGAAACCTTAAAAGTGAAAACGGCACATCAGTTTTTCCCGGGGCGTCTTTGACGGTTGAGGGCGGCGGCAAGTTCCAGTTCCGTGCAAAACACGAGTTGGGGGAATCCACCACAGTTAACGACCTGATCGCCACCGGGGGGACGTCGGGCAAATTCGTGAACCTCTCCGCCGGAACCGGAAACAACATTGCCAACCACCTTGACGGAACGCTTCAGAACGACGGGTTCACCAGGCTGTCCGGCTACGGCAATGCCACGGGGCCGCGCAACATCCGCATTTCTTCGAAGATCAGCGGCACTGGAGTGCTGCACAGCACCGGCACCTCCGCCTATCCGCACACCTGCACCATTGCCAACCCCAACAATACGTTTTCCGGGGTCTGGGAAAGCAGCATTGGTATGCTCACGTTTGAAAACGGAGGTGCGGTCGGTGCGGCCGATATTGAAGTGCTTGCCGAGGGCAAGCTGCGGATTTCCGGGGATTGGAGCTCGGGGGCATCTTTGGCGGTGGCCGACTCCGCAACGGCGGAAGTCGATTTCGGTTCCAATGATTGGACGGTCTCCAACCTGGTGTTTGGCGCTGCCGCCGTGCCGGATGGAACCTATAGCGCGGCAGGGCTCAACGCTCTTGGAGCCAACGCAGTGTTCACCGGAACCGGCACGATCCTCGTGGGTGATCCGCTTCCACCTCCGGTCGTTGAGCTGATCGCCGGTTGGGATATTTGGAACAGCGGTGCAACACCCGCCGCCAATGTGGTTGCCACAGACATTGCTGCATCGGCAGTGACCACCTCGGAAGACCCTGTGCGGCCGTGGCATGTTACCGACGAGCGCGGCGCGAGCGCAGACGGCTCCTGGGGAACGTTTGTGGGCATACCATCGGCAAGCACGGTAACGAATGCGGATAATGAAAACCTTGAACTGCCCAACGCGGTCACCGGTGGAACGCTTACGTTCTCCATCACCAATGCCGGTATGGCGGCCATTGAATTGGACGCCTTCCACTTCGATGCCTACGCCTTCCGTTCCAAGGCTGCCCGAACTTATGAATTGAGCGTTTTGACCGGCGGCGGAATCACTCCGGGCGTGATTTATACCTCGGGTGCCCAGGAGATCACCAATGTGAATGGTGCATGGGACAACTTTGCGCACGACAACATCGACCATTCACTGGCCGGGCTGGCCGACAACACTCTTGGCGTTGGCGAGTCCGTGCAGCTCCGGCTCACCTTTTCGGGCGGGGCGGGCGACGCTTCCGGCGGGCACGACCTGTGGGTGGACAACGTGGGCATAACCGGCGCGTTCCAGCCCGTAGCCGAACCCCCGGTGCTCGAGCACGGCATGGACGGCGGCGACCTGGTCTTCAACTGGATCGGCGGAGGCTTCAAGGTGCAGTCGCGTACGAATCTTGTGGAAGAGTTCTGGATCGATGTGCCGGAAGGGGATGTTCCACCGGTTAGCATTGTCCCAAGCGAAGCAGAAGCCTTCTTCCGGTTGATTGAGCAATAAGAATCTTGTGTCACTGAGCGGCGGATGCCTCAATATTGAGGGGCATCGCATCGTATACAGGGCATCATGGGGCGCACAAAATGACGCGCTGAATGAAAACGGGTGGGGATCCCTCCGTATTGTGGATCCGCTCTACTTTTTCGGACACGGTATAAGCTATACCCCATTTGAATACAGCAACCTGAAGATCTCGCCTGCACAATCTGCGGCCAGTGATAAAATCTTGATTACCTGCGATGTAACTGTAGCGGTAAACGAGCCGGCGAACATAAAGCTGACCTCTTTCCTGGAATTGGAAAATGAGATATGGGTAGAGGTACTGCTGGGCGATAAACATGGGGTGCCGTGTCTGGACTCAATTCAATTTATCCATTTCTCTCTGGTGGGAGACGGATGCTTGATTGATAATCTGGTAACTTCTATTGGTGGAAGTGAAGTGAAGGTCAACAATGGCCGCGCTCGAATACAATGTGGATGCCCGTGGTGACGATAACGAGATCGCGGTTATGTCTGAAAGGTTGAAGACTCCGTTTATTAAACTGGAAGAAGAATAGCGTCGAACGAAGATTATTATGTTGAAAGTCGTTCGTGGTTGCCGAGTGATAAACTGAGATAAACTTATTGGTTGGAACTATGGTTGAAAGACCGGAAAATCGTGTTGTACCGGTTTGGCAGAAGACCGCCTTTGGCATCGGAGGTGTTGGCGACACCCTCATGCAGAATGCGGTCAATAACATGGCCAATCAGGTGCTGAATATTTTTCTGGGGATCAACCCGGTTCTGGTCAGCCTTGCCATTTTTATATCCCGCCTCTGGGATGCGTTCAGCGATCCGGTCATTGGATCTGTTTCGGACAACACGCGCACAAGGTTGGGGCGCCGAAGACCCTTTATGATTATCGGGGGGATGGGGGCGGCTTGCCTGTTTGTAGTACTGTGGAGCTTCCCGTTTGCCCAAACGGATATGGGCTATTTTGCCTGGTTTCTTGGCTGCAGCCTGGTGTTTTATACGTTCTATTCGTTGTTCAGTGTGCCGTTCAACGCGCTTGGTTATGAACTGAGCCCAAGCTACAACGAACGCACCCGGATCATGGCATTTAAATTCGTATTTTCCACGTTGGCCGGCCTGATGATTCAGTGGCAGTTCCGCTTCACGCAATTGGAACGTTTCGAGAACACGCTTGATGGCATGAAAACCGTTTCTGTTTTTATTGCCGGCGTCATACTATGCACCACCCTGATTCCCGCCATTCTTTGCAGGGAACGGCTCGCCCGGGAGGTGGCTGCGCAGAAAAAGATCCGCCTGTTTACCAGTTTAAAGGCCACCTTCAGAAACCGCAGTTTCTCGTTATTGATGCTGGTTCTGATTCTCTGCTGTTTAGGAATGTTCATGGTCACCCAGCTCGGTATTTACATTAACATCTACTACATCTTTGAAGGCGATAAGCGCGCGGCCTCCATTATGCTGGGCATTGCAGGAACAACCTATCATCTAATGGGTGGTATCATCGCCTCGCCCATCATCAGCTATGTCGCGGCACGGATCGGGAAAAAACGGATGCTGATGATCGGCCTGGGGATGGCTTTGATCGGTGCCGCGAGTAAGTTTTTCACCTATAATCCGCAATGGCCATACATGCAACTGGCCAGCCTGGCACTCATGTCGCCCGGACTCGCCTGCCTCTGGATTCTAACCTCGTCCATGGTGGCTGACATCTGCGACGAAGATGAACTTGAAAACGGTACGCGTCGCGAAGGAATGTTCAGTGCGGTCTATGGCTATGTCATGAAGATCGGTATCTCTTTCGGGCTTCTGCTCACCGGCTTTCTGCTTAACGCAACCGGATTCGATGCAAGGGCAGGTGCCGATCAGAATCCTCAGGCCATTCTCTATTTGCGCATCTTACAGTCTGCCATACCCGCCACAGCCTTGCTATTGGCGCTTTTCCTGATTCGAAGATACTCCATTACGACCGAACGGGCGGAACAGGTTCGAGCTGAGCTAGAAAAACGTCATGCTCAACAATCGGATTAGACCGTGTATCCTTGATTTCAATAATTTGAATGGAGGCCTCGTTGCTTCGGTTCCGGAATCGGGTGATTTTTTCACGAAGAAATTTTAACTCGCAGTGAAATCACGGAACAGGCTTGGCCGGATAGAACGGAAGTGTATGGGCGGGAGCATTTCCCGCGGCGGGTGAAGAGTTGACACTGTATGTTGGAACAATAGATTTGAATCGATAAAGGCAGTAAGATTCGTGTACGGTGTTTGTTGAGTAGCGAATAAGGGGTGGAAGAGAATGAAGGTTACGGTCTGCGATATTGCGAAGAAGTTGGGCATTCATCCCTCCACAGTTTCCCTTGCGCTCAACAATTCACCCAAAGTGGCTGCCGCGACGCTCAAAAAAGTGCATGGGGCCGCCGAGGAGATGGGGTATCAACGCAACCCTTACGTTTCTGCGCTGATGAGTGCGCGCCGCAACGGGAAAGATCCGGATAACCCGCCGGTGATTGCCGTGGTTACGGCTACGGATTCCCCTGATGAACTGAAGGCCCGGTATAATAGAAGCCGGTTTGTGGACGGTTGCACTTCAGTGGCCCAAAGTTTGGGGATCAAACTGGAACAGTTCTGGATTGGTGAACCCGAAATGTCTGCCCGGCGGTTGAATGACATATTCTATAACCGCGGGATCCGGGGTGCGGTGATGATTCCTGCCGGTAAATGGCGGGAAAAAATGAACCATGCCTGGTCGGAAATTTCTGTGGTCAGTTACGGTATCTATCAGCTTACTCCGGCTACGGATTGGGTAACGGCCGACTATTACGGGAATATGGAAAAAACGAGGCGGATTCTAAGTGAAAATGCTTATGAACGAATCGGATACATCATGGATATCCCGTACCCCTACAAAAGTGACAACCGTTGGCTTGCCGCTTATATGATGTTGCAGAGAAGCCTGCCGGAGAGCGACCGTATTGAACCGTGGCTGGACCCTGCGCCTTCATTTGACGGGTTCCGAGAATGGTACGAGCGTTCTAAACCTGATGTTATTGTCTGCATCAGCCCTTCAAATGTTATCCCATGGCTCGAACAACTCGGACTGAGCGTGCCGGAAGACATCAGTTTGGTAACCCTCGGCACGGCCAAAGAAGAGGGGGAATACAGCGGCATCATTGAAAATGCGTTCGGATGCGGGAAGCTGGCTTTGGAAATGTTACTGGATCGAATCCATCATAACCAGTTTGGCCAGCTCGATATGCCTCATCATGTTACCGTTGGCGGCCATTGGAACCGTGGAACAACCTTGCGCTACCGTTAAGGTAATACCGCCTCTTTAGTACGGTGGACACGTCGGTCTGGATCAGTTTTCCAGATTATGGAAGTTGTTCTTTCTCATTTTGGACTTCGTCAGATAGAAACAATCAATAAATCAAGATTAACGTTGAAATCGCATATTTCAACAATGTGAATTAAAGGGCGGTTGGTTAATAAGTTTATCCCTGTTTCTATATTTATAAGCATCCGAAAAAGCTGATGTGTTGACCGTTTCGCCTATTCGCGCGGTCTGCCCATACTGATGAGGATGGATGTTCATTACAAAACACGGAGGAAAGCTGATGAATAGAATGAAAGTATTAGCCACTATAGCCTTGGCGGCCAGTGTGCTCGGGGCACATGCCCAAACCACAACGAACGCAACCCCGGATCCCGCAGGGGACTTTGTGATGCAAGGAGACTTTGCGGATGCAAGTTCGAACGTATTCCTGACGAACAATTCCAACAGGGATCGCGTCGGCTGCGGTGGTACCATCCAGCGAATGAATCAGCCGATCGTGGGCTTCTCACTGCCGAATATTCCCGCAGGTGAAACCCTTCAGGCAGCAACCTTTACATTCCAGATGGCTGCAGATGCTCTGGCTGGCGACCCCCTGAATTTTGAAATGGTGGTTTGTATGCTGAATGCTACCGATCCCACAGATCTCGCGGCTTCCGGAACCAGTCTTTACACGGAAACAACCGCGGCCGTGAACGCCACCTTGAACGATGGAATCGTTATCGGCCAGCTCGCCCACGGTAACGTGTCCGACGGCGCAACGATGGAAATCAGTCTGACGGGTGCAGCCTTGGCCCAGCTTAGCGGTTTGTATAATGCGGCAGGTGTTCCCAGCCAAACCCATGTCTTTTTCCGCTTTTCGCACAGTACTCCCGTAGTATATCCCGCTTTCAATAATGAACGGTTCCAGCTGGATGACACCGGAGGATCGGTTGTCCGCAGCCTGGAACTGGATTGGGGGGCGCCAACGCCTGTAGCGTTCGCAACCCGGAACGGAAGCCACGCGATTCAAGGCAATTTTGAAGACGGGGTTACTGCTGATGTTCTTCTTCTGGACAACGGCAACAGCAAACGGGTCGGTGTTGGCGGTGCCACTGGAACCCGGCGTGTTAACGTGCCTATATGGGGCCTCGACCTACCGACGATTCCGGCCAGCACAAACCTTACGGCAGCAACCTTATCCGTTGACGTGGATTTGATTGCCGGTAAACCTTTGTATTTCGAAGCGGTGGCCAGCCTGATGAATGCCACCGACGTATCGCAATTCACCGCGGCCGATTTTGTGGAGGCAGAGGCTCCCCTGGATACCGTCCTTTCGAACGGCATTGTTTTTGCGCAGATCGACCAAGCTCGAATCCCCGACAGTGGAACATGGGATATTCCTGTGACCGGTGATGCATTGACCCAGCTCAAGTCGCTGTACGATGCTTCCGGTAATCCGACCCAAACCACGGTCTGGTTCCGTCTTTCGCCCAGCGTTAGCACGACCTATGCCGCGGGTGAAGGTGACCGGGTCCAGTTTGAGGATGACGGGAGTGGCAGTGCCGCCGCATTCGATCTGAAGCTGACCTGGGCTCCGGTACCGGAATTCACTACGGATCCGGTGATTAAAACCAATACAACGTGGGGTACGGACTATGCTACCCTCAGCCAGACCCTGGACGGCAGCGCAACCGCTTCGGACGGCACCAGCACCATTCTTTATGAGAAGGCCGGTGGGCCGGCCTGGCTGAATGTCGCAACCAATGGCGCCCTGTCAGGTATTGCCGATGTGATTGGGACCAATGAATTTCCTATTAAAGCAACCATTGGAGACAACTCCGCTTCCGCCATCCTGCAGATTGTGGTCGATCCGTTGGGCAATCCGCCTGCATTCACAACGAATGTTATCAGCAAGGTGGATGGAACCTGGGGCGAGGACTACAGCGGGCTGGCGCAGACCCTGGCCGGCAGTGCATCCGACCCTGATTTCGACACGCTGATCTACTCGAGAGCAGGCGGTGGACCCGGCTGGCTGAATGTGGCCTCCAACGGCGCGCTTTCCGGTGTGTGCGATGTATTGGGAACCAATACCTTTCCCGTTCAGGTCACAGATGGAAACGGCAACTTTGATACCGCCTCACTGGTTATTGTTGTTCAATCCGTTGGAAGCCCGCCGGAGTTCACGGTTGATCCCATCACAAAGGCGAATGCACCGTTTGGCGAGGACTATGCCGACAAGTTCCAGACGTTGGACGGCAGCGCCACCGATCCGGATCCTGGCGACATCCTGAGCTACTCCCTGGTCGGTTCCGGCTGGTTGAACGTTGCGTCCAACGGCGCACTTTCCGGTGTGGCCACGGTCGTGGGAACGAACTCCTTCACCGTTCAGGTTGACGATGGAAACGGCAACACGGATACGGCCACGCTGTTGATTGTTGTGGATCCGCTTCCGGTTGGAGACCTGATTGTGGGCATCGATTCCTTTGATAGCGGCACGGCTCCGACTGTAACCTTTACGGACAATGTCTCCGCAACCGCAACGGCGTCAGGTGTCGGAGGCAATTGGATTACAACGGACAGTTCAACCGATCCTGGCCGTGGATCCAGTGTTGACGGTACCTGGGGTACCCATGAAGGACCGCCTGCGGCAAGCGCAATAACTAATGCTCACGGTGCAAACTTAACCTTGACGAATGGCAAGACCGACGGTGAGATCACCATCACGGTCGTCAACACAGGCGCGGAAGACCTTGAGCTGGGCGCCTTCCATATGGATGTGCTGGCGTTCCGTCCGAAGGCCGCCAGAACCTATGCGTTGAACGTATTGGCCGGCTCTGACATTACCGAAGGCAATGTATTCACTTCAGCTTCCCAAGCGATCTACTCCGCTGGAGGTACGGGGCCTTTGGCATCGCGCGACGCGCATGACGATATTGACATTGATATGTCCGGTCTTGCCGACAACGTGCTCGAAGTGGGTGGAACGGCCATCATCCAAATCGCGTTTTCCGGCGGAACCGATGGCAGCTTGGGCCACCACCTGTTCGTGGACAATATCGGCATCTCGCTGAAGGGCGAAAGCGGCCCCGTGGTTCCGAATACTCCGACGATGACGACATCTGTTTCCGGCGGAAACATCGTGATCTCCTGGGCGACCGGTGGTGAATTCAAGCTGCAGACCCGTGCAAACCTTGCCCATGGCAACTGGGAAGATGTTCCGGGTGTATTATCTGCCAGCCCGATAACCGTACCCATGACGAACAATGTTGAGTTCCTCCGGTTGGTTTGGCCATAGGAAGAAGAAACAGGGATGGGTAGCCGAATGGCTGCCGATCCCGGACTTGAGCCGTCCCGCATTGTGCGGGGCGGTTTTTTTTATAGACGATTACAATTGTAACCTTAGATGACAAACTATAGCTTCTGATACTGATTATTATATTTGCGCTAACTAACAATAGGTTTCTGATGAATGGCCCGAAAATAAGATACTTGCTCACTGTTCTAGTGTTGCTTGCTTTACCATGGGTAAAGGCTGCTGATGTGATGAAATTGCAGGTATCTGTGGTGGATTCCAACGCGTTGACCTTTGCCAAAGGGCACAAAACACGATTCAGCACGCATGTTAATGGGCGTACGCATCAGCAGACGCCCATTGTTACGCATAAAGGATTCCAGTATACGACCTACTTTAACGGGAACCGGCATTTGTGCGTGGCCAGGCGCGAGCTGCCTTCCAATGATTGGAAGATTATTGAATTCGAAGATCATGTGTTTAAGTCCAGTGACTCGCACAACACCGCCGTAATCGGTATCTGCGAGGGGGACGGGACTATCCATCTTGCATTTGACCATCATGCGGATGTCCTGAAATACCGGGTTTCTGAACTCGGGATTGCTAATAATCCCAAAGATGTGGAATGGAGTGCAACCCTGTTTGGTCCTGTTGCTGATCGATTGGGATCTCTGGCCAGGATCGACCGGTTTACCTATCCCCGTTTTTTCAATGCGCCGAACGGAAACCTCATGTTGTCGTACCGATACTTTACTTCGGGTAACGGCGATTCAATGATTCATGAATACAATGCAGAAACCCACGACTGGACGCCCGGGATGGGGCGGTTTATCGCGCGGGATATCGGTGAGTATGAGCGGGACGGTGAAATCAGTGCATATCGGTGTGCGTACATGAACAACCTGACCTATGCCGGTAAGCGGCTGCATGCCTCCTGGGTGTGGCGGGACCGGTTTAAGAAAACATCATTCACTAATCAGCACGATGTTTGTTATGCGTACAGCGATGATGACGGGCGAACCTGGAAAAACTCAAAGGGATCAACGATTGGTGAAACCGGGACAGATCGTGTCATTCATCTCGATTCCTCCGGGCTCGTTGTTGTTCCCGTCGAGACGGGGTACAATTTAAGCAATCAGAACGGGCACTATGCCTATCCCGACGGCAGCCTTCACATGGTCGTCCTTCAGTCGAAGAAAAAAGGGGAAAGATCCTCGTTTCACCATCACTGGCGGGATCGCAAAGGAAAATGGAAAACGCAGCCGCTTAAATTTTCCGGAGGACGGGCTAAAATTCTCGGCGACCGTGACGGTAGTCTGTTTCTTTTCTATGAGCATAAAGATGAGTTCAGGATCGCCAAGGGCACCCCAAACTCGAAAGCCACCAAATGGAAGTGGCGACAGGTCCTTACGGAAGACCACGGCGAGATCGGAAGCGAAGCGGTTGTTGATTTCACACGTTGGGAAAAGGAACGTGTCATCTCCGCCTACATGCAGGAACTGCCGGGTGAGCTGTTGAGCTATGGAGACGGGGAGATGATTGATGGAAAGCCCACGCCTCTCTGGGTTATCGACTATCAGGTCTCTGCATACGCGGCGAATCCACAACCGTCTGCCGATGCGGAACAGATTCCTGTTAATGCCCGGCTGAAATGGGTTCCAGGCATTGGAAGCAAGGCGCACCATCTCTACGTCGGAACCAGTGCCGCACAGGTGGCAAAAGCTAAAAAAACATCCCGCGAATTCATAGGGCAACTCGATGAGCCGGAATTCAGCTTTACCAAAGCCCTTAGGCCGGCATCCACATTCTATTGGCGCGTTGACGAAGTAATGGAAAACAACACCGTTCGACGCGGACAGGTTTGGAAGTTCATAACTGAGGACTCGCCGCCTGAAAAGGATTCCCTGAACCGCGAATAGTTCCTATTCAGGAACAAGATTGACCGTTCCTCGGAAGAATCCTTGATTCGTAGGAGTCGAGTTGGTCACGGCAATCGGCGAACCGGTTGCCTGAATGTTGGTTGCTCCGGTAAGCGGCGAGATGGGTGAAATCAGGTCAGGGCTGTACTCGATAGCATATTCGCGCCGTACTCCATCGTACCCACTTCCAGTGGCTGGAATAGAGTCAAAGACCACGATGGCTTCTCCAGTGATTGATCCGATTTCAATGCGGAAGTGGCTGTTGGAATCGTTGGGGTCGGTGCCGGCCACATATTCCGAATAGTTATCCATTGAATCAGAATCTATATCGACCGTTCCATCGCCCGGTAGGTTGAAGGGCAGCGCGTGGTCTGCTTCCCACTGATCCGGCAGCCCATCGAGATCGCTATCTACTCGTGCTGTTGACTTCGGAATGCTGCCCGGCAGGCCCAAGGTCCAGTTGGCGGGGTCGTTGCCGTAGTCAAAATTATAAACGCGCTGGATGGCGGAACTCATGCCGTTCGTCACATGAGGCCAGGGATCTTTGTCGTTATATTTTACACGGGCTGTCCGGATCCATGGCGTGCCAAGTTCGTCCGGTTCGCCGGGGCGATAAAGGTTGATGGTGTCGCCCTGATTGTCGAGCGCTCCATCAAACGGGCCGAAGATCTGCACGCCGGGAGGAATCGAGTGGGCTGAGCGGAATGCTGTCGGATCTCCCTTGCAAAGGATCAGTGCACTGTGCGCCGACAATATGATGCTCTCAGGAAATTGGAAATCAATGCCGCCGGAAATCTTCCAGGTATTGGAAGGTGCCAGTGGATCATACAGAGGAACATCGGTATCGGTGATATTGTAGAGCTGAATATACTCAGCGAGATTGGTGGCGGGCTGGTAGCAGATTTCATGCAGCACAACGGGACCGACTTCGGGGTAGGCATTGGGGCTGCCGGGGGTCGAGGCTGAAAGCGTTGTCCAATCGCTCTTGCCATCGGACCGAACATGACGGCCGAACGTGAACTCGCGTTCCGCAGCATGGAAGTCCACATCATCGCGGTAGCCCGTCAGGAATCCGTTGGCGTCAGTGGGAGAGGTGAGCACGGCTTCATCGCCATGTTCGCTGAAAGCAAACGGGATAAGAGCTGCGGGACTGTCGAAATGGTTTGCGGCATTCAACGTAACGTAGCCATAGGCCGGCAGGATGGTGGTGGCCGGAACAACATATTTTTCCAGGGTGTCAACATCATCACTCAATGTCCATCCGCTAATGTCGATGGGTTCATCCGTAGTGTTGAAGAGTTCAATCCAGTCGCCGACCGGGGAAAGGTCGGTGTGGCTGAGCAGTTCATTCACCACAACCGCGCCGGGTTCCGGCACGGATCCCGGATCGGGTTGTCCGGGAGAACCTCCATAAACAGATGACGGTTTCCAGGTCGCCTTTTCGTCGAAGACGCCGGGTGCGGAAAGGTTGCGCAGGTTCAGGCTGTAGCCGTCTCCGTCGGTGTGCTTATACCACTCGTCGCTGTAGGAACCTTTAACCAGCGTTCCGTAATTAGCGTGCAGCATCTCCAGCTTATCGCTGCTGTTGGAAAGTTTATCCGTATAGGTTCCGGCCACGAGAATGCTGTCGGTGTTGTAACGCGTTGCGAAAGCTTCCGGGTTGCGGACGAGTACGATGAATTGACCCGGCTCAATGACGGCGACATCGCCGCCTGAAAAGTTGAATGCAATACCGTTGTCGATGACGACCGGCGGCAGGGGAATGGCAGCGCTGTCGGAATTATACAGTTCAATAAACTCAAAGTCATCGTTGTTGTAGGGCGAGCCCATCGGCGGATCGGCCGGGTTATACATAATTTCAGAAATTAACAGTTTGGGGTGGAGCGTCAGATAGGTCTCTTCAGCGAGCGCCCCCCAAACCCCATTTTTCAGTACGCGCGCCTTAATATGGCGCGAGCGGTCGATGGTGATGGGCGCGGCATACTGAGTTCCGACAATGGTCCCGCCGGGACCGCGCGGATCTTCGCCGTCGAAGCTGTAGTAGATTGTTCCGCCGGCATTGCTGTGCGTTAGCGAAATCTGTGCTCCGTTGGTGGTGGTGCTGCCGGGGATGGAAAAGACCGGCGGCTCGACATCGAACCAGAGGTTTTCTGTGCGAAGGTGGTCAATAAATATCGGGCCGCGTGCGGATGCAAAATCATTGATTTTACTCCGGTTGACGGAGGTTCCTCTAATATGCTGCATCAAGGGATCCAGTTCGTCTGCCAATTCGTTATTAACCGCCGCTATGGCTTCTCTGCTCAGAACGCCGCCGGGAGCAAGGTGCTTCCAGGCACGGTCGTACCAATGCTGGCGGAAAATGTCGGAATCATGCAATGCACGGTATAAATACGCGATGCCGGTATTGATGCTGTTCAGCGCCTTGTCGGGGCGGCTGTGGTTTTCGCCGGTAAAGGCATTAGCATCATGATTGCCACTTGCAAACGAACCTTCGGCATCCCAGACATGATAGCGCCACCGTCCGTTCGCACTGCGCTCGCGCGAGGCCGTCCAGTTATTGTTAGGCCAGTCCCAGTTTACCGAGTAGCACTCAGCTAAAAGATAATCGATGAAGTTTTCGATATCGAGCCGGCGTTCCATTTCGCGGTAGTTCCCGGGAATCGAGAGATCGTTGGCGTTGGCAAATGCAATCATTTCATTAAAGGACGCCATGTCACCTTCCACAAGCCCGCCATGATTGACCACATCAAAGTCGCGATCAGAGTTAAATGCCTTCTGAAAAAAGTTTTCATCATAGCGTGGTACGGGGTTGTAATAGTGCCGGAAAAGCCCGTTCACATAGAGGGCGGCGATGGTTCCCCGGCTCACCACCTGGCCCATGTTGCCCTGTAATCGCCGAACGACTTCATCGATGATGAACGGATTAATAATATCGTTTTTTCCGCTGCGGACACGAATGCTTTTGAGGCTGGTCTCCGGATCGCCAAAGAGCGGGTTGTTGAACCGGCTCTCGCCGTATGTATCCCGGAAGAAAAGATTGAACTGGGGCTTCTTATGAAATTTTTCCGTGGTGGCATTGCTGGAAGACCAGGGTCCAGAAAGGTCCTGAAACTGGAAACGTTGACGAGAGAACGAGCTTCCCGCCAGCCGCATGCCGCAGTCGGTCTGGAAGTTTGTGTGATTCGCCGTGTCCGTATAGAGCACGTTCATATGAATGCGGCGTTCGTAGGGACGACCGCGCATCATCGGCATGTTGTAGTCGTCAGGAGAGCCAGCTACCCATGGAGACCCGCTTCCTCCTTCTACTGAGGTGACACCGTGCGGTTTGTGAATGCCGGTATCCCAGTCGCCCGTCAGGCAGATGACGGGAACGGATTGAATGGCTTCCGGAACATCGATTAAATAGTTATATGTCACCGGGTCTGAGGCAGCACCGTCAGCGGTAACGGAAACTGCGCGAAGCACGCCGGCTGCACTGAAGGGAATTTCGCCCGTATATTGTGTGCCGAGGGTGGTGCTCGGTGTGCTTCCATCGAGCGTGTAATAGATGTCGGTTGCGGGCGCCGCGGCTGAAAGCGTAACCGTGATTGCACTGCCATAAAAGCCGGATTCGTGCGATGCATCCGGTGGAGTCGGCAGGGCGGCAAAAGAAATGGTTGAGTTGGCCTGTCCGGGGGTGGCTTCTTTCAGGTATTTGTAACTGGCGGAAGCGGAATCCCATCCGTAGGTATGACGCCAGTCCTGCGCTGGATATTCCGGAGCAATTTCAGAAACCAAAACCTTGCCCGCATTGTAGAGGCCGACATATTCGCCGCCGGCTGATAGTTTAAAGTCAGTATGAAGATAGGGGGCGGCCGAATTAGTCAGATCGCGCCCGGTGCAGAGGATCACAATGCGTTCGTTCGGCGCGATGGTTACATCCGGGAACATCCATTTGTCGGGATTTTGCACATTGTCTGTCAAACTCCAGCCTTCCAGTGCGACGACAGAAGGACCGGTGTTCTCCAGCTCGACCCAGTCTGCAAAGTCGGAAAGGTCATCATCCGCCGCAACCGCTTCCGGCGGCTGCACCGGCTCTTCAGTACCGATAAAATAGTTCCAATCATCGGAATAATTCACCAGTGCTGTCGCCCCCAGATCAAGATCCGCAATCATCGACATATCGCTGCTGGTTAAGTTCTTGTTGTGCACCTGTATGGCCATCACATTCTCCCCTTCAACCAACAGGGTGTTTGCAGCTGACAGTGTGAATGTTTCGGGCGTCCCTACCTCGTTTCCAGTGCCCATGGTCGTATTGTAAGGCACGAAGTCTCCTGGGTTTCCCATATTCGCACTGCGCTTAATTTCAACGCCATTAACATAGGCTATATATCCATCGTCATAATCGACCATGAACGTCAGGGGCGTGCTGGAGCCGGCCGTTGAGGCATCTACATTAAAGGATCGCCGCATGTAGACCGATACCACCTTGCCTTTAACGAGCGCTTCAACATCCGTATTGTCATCGCCATCGCCGAAACCAATGCCGCCCGGTCCGGTGGCCCAGCTTGCATCATCAAAATTGATCAGCGTCCATGCATTCAATGGAAGTTGCGAGGCAGGGTCAAAGAGGGAATGGTCCACCAGTCCGCCGGACGGTTCATGGTTTCCAACGAAATATTCCCACGGACCGGTTGATGTTGCCAACTGCGTTCCGCCGCTCATGCGCAGGGAGGCATCAATGAAAAAGGATCCGCTATTATTATGCGCCTGAACCGCCAGAATATTATCTCCGATCTGTAGCAGGGCAGAGGCAACACCGACGGTGTAAGTTTCTATTGCGGAGGAGGAGTGTGAATTAAAGGCAATCTGATCGTGATACACGAATGCGCCGGTTCCTCCGGTGTTTTTACGAAGGATTTCGACGCCGTTCAGGTAGGCCACAAAACCGTCATTATAACCGATGTCCAATAGAACGTTTTGAGATGAAGCCGCATTCCCAGCACTGACCGGAAAGATCTGGCGAAGATACAGCGAGGGCGTGTTCTCCATCTCTTCCGTCAGATCCGTCGCGATACCGGATGTACCGTGTCCCATCGGACCGTTTCCTGTCTCCCAATACTGAGCGTTAAATCCGGCTTCGTACCAACTTGCTCCCGAACCGAGCCGCGCACGGTTGTCGTCCGACCAACGAAGAAGCCGATCCGACGAGTCGGCACAGATTTCATTGATGCGTATGTTTGCTTGCGCAGTGAGCTGCAAAGCACAAAGCAAAAGTGTCACCAGCAGGGTGTACTGGAATTCTGAATTATTATTCACGCGGACCGGCCTTTATAGAGGGATGGCTACTTTATCCTGGGATGCAGAACGTCCTTCGAAATCAAAATATTCAAAGCCTGTTCATGATTTTGCCCAATACAATGGCAGACTATGAAATGGGTTCCGACGTGCTGAATATTCATATCGTTGAATTATAAACTGGCTGAAAACAGCAGAGTTCAACGATTTGAAATGGTTCCCCGTTGATTCGTTTTCTAATACATTAGACGTTGTCGGACGATTATATGCGTTCCATAGCAAAAGAACTGAACAGTGAGGGCTTATGATACATCCAAAAAAATCGGTTAAAACGGGGTTTCTAACGCTCGCATTGTTTCCAATGGTTGGAATGTTGGCGGGCGCCTCGCCGTCGGTAAAGCAGGTAAAGGCCGACATGGCACGGGTGGCCGATTGGCAGATTGAACACTATCGCGATGACTATGGGCGCAATAATCCCAGAAGCGATGATTTGAATGGGTGGACCTATGGGGCGCTTTATGTCGGGATGGAAAAATGGGCTGAAGTTGCCGGTGATGACACATATTACACCTGGTTGAAGAATGTCGGGCAGGAGCTGGAGTGGAAGTTGCGGGCGGAGCGTTTTTACCATGCGGACGATCATGCGGTCGGGCAGCTCTACTTAAGCCTATATGGAAAATACAACGATCCGAAGATGATTGCCGCGACCCGGACCCAGTTCGATCAGATCATGGCTGAAACACCGACGAGCAGTCTGGATCATACCAAACGCGGCCACAGCAAACGCTGGAGTTGGTGCGATGCGCTGTTTATGGCGCCGCCGGTCTGGGCCCAGTTGTCAACTGCCACCGGCGACCCGAAATACCGCGACTGGATGTTCGGCGAATTTAAAGCCACAACCGAATATCTTTTCGATAAGGAAGAGCATCTCTATTTCCGCGACAGCCGCTTTTTCAAGCAACGTCACAAAGGAAAAAAGATTTTCTGGTCGCGGGGCAACGGCTGGGTGTTCGGCGGACTGGCACTAATGCTTCCTGAGATTCCGAAGGGCTCGGAACAGTATGACTACTTTGCGGGCATCTATAAACAAATGGCCGAAAAGCTGATTTCCATCCAGACTCCGGATGGCTATTGGGCCATGAGCCTGCTGGAGGCCGATGCGTATCCGACGCCCGAAACCAGTGGTACCGGTTTCTATTGCTTCGGTCTGGCTTGGGGTATCAACAATGGAATTCTGAATCGGGCGACTTATGAGCCGGCCGTATTGAAAGCCTGGGCGGCGCTTACGCGGTGTATTACAAAAGACGGCATGCTCGGCTATGTGCAGCCGATCGGTGCCGAGCCGGGGCAGGCCTGGCCGGATCGAACCGAAGTCTATGGGGCGGGAGCATTTCTCGCTGCCGGTGCAGAAGTTGTCCGTATGTTGGAAAAATAATTTAAATGGAAAAAGGTGGATTATAATGAAGATGAATAGATGGGTTTGTATAGCACTGGCGATAGCTGTTGCACCGTGTTTTGCTGAGAAGGATGCTCCATATAAAGATGCATCATTGCCGGTTGAAAAGCGGGTCGAGGATCTGCTGGGGCGTATGACGCTGGAGGAAAAGGTCGCGCAGATGCGCATCTTTCACGCGAACAAGGGCATCGAGTCCGGCAAAGATGGAGAAATGGTTCTATCGGAATATGTAATAAAACGGATGGAATATGGCATTGCCGGAATCAAGAATGCGGGGGAACCCGATTTGCCGGTGCAGGCCGCCAAGCTGACCAACGAGCTTCAAAAATATATTATCGAAAAGAGCCGGTTGGATATTCCGGCAATGTTTATCTGCGAAGCGTACAATGGGGTGGATGCGCATGGAAACACTCGCTTTATGCGTCCGATGAATATGGCGGCGACCTGGAACGTGGATCTGGTCAACCGTATTTGGAGTGTGACTGGTCGGGAAGCGCGCTTGCGCGGATTCCATATGTGCCACTCGCCGGAATCGGATATTATGCGCGATCCAAGGTTTGGAAGAATGAGCGAAGCCTTCAGCGAAGATACGTGGCTCACTACCGAGATGGTGGTTGCAGCGGTGACCGGTGTGCAGGGCGGATACGACGGCACCGGCGTAAACAGCACGCACATCGGTGCGGTGGCCAAGCACTTTGCGGGTTATGGTCAGGTGCAGGGCGGCCGCAATTTTGCCTCCATCCAGATTTCAGAACGGGATCTGATTGATCAGATTTTCCCGCCGTTTAAAGCGGCGGTGCAACGCGGTCATGCGTTCGGCATCATGGCATCGCACGGCGATCTGAATGGGGTCGCCAGCCATGCCAACCCGTGGCTGCTGACCGAGGTGCTGCGTAAGCAGTGGGGCTTTAAAGGGTATGTCGTGTCCGACTCTAACGACATCGCCCGCCTGCACGATTTTATGAAGGTGGCCGAGTCGCACGAAGCCGCTGCTGAGATGTCGCTCAAAGCCGGAATGGATATCGATTTGTACAGTGATCTTGCATTTGTTCATCTCACTAAAATGGCGAAGGCCGATCCGAGTCTGATTCCGTATATCGACCGTTCGGTCCGCAACGTGCTGCGCACGAAGTTTAAACTGGGCCTCTTCGAGAATCCCTATACGAATGTCGAGGAAACCAAAAAAGAAGTACGCTCCGCCGCATCGCAGGCGGTTGCACTGGACGCCGATCTGGAATCGGTGATCCTGTTGGAAAACAAAAAGAACACCCTGCCGTTGGGTGAAGTTAAAACCGTGGCTCTGCTCGGGCCACTGGTCTACAAAGATACGCAGAAGTTTTTTGAGCAGGTCACCGGCGATGCCGTCACATACATCAGTTCGAAGGGCTTTGATATTACGAACAGAAGACGCGGAAAGCCGGAGCTGCTGCCGCGCGACGAAGCGAAGATTGCTGCGTTGGTTGAAAAGGCAAAAAAGGCTGATGTGGCGGTGCTCTTCCTGGGCGGTGACGAATTCACATCAAAAGAAGCCTATTTTAATGCCGGCTATGGTGACCGCGAATCGATTGATCCGTTGGGGCCGCAGGATGAATTGGTTGAACGTGTTAAAGCTCTGGGCAAGCCGGTTGTCGTTGTGCTGAAGCATCGTCGCACCTTGTCGATCAACGTTATTTCGGAACAGGCCGATGCGATTCTGGATTGCTGGGATCTGAGTGAATTCGGTGATCTTGCCGTTGCAAAAATTCTGTTCGGCAAAGCTTCTCCGTCAGGAAAGCTTCCGGTAACCGTTCCGCGTTCAATCGGGCAGCATCCTTTTGAATACAGCCAGAAAGAGATTAACTTCAAGAAGGACTATCTCTTCCAGAAAGAAGGGCCGCTCTATCCGTTCGGGCATGGCCTGAGCTATGGCACCTTTAACTATTCCGAACCGAAACTTTCCACCAAGGAAATGGCGAAGGATGGAACGCTGACAGTAAGCGTTGAAGTTTCCAATGTTGGGAACGTTACGGCCAAAGAAGTGGTTCAGCTCTATGTGAAAGATCTGATCGGTTCCGTTACCCGTCCGGACAAAGAACTGAAAGGCTTCGATAAAATTGAGTTGCAACCCGGCGAAACCAAAACCGTTGAGTTCACCATCACCCCGGAAATGCTGACCTTCACCGGGCTTGAAATGAAGCCGGTGCTGGAAGCGGGCGACTATGAAGTCATGGTCGGCACTTCCTCTGCGGATTATCAGAAGGCTTCCTTTAAGCTGAAGTAGCTGAATCGAAAGATATATAGCGTTTAACAGAAGGCCGCAAAGGTCGCGAAGCCTCTTGTCTGCTGAGGCTTTGCGCTCTTCTGTAAAAAAAATATGTGGAGCATGGGATGAACAAGCGGGTTGTTGGATTGTTGCTTTTATTGGCCGGAAGCGTTTTTGCAGAAAAGCCGAACATTATTTTCATCCTGACGGATGATCTTGGTTTTAATCAGGTCGGCGCCTATGGCGATACGCCGATCCTGACGCCGAATCTGGATCGGCTGGCGGCGACCGGAGTTCGCTTTACGCAGGCTTATTCCGGCAACACCGTTTGTTCGCCGTCACGCGTTTCGCTCTTTACCGGTCGCGACGGCCGGTTGATGAGCAATAACTCCAATACGGTTCAGCTGGAGGCATTCGACCAAACCTTCGCGCATGTGCTGAAGTATGCAGGCTACGACACGGCGCTGTTCGGAAAATATTCCATCGGCTCGCAGATGGGCGTCACCGATCCGTTGGCAATGGGGTTCGACACGTGGTACGGCATGTATTCTATTCTCGAAGGGCATCGCCAGTATCCGCACATCTTGTGGCGCGACGGGGTGAAGGAGCGCATCGAAGCCAACGAGGGCGGGCGCAAAGGCGCCTATGCGCAGGAGCTCTTCACGCGGGAAACGATCAGATACATTCGCGAGGATCGCAGTAATCCGTTCTTTGTTTTCCTGTCCTATTCTTCTCCGCACGCCGAACTGGCCGCGCCGGAGAAATACATGCAGCTGTATGAGGGGAAGTTTGAGGAAGTTCCATACATTGGAATGTCGCAGGGCAAAGAAGTGGAAAAGTATGCCTCCTATTATCCCGAGCCGGTAGCCAACCCCAATGCAACCTTGGCGGCCATGGTGACTGCACTGGACGACTACATCGGGCAGATCTACGCGGTGCTGGAAGAAAAGGGCATTGCCGACCATACGCTCATCATTTTTACCTCGGACAACGGCCCGCACGACGAGGGCGGCGCGAGCCCTGATTTCTTCAAGGCATCCGAGCCCTATAAAGGCATGAAGCGCGATGTCTACGACGGCGGGATCCACGTCCCTTTCATCGCGCACTGGCCCGCGGCCATAAAGACGGCTCGCGTCGATGAAACGCCATTGGCGTTCGCCGATATGTTTCCAACCTTTGGAGAATTGGCGGGCGTTTCGATGAATGTGATTCCGCGGCTGAAAATCAACGGGGTGTCTGTGGCTGGACGTCTGCGTGATGAGCCGGTTGATATGGAAGAGCGCACGCTCTACTGGGAATTCGGCAAGCAGGCCGGGGACCCCAACTCGGGCATCGTGGGCGAAGTGTTCCAGGCCGCACGCAAGGGCCCGTGGAAAGCGGTTCGCTATGGACTGGAGGCTCCGGTTGAGCTGTACAACCTGAAAACAGACCCGGGCGAAAACAGCGAGCTGTCGGAAAATAATCCGGAAATGCATGCCTATTTTGTAGAGCTGTTTGAGGAATATAAGTGATATTGAAGTCCATTCCTCGCAAAAATGCTGAGGACCCGGATGCGAGAGGCAGCGTTTTTCTGCGTCTGTATGATTAAACAGGTACTTGCATGAATTGGTTTTATAAGATATTTGCGGCAACGGTTCTGCCGGGCATGCTCACGGTTGCTTCGGATGCCGCACGGACGGTATTGCGCCTTTCTCAGAAAGATGGCGTTCTTCAGCAATATTATGATCAGCCGGATGCTTTTCCAACCTGCCGTCAGCAACTCGACTATATTACGTATAATCTTGCGCCGGACGGCTTGGTTCGAAACGACGGAAAGCGATTGTTTCAAACGCAGCAGGCCACCATTGAAATTTTTAAGGGAGCCGGCAAAAAATATAAATTTACGGGAGAAGAGACCGTCGATGCGATTCGGCAATATGAAGCTGTCGGGCTGACCGTCGGCGTCGTGATTATCTATCACGAAGATTGGCTGAAGCTCAGGGGCGAGGGCGGACCATGGAAAGAAGATATCCGGATTTTGTCGGCCGATGAACTCAAGCGAGTGCGGAAGGCCATTGGAAAATCCGACCTGAAATCAAAGAAAACCGTGAAGCTGGTTCAGTTGATGGGTGCCCGTGTGGCAGGGCATCGTGGTGATTCGTGGTTTCAGATTACGAAAAACCCAACGCTTATGCGGCATCTTAAGAATTTTGACGGGATCGGGGTTGAATGCCATGTAGGTGATCATTTGGCTTTGCATAAAGGAAAACCCTCCGATGGGCCGAATACGTTAAAATGCATTGCTGAAATGGCTAAATGGTGTAAGCAGAATCGGAAAATTACGCTGATGTTTATGGGGGGCGGCCCGCTATCTTATTCCCAGTTTGATGCATGCAGGGAAACCTACGAATATATGTGGAAGCAGATGAGCCTGCGCCGGGTGAATAAAGACGATTCTCATCTGCTCTATTTCCGACAGGGAGCGCGGCCGGGCAGGCATCTTCCGGAATCATCAAACAAAACGCTGACCTATCAAATGAAGTGGTTGATCGGTGAAGTGAAATGATCGTTTCAGACCGAATGAGCCCGTGTGATATCAGTATGTGCTGGGGCCGCATAACGAAAAATGTATTCGGTTATGGAAGGAACGTGGTGGCGGACGATTATCTGTCCGATATTCAGCAGGTGGAACGTCAGTATATCGCCTTCCATTTAAAGAAGACTCATCAAAGAGGAAACAGTGAAATATATTTACTTACTGCTTAGTGTTGGACTCTGCGCAGGCTGTATTTCGGCTAAAACCAATCACGCCGTGCGTACTTCAATGGTTTCCAACTCCGGAATGCCAAAACATATTGTGAAGCCCGGGGCGGAGTGGAATTTCGGGCCGGGATCGCTCTGGACGCATAAGGGATGGCAGTATGCCGCCTATTGGGATAAGGCCCGGCAGGTGACTGTCGCCCGTCGAAAGCTTCCGCAAGGTAAATGGGAAGCCATGTCGCTACCCGGTTATCAACGTACGGCTACCGGGGATCGGGGGAAGGGCGGTACCAAATCCCGGGGGTTCGGCGACGGGCACGAAAAGGTGGCGATGGGGATTTCTCCGGACGGCGTCATTCATCTGTCGTTCGATCACCACCTTTCCACATTGCGCTATCGGCATACTCTGCAAGCGGTGGCCGATCAGCCAGCGAAGTATAAATGGACACCTGAACTTTTCAGCCCGGTGAAGGATCATCTGGGTGGGCCGCAGATTGTCAGCGTCACCTATCCTTCATTCAGCACCGACGGAAAGCATTTTGTTTTATATCTCCGGCTCAATGGCGGTTCGGGCGCGGCGGATTCGAATTACTTCGAATACATGGATGGTGAATGGATTATCAACGATGAAGCATCTGCCAAGCTCATCGATAAACACTGGTCCGGTGGTAACAAAACCGTCAATGCCTATCTGCACGGACTGGAATTCCATAACGGTCGGCGGTATCTGACCTGGTGCTGGCGGGATACGCCGAACGCCCGCACCTGCCATGACCTCTGTTTTGCGTATAGCGATGATCAGGGAAAGACATGGAAAAACAACGACGGAAAAATCATCGGGGAACTTGGGGAGAAACCGATCACTGCCGATTCTCCCGGGGTGGTCGCCGTTGATATCCCGCCGGGTTCGAAGTATCAGAATGGTGGTTCGATGGTGGTTGATAACGATGGACGGGTTCATGTGCTGATGCAGGGGGAAAACGGACGACCGGTTCATTTTCAACGGGATCCAGCGTCTGGAAAATGGAGTCGGCAGAATGCGGGCGCTTCGGGTAAGCTGATAGTTGGATCGGGTGATGACCTGTATATCGTCAGTCCGGATAATATGCAACGCACCTCCGCCGCACATTTCGGGCAGTGCGTTTCCGAGACCGAGTTGAATGGTCGGTATTTTGAAGATTGTAAAATGGGTATAGACCGGACGCGTGACGATGGCTGGGTATCGGTAATCGGTCAGCAGGGAACTGCGGTCCGGGTAGTCGATTTCCAAATTGGAGAGTAACATGTTGAAGTTGAGTTTTTCGGGAAGGAAGGAGACCGGTATGAAATATAAACGAATCCTGCTGATGATGTCCGCAGTACTGATGATGGGTGTAGTGATGGTCGTGCCGGAGGCCGCTGAAAAAAAGGAACGAGCTGATAAATATTTGATCAATACCGATGCCGAACCGAATCTAAACGATGGCGGATTTATATCGTTGTTCGATGGTAAAACGCTGGATGGCTGGACGGCTAAACAGGGCACGATGATTTTTGACGTGAAAGACGGCGTCATTGTTGGAACCTGCAGTAAGGGACCCAGTACATTTCTATGTACAGACAGGGAATACTCCGACTTTGTTTTTACCTGCGAAACCAAGTGGGAAGTGGATGGGAATTCGGGCGTTCAGGTACGTTCCCGAATCCGGAAACAAGGGAAACAGGATATCGTTTTCGGCCCGCAGGTGGAGATGGAAGACCTAGCTAAAAAAGGGCGTGGCTGGTCGGGTGGTATCTACGGTCAGCAGTGCGGAGGGTGGATGTATCCACTGAAGGCACCGGAACACAAACCGCTGAAGAATGCAATTAATCGAGACGGATGGAACCGCATGACCGTGAAAGTCGAAGGTAACGTCTTCAAAACCTGGATCAACGGGCTGCCTGCCGCCCATTGGGTGGATGAAAAAAATGAATATCCAAAAGGATTCATCGGCTTGCAGGTGCATGGCGGGAAACAGGGAGTTATTCACTGGCGCAATTTGAGGATTCAAGAGCTGTAGTGGATTCTGTCCCGCACATTCTGATGATGATTGAATCATCGCGCGAGTCAGGGCGTCGGCTGATTGCCGGTGTATCTGATTATGCGCGACATTTCGGCCCCTGGCATTTTCATTGGAATCCGCAGGGCGAGGTGTATCGGGCAAAGGCTCTGAAAGCGATGCAGTTTGACGGGGCACTGGTTCGGGATGATGTTGATGTAGCCCCGTTTTTAGCTGCGGGAATTCCAGTGATGACATTTGCATACAGTAAACACCAGCATCCAGGTGTTGGTTGGGTAAACACCGATGATCATGGAGTGAGTGAAGTGGTTGCGAACCATTTTCTGCAAAGGGGATTTTGCAACTTTGCCTTCTTTGGTGTGGCGAATAGACCCTGGGCTGTTGGTCGTGGCGAGGGGTTTGCAGCAAGTGTCCGGGACGCCGGTTTTGAGGTTGATGCCTACTGGAGCCCTGTTTCGGCTAAAGAAATACTGAATGATGATGCTGAGGTGTTGCAGTGGCTGTTAGGCCTTCCTCGTCCCGTGGCTTTGATGGCGGCCAATGATGATCTGGGGCTGAAGGTGGTGGAGCTCTGTCGGGAGGCAGGACTGCGCGTGCCCGACGACGTTGCTGTTGTCGGAGTGGATAATGACCCCTGTGTCTGCGGGCTAAGCAACCCGCCGTTGAGCAGCGTGAGTATCGAGCAGTATCAGTCCGGTTATCGCTCGGCGGAATTGCTGGATAAAATGATGAAAGGAACCGCTTCGGAAAATCTGATCATTACAGCAAAAACCGGAGAATTGGTGGTCCGTCAGTCATCGGACATTGTTGCGGTCGATGACAAGGCTGTGGTGAAGGCTTTACAGTTTATACAAAACAACGGACACCGGGCACTCACATCCGATGAAGTGGCTCTGGCAAGCGGGCTTTATCGCCGAGGTTTGGAGCGGCGGTTCAGGACGCACCTGTCGTGTACGATTAAGACGTATTGCAGGGAAGCACGCGCCACCCATTTGGAAAAAATTCTCAGAGAATCCCACGAGAGCCTTGAAAAAATAGCCGAACAGTGCGGTTTTGCTCAGGCCTCGCACTTAACCCGGTTCTTTACATCTGTACGTGGAGAAACCCCCTCGAATTATCGTAAGCGGATTGCCATGCGGTAGTTTTCAGCGGGTGTCGCAAACTGGATTTTTTTTGTACCTGAAGGGGAATGGTCTTTAACCGCGTCTTCATTTAGCTTGTTCAAATTCAGATATGAGTGTGTTTACAGTGCGCGGTATCTGGTTGCAGGATGAATAAGCTAAAATGGAGAAATAGGAATGAATAGATTCAAACATCTGCTGGCGGCATCGGCCGTGCTCGCATTGGTTTCGCAGGTCGTTCATGCGGGACCGATCGTTTATGAAAATAACTTTAGTATCCACGGAAACGTTGCGCCGGGCTCTGCTTTGAGCGACAACGGCTGGGGCGGATATGTTACGGCCAGCGATACCTCGGTGCTGGATGTATCAATGCTTGTTCCGGTACTTGGGGGGGTGGACTGGGGGGGGACTTCACGCGGTACCGCAACGCATAATTCCTATCTGTGGATGGCTCCCAAAAATGAAGCGAGCACCGCTGCGGGTGTTGAATCCTTATTGTTCAGCGCGGATTTGGGAGCCACGGTCAGTTTGGCCGCGTTGGAGTCCATTGCAGTGAAACAAAGTTTTGACGGCTCTGTTGCCGACTCCGCAAAGGGGCGTTTTTCCATTAAAATCGGATCGGCTTGGTATGCTTCCGCCTACAACTGGTCTAGTGAAAGTGAGACCGGAACTAACTATGAAGATGAACTGTTGTCCGGTGTTGACTTCACCGATGGAAACAATTGGCTGAACATGACTGCAACCGTTGGAGGAGTTGGTGCTGGTGATATTTCTCTGGGAGCCGCGGTTGGCGGCACGCTCACGGGCGAGATCAGTGCATTCGGTGTTTATGCCGAGCACGGAAACGGAGGCGACCACATCCGTATTGATGATTATGTTGTAACGATTCCGGAGCCGGCAACCCTGGGGCTGATCGCCCTGTTTGGTGGAGGTCTCGTGTTTGTTCGCCGGGTCTTTAAGGTCTAAGGCGATATTGCTTTTACATGGCCGTAGCTTTAATGACGGTCACTGATTATACCCTGTCCTTTGGGCAGGGTTTTTCTTTTGGTTTGCTGGCGCGTATTTCTGGTAACCTTCAACCTGAACTACAGAGCTGAAACTATTGATCAACTCGGTAGGCTGAACTTATCCCGGTTCAGATACGTTCTCGTATGGCATCGAGCGATCCAATCAGACTTGCAGTATAAAACCTAACGCGCAGAGGCACCGAGCACGCAGAGAAATCACAGTGGAAAAGTTTCATGATCTCAGCTCCTCCGCGAGGAAATATTCGGTTCTTATCTTATTTCCGGGGAGGCATTATTCGTTCGGCAATGTAGATGCGCCGCCCTCGTCGCATACCAGAGGAGTGGTTCGTAGCGTTGTCATCGATATCAAGTAGCGTATTATCATTATCCGCCATGAGTTCGGAGATATTCACCATGGCAACGCAAGGAGAGGCGAAAAGCTGCGCGATCAAGGACTGCCCGGAGATAGCCACCATATATACGTATAGTCACCTTTATTGGTTTGCCATTCTGGCCGGTGGATCGTGAGGTGTGTTTTCATGGGGTGGAGGATTGCACCCTGACAAATCCTGAGGGATCGGTGGTCAATATCATGCGGACCTTGCCGTTGCCATCCCCGTCGGTGGTAAGCAGGTTCCCGCCCGTTACGGTCCCTGGGTCGCCGGTCGGGTTGGCCTGCATCAGGCTGTTGACTATAGCGGCGTTCGTAAAGGTTACATCAGGAGATGAATAAAATGCGTAGCCGGTCTGTGGCATCCCACCAATTATCAGTTCCCAGGTTCCGCCTCCAAAAGATATGAACGAGGTGATCGAGGGAGGGGTTGCCGGGGTCGGCATCGCCCAGATCGCAAAGTTGTCGAAACGGACGTGATCGCCGGCAACCTCATTGTTGGTTCCCGATACCAGGTAGAGTCCAAAACTTGTCACCACGCCTACAAGGTGCGATGCGGGCGCGCTGCCAAGTGAAAGAGCGCCGGGGGCCCCCAACGTGGTGTTCTCGATCGTCAGCCAGTTCGAGGCGGTGGCAAATGATACCGGGCTGAAGGATAGCGGGATGTCCGCCGGTGCGCCACTGTCCGGCGCACCATCGTTCAGAGAGACATTGCTTGCATACCAGACGCCGCCGATTTCAATCGCAACGCGGTATTCGTGGTCGATGTTGTCGCCGCTCGCATCCCAGGTAATGGAAGAGAGCAATTCGATGTCGGTTCCTTCCGGGGCATCCGTTCTTACGAGAGCGGCTTCATTGGGCACGGCGTCGTTCCACGGAGTTCCATTGTCCTGCTTGGGTGCGTAGAATCCGTAGCTTCCTGAAGCCACACCCAAGGCCTTGGATTGGTTAGTGTAACTGGAGATATTTCCGTTCTCCGTCAAAAGTACCGTCCAGCCGTTATAGGTATCCAGCGGAGTGTCGCCGCTGTCGTTATCAAAGTGCTCAATATAGACCTGCTCCGGAACCGGGGTGGTAACCGTGATCTGCACCACATCTTCCACGTGGTTCGTGTCCATGTCGGTCACTCGCAGGGTGATATCGTGAACGCCCAGCGGTAGTGTGACCTGTGCGGTGATTCCATTGGCAATCATCAGAGACCCTGTATCGAACCACTCGTAAGCCACGGCGGCGTTTTCGGGATCATGCGTTCCCGTGGCATCGAGGGTTACTGCCTCCATTCCGTCCATATCAAAGTCGTATACCGTTTGATCCGGCCCTGCATATGCGCTGAAAAGATTTTCCGCCAGAATGCTCAACTCCGATGCGGCCAGCAAAAACGCCCCCACGCCATAGGCTTTGGTGTCGTTATAATAGGAGGGGCCCGGTTGTGCGGCCACCTGTTGCACATAGCCAAGGAATCCATTGGGGTGAACCGATTCGGCGACCAATCCATTCCATGCTTTTGCCACGATCGGCAAATACGTTTTGCGGTCGAGAATGCCATTATTTATAGCCCAGGCCATGGAGTAGGCATAAAATGAAGTGCCGCTGGTTTCCGGCATGTCAAACTCGGTGGGCTCATAAAGGCTGGAGCGCCAGAATCCATCGGACTGTTGGAGCGGAGCCAGTGCGGCCGCCATGGTTTGTACCATGGCGATGTAATCATTCCGGTTAGGTGCGTCGGAGGGCAGGGCATCGATCACCCGGCAAAGGCCTGCGAGCATCCAGCCGTTACCGCGTGCCCAGAACACCTTGTTTCCACCGGATGTAGTTTTTGCAGGATAAATATAAGCGGCATCCCGGAACCAAAGCCCTTCGGTTGCATCGAAAAGATTGCGGGTTGATTTGGTGTCATTATACATCGCCCAGAGCTTATCTGAATAGGCCGAGTTGGTCGTTAAGGTGGCCAGCTTCGCCAGGGTGGGAGCCTGCATGTAGAACGCATCGATCCACGACAGGAAGTCCGTGTCTGTCTGGGCCACGATATAATCTTCGACGCGCACGATATCCGCAATTCGTATGGGCTGGGGGTCGATGCGGTACAGGTCGATATAGGTCTGGCCGCAGCAATGGTTATCGGCATCTTCGTCATTCCTTACCACATTCCCATTGTAACGGCTTTTTTCACTCCTAAGCCATCCATTCGCTGTTGCCCAGTCCACGGAGCGGTTCAAATAGGTCGGGTTGTTGGTGATTTCATAAAATCGCTGGTTACCGGTGTAATAGGTCGCAGAAGACCAGCCCGCATCATCCAGCCCATAGTTTGAAATCCAAAAATCATTAACGAGAGCCGCGACCGATAAAATTTCCGGCCTTGCGGGAAGGTTGGTCGAGGAAACTGCGCCCATACTGGGCAGTAGGAAGTTCAGTGAAATCAAGAATAGCAGACTGAATTTAGTAGTCATCAAGGGTCTCCTTTAAATGTTGCTCGAATGCGATCCCGTCGCAAAATGGAAAATTAATGTACCGGAAGCGGTATGGTCTTCGGCCGCTCACGCAATTACTTTACGTCCATTAGTGATCCTGTTTACAGGGTGTTGAGGATAAGTCAAGTAAGTTGTAAAAAAAAATATAATAAGGAGAAAGAGATGTGTAGATATATTAAGTATGGGGCAGTGGCGATTTCTCTATTGGCGGGGCATTCATTCGGAGAGGTGATATATAGTCAGCCATTTTACAATTTTGCAACGGACAAACCGTTTGCGGACTTTGGCTGGACAGCGATTGTTCAGGGAGTGGATGGAGTTGAAGAAAACCCCGCGTATACCAATAAGATTGTCGAAGGGGTGGGCAAGTCGGGAGGCTCGACGGATGAAGGTGCAGTTGATGCGATCACTCCGGTTGGTGCCTCTGTGAATGGATACGCATTTTTTGCTCCGAAGCAGGACTTTGCCGCATACACGAATGCAACGGCTCTATTGTATACCACTATTACAACCGATCTAACGGTGTCGGGGTTGACGAAATTACGCATTGACCAAAGAAATGATAACGCGGATTCCGTCATCCGTTTTGCCATCCAGATCGGTTCCCAATGGTATGCATCTGCTGAAGATTTTGGAGGGCAGAATGGGGCGTATGCCGTGAAGGAAATGGTGGAGACCGACTTTTCTGATGAAACCAAGTGGCTGGAGCTCACGGTTGTTACCGGTGCTGCAGGTGAAATTACGGTGGGGGGCACTCCCGCCTCTTCCCTGTCCGGGATCATTGATGCGTACGGAATCTATGTGGATGCGGGGGTTGCTCCAGGAGGACCCGGTGACCACATGCGTCTGGATAACTTTCAGGTCTATGATGATGCGGTTCCGCCAACCTACGATGTGCTCTACAGCCAGCCGTTCTACCTGAATTCCGGTACGCCCAGGCCTTTGCCCGAATGGGGATGGACATCCATCGTTGAATCCGCCAGTGGTGTCGTCGAAAATCCCACGTATGCCGACAATGCGGTTGAAGCCGTCGCCAGTGGAGTGGGGGGTGCCGATGTGGGAGGTGTTAATTCAATGTGGCCGACGAATGTAACTACAGGCACAAGAGGGTATGGATTCTACGCTCCCAAACAGGATGCTGATTACAACGGTGCGGCTCTTTGCTATACGGTGATTCCCACGAATACAACCGTGGCGGGATTGCAAAAACTGCGTATAGACCAAAAGAATGATAATGCGGATTCCGTCGTTCGTTTTGCCGTCAGGATCGGATCGCAATGGTATGCATCGGTTGAAGATTTCGGGGGACAAAATGGATCGTTTGCTGTTAAGGAAATGATCGAGACCGATTTTTCAGATGCAAGCAAATGGGTGGAGCTTACGGTTACCCTTGGGGGCAGTGGAGAAATCACTCTGGGTTCAACGCCTGCGTCCTCTTTGTCTGGAACGATTAACGCATACGGACTCTACTTAGATGCGGGAACTGCTCCGGGCGGAGTCGGAGACCATATTCGTTTTGATAATTTCCTGGTGTATGGGGCGGCATCCATCACTCCTCCCGGAGGAACGGAACCGTACATTGTGTCTTATGATATGAGCAGCGGAATGTCCTCGCTCTCCTTTACGGGCGGTGTTTCTGAAGCGTATATGATTATGTCTGCGACGACTCTGGGCACTGAGTTCTCGACCACAGTGACTCCGGTCTCTGTGTCCGTAGGCGGTCTCGCGGGCGCTGTCATTACAACCGACGGCTCCGGTGATGCTACCGCTGAGTTTAACAGTGTCGGCGATGTTGAGTTCTACGTGGTCGAAACCGCTCCATAATATCTAATACATACCCCGTCGGTTTCCGGCGGGGTATTTTTTTTGCTGGATGGGTCTTCCTGCTTCTTACCGAGCAGGCTGTCCACTACCTCCTTATTTTCGTCCAATGAGTAATCCGGATTCATGACGCTGCATTCAGTTTTCACCCTGAAATGGCAGCACGGTCATGTTTTTGACTCTGAAGCAGTTGTTTGCTGATGGCTGATTCAACGATTTGAAGTTTCATAATATTGCGATTCAAACGGTACTCACTGACTGTCTCATACAAATAAAACGGGATCTCATCCTGTAGCTACAATAGGGTTTTACAACAATGTCAGAGAAGAAAAAGAGCCGTTATTTCGCGAAGCATGCCAAATCCAGTGCCGCTTTGATCAGCCTTGGTATTCATGCCGTTTTGATTGTGGTTGCTCTGTCTTTTGTGGCGGTGACGGTGATCACGAAGGAGGATCAGAAGTTTGAGGCGAAACCGGTAAATCGTCCGAAGATGCAACTGAAAAAACTGCAGGCCCCGATCAAAATGGAAAAGAAGCGAAAGGCCAAGCCCAAGTTGCGTAAGCGTCTTGTGGTGAAACCGAGGCTGGATCAGAAAATGCCGGATATTAAGATGCCGGAAATTACCGGGGTTAAGGGGGGCATCGGATCCGCAACTTCCGGAATCGGCGGGGGCGGATCCCTGGGGTTCTCTATGCCCGAAATCAATATTTTCGGGGTGAAGGGTAAGGGGGAAAAGATTTTTATTATTCTGGATTCCACGCCGGACATGATGGTTGATCAGATGGGCGGTATTCCCTCCTATACGCTTATTAAAAATGAGCTGGTGAAGATTCTGGGAAATCTCAATCCAACAGTACTTTTCAACATATGCGTATATGACCGAGGGCCGGCCATGACCCTGTTTCCGAAAATGGTGTCGGCATCGCAGGCAAACGTTGCGAAAGTTAAAACCTGGCTGGATCCGCTGAATGCCGTATCGACGGGTATGGGGGACCGGGACTATGGCACACGAACGCTCGGCCGGGTTCAGGGAAGTCGGAACGTTAAAGGTGATTTTCAGATAGGAAAGATTAAGGATCAGCGCGAATGGGTGAAACCGATCATGCACAGCATGGAGGAACAGGCCGATGCGGTGTTTCTGCTCTCCCACGGCTGGGGCACGCTGTGGGCCACGATTGGAGCGGCCGACCAATGGAGTCAACCGAAATGGGATCGTTGGAATAAGGCAGTGGCAGAATCCAATCAACGACACAAAGAAGAAAATGCAGAACGGCGGAGTAAGGGCGAGGCCCCGCGTGTATTCAGGGATAAGCGACAGATGGTGCGTACCTACTACCCCAGTGTTGAGCAACCTCCGGCAACAAAGAAATACCACTACACGCCGAAGGATATGGCATTGGCCATGGAGCAGGTCCGGCAGCAGTCGAAAAGGAATGTGCCATTGACCAGTAGCGGCGTAAGTAAAAAACGCAAAGGCGATTTTACCGTGAATGTTGTGCATTTTATTAAAAAGAGCGGTGCAAGTGGTCGGGATGAAGAACGGTTTAAGCAGCTTGCGAGGGAATGCAATGGCGAATACCGCACACTTGCCGGATTCGATGCAATTAAAGGCGCCGCTTCTGCTGAATAAACTGAGCATTAAACCGCTGGTTGTGTTTACATGGCAGGCAGGATAGTGACGCGACAAAATCATTAAATCGAAGGTAGATGGATATGAAGCAGAAAAAATATATAGGAATACTGGGCTTCCTTTGTGTGGCCACTTTCATTGCTCAGGGATATGCAGGTGGGAGTCACAAAAATATCATTTTTATTCTGGCGGATGACCAGCGCAGCGATGTGCTCGGATGTTATGGAAATGAACTGATCCAGACGCCCACGATTGACCGACTTGCGGCAGAGGGTGTGCGGTTTGATAACTTTTTCTGTCAGACCCCGATCTGCAGTGCGAGTCGTGCAACGATTATTTCCGGGCTGACGCAACGGACACATGGATTTAATTTCGGTGAACCCGCCATTGCGGCCAAGTACATTGCTGCATCCTACCCGGCTTATCTCAAAGCCAATGGCTATCGGACGGGTTTTACGGGGAAATATGGATTTCGTTACAGTAAAGACGACAAAGATGAACAGTTCGATTTCTACAAACCCTATGACCGGAATCCGTATCTGAAAAAAATGCCCGATGGTTCTCTGCGGCACGAAACCGACCTGTGTGCAGATGCGGCTGTTGAGTTCATAGAAACCAACCCGAAAGGGAAACCGTTCTGTCTGTCGGTCAGTTTCAATGCTTCGCATGCAGAAGACAAGGACCTGCGTCCCGGGTACCATTTTCAATGGCCGGAATCCACGGATGGGTTGTATGAAGACATCGAAATGCCGTTGCCGAAGCTGGCGGATAAAAAATATTTCAAAGCGATGCCTGAGTTTCTGCAGAAAGAAGATGCATTAGCCCGCTCCCGCTACTATTGGCGCTGGGATACGCCGGAGAAATATCAGATTAATATGCGCGCCTATTTCCGGATGGTCACAGGCATCGACAATGCGGTTGCCCGGATTATTGCTTCATTAAAAGAGGCCGGGCTGGATGAGAATACGGTCATTATTTATACCGGCGACAATGGCTTTATGAAGGCGGATCGCGGTGTGGCGGGCAAATGGAATCACTATGACCAGGCATTGGATGTACCATTCATTGTGTATGACCCGACACTGCCCGAGGCTAAACGCGGTCGCGTAGTGTTAAACCTGGCAACACATCTCAGTGTTGCGCCTAGCATTGTCGAGTGGGCCGGGCTTCAACTACCCGAGCAGTACCAGGGACCGTCGCTGGTTGAGTTGGTGAATGGCGGGCCGGTCGGCAATTGGCAGGATGGGGTCTACTGCGAACATCAGTTTAATCGTGAACAAAGGACAGGACGCTGTAATAACTGGCGCGGGATCCGTACGGACAAATTCAAATACGCGGTCTACTATGATGAACCGGACGGCCCGTATGAGTGCCTCTATGATCTGGAAAAAGATCCTGAGGAATTCATCAACCTGTCATCTAATCCTGAATATGCATCCGTCCGGATGAAGATGAAAAAACGACTTGAAGAAACTCTTGCATCCCTGCCTGCGGCAGAGAAACCATCAAAGAAGGATAAGTGACGAGATGAAGTTTGCTCATATAATCGCGGGTGTTACTCTTTTACTTGTAACCGGTACAATGGGAGATGGTGCAATGGATTTAACGGTATGCGAGGGATTTGTTGAACCATTGGGGCTGCATGATGCAACGCCGACCTTTTCCTGGAAACTGCCGTTGGGTGTTGAAAAACAGACTGCCTACCGAATCGAAGTCCGCGAAAAAGAGGTGGTGTGGGACAGTGGATGGGTCGATTCCGACCAGTCGGTCTTCGTTCCCTATGGTGGAAAACCGCTGGAGTCGCGCCAGCAGCTGAGCTGGCGGGTGGATTATAAGGATGAAACCGGAAAAGCGTCAGGATGGAGTAACCCCGCAATGTTTGAGCTCGGATTGCTCTCTTCCAATGATTGGAAAGGCGAGTGGATTCGCCCTTCTGTTCCGGAAGTTCCTGCACCCGAATTTAAATTAATCAAGGCCATCTACCGGTCCAAAAATAACCCGGAACGCAGCAGAGACATGACCGCGTTCTATCAGAAAAAAATCAAAGACAATCTTCTGACTGTTCATGTGAGAAACAGTGCCCTGAAGGGCGATCCTGCCGAAGGATCCGTAAAGGAGCTGGCGCTGACCTATCAGCTCGACGGGGTGGAAAAAACAGTCACTGTTGCTGAAAAGAAAAAGGCGATACTTCCTCCGATAGGTGAAGTCGTGGAATCTGTCGCCTGGCTGCGTCGGGAATTTCCAATGGCTGGAAAAGTGGCAAGTGCCCGGCTGTATGTTACCGCCCGCGGCCTGTTCGAGGTTTATCTGAACGGAACAAAAATCGGCAACGATGCGTTTGCTCCCGGTTGGACCTCTTATGCTAACCGGATTGATACGCTGACCTACGATGTGACCGATCATCTGAAAAAGGGCCATAACGCAATCGGCGCTTTGCTCGGCACGGGCTGGTATGCCGGTCGTCTGGGTTGGAAACACGATATGGGGCTGTTTGGACGCCATCCGGAACTCCTGTTACAATTAGAGGTTACGTATCAGGATGGAACCACGGAAACCATCGTTTCGGATGATTCGTGGAAAGCCACGCTGGAGGGGCCGATCATTTCGTCGAGCATCTACGATGGCGAAACGTATGACGCCCGAAAAGAAATGCCGAGTTGGAACAAGGTGGGTTTCAACGATGCCGAATGGGGCGCGGTGGTTGCGAATGCCGACCTGGGGCCTGCGCGATTGATTCCCAAACCTTTTGCCACGGTGCGTGCAACGCAAGAACTGGCTACCCTGAAAATCACCGAGCCGGAGCCGGGACGCTTTGTGTTTGATATGGGACAGAATATGGTCGGATGGCCGGTGCTTAATATTCCGGTTGAAAAAGATCAAACCGTAACACTGCGCGTGGCTGAAATGATCAATCCTGACGGCACAATGTATACGGCAAACTATCGTTCCGCCAAAAGCATCGATTTTTATACGGCGGCCCAAACCGGAACCATCACCTGGAAACCGACCTTCACGTTTCACGGGTACCGCTATGTGGAACTGTCCGGTCTGCCCGAAGGCGTTAAACCGAAGGCCGATTGGGTGAAGGGCATCGTGCTGCACTCCGATCTTCCAAAGACTGGAACCTTCGAGTCTTCGCACGAAATGCTGAACCGGCTGCAACGCAATATTACCTGGGGTCAGCGCGGTAACTTTCTCGATATTCCCACCGACTGTCCGCAGCGCGATGAGCGCCTGGGCTGGACGGGGGATGCCCAGGCATTCGGGCCGACGGCGATGTTCAACTATGACTGCCTTGCCTTTTTCAAAAGCTGGCTCGGCTCCATGCGTGACGACCAGTTTAAAGATGGAAATATTCCGCACGTTGTTCCCGACATTCTGAAGGGTGGGGGAAGTCCGGGCTGGATGGATGCCGCCACGATTATTCCGTGGGATGTCTATGTGGCCACCGGCGATGCCGAGGTGCTGGCTGAAAACTTTGAAATGATGGAAAAGCTGGTCGGTTGGTATCGGGCAAAGTCCGCAGACGGCCTGATTAAAAAGATGGGCGGGTTCGGCGACTGGCTTCAACCTTATGCCGAAAATACAAGAGGCGATACGCCGAAAGAACTGCTGGGTACCGCATTTTATGCCAACAGCATTCAGATTCTTGCCGACTCCGCGAAGGTGCTGGGCAGGACGACGGATGCCGCCAAGTATGACGCGGAAGCGGCTGCGGTGCGAGCGGCTTTTACACAGCACTATTTTGATTCTAAGGGAAAGTTGAAAAATGCTCCCGAAACACAAACGGCTTATTTGCTGGCCATTGCCTTTGAGCTGATTCCTGAAGCGCTGCAGAAAAAAGCGGTCGTTCATCTCGTGGAACAGATCGCAGCGGCAGACGGCCATTTGCGCACCGGATTTCTTGGAACGCCGTTCATTGCCCAGGTGCTGGATGACATGGGCTACAGCGATCTCGCGTATTCACTCCTTTTCAAGGAAACCTACCCGTCCTGGTTCTATTCCATCCATCAGGGTGCCACCACCATGTGGGAGCGTTGGGACAGTTATACGCTTAAAGATGGTTTTCATCCGGCGGGGATGAACTCTTTCAACCACTACGCCTATGGAGCAATCGGCCAATGGATGTATGAACGAGTCGCCGGGCTCGCTCCGGATCCGGCCCATCCCGGCTATAAGCACTTCTATGTTCGGCCGGTCGTCGGCGGACCTTTGACCTCTGCACGCGCCGAGCTGGAAACGGCCTACGGAACGGCTTCCAGTGGCTGGAAGAAAAACGGAAGTAAGCTGGAGCTGGAAGTGGTTGTTCCTCCCAATACAACAGCCACGATCGAGTTCCCGAACGGACGCGAAGATGAACAGGTTAATGCCGGTACACATCGTTACGTTCTGGATGCGATGTAGTCGGAAATAATCGGTTAACGAGTAATTCAAGGATTTGAATAAATGGCGGTTTGTTTTAATTGTCCTGAAAGGTGACAAATGTAGTTCTTGAGAGTCCCATGCCCTTGCGGGGTGTGGATGTCTGAAATCAGATAGAGGAGTGATTACGGATGAAAAAGAAGCTACCTAAAAAAACAACAGGGGTTGCCAAAGGTGCACCCAGCGGTTTTGTAATCAGTTTGATGGTCCATGCAGCGGCCTTTCTTTTGGCCGGAATGCTGGTGGTCTTTACGGTGCATCAAAAGGAAGAAAAAAAGTTTGTGCCGCCCAAGCCGGTTGACCGGCCGAAGATGAAGCTCAAAAAGCCGAAGGTTAAGGTTAAAAAGAGCTCAAAGCCAAAATCCACTACCCGAATTGTAACCAAGGTCAAGCGGGCCAGCATGCCGGATATTCAGCTGCCCGAAATGTCGGGGCTCGGCGAGGGGCTTGGAGGGGGTATCGGCGGTTTTGATATCATACCGGACCTGGGTGAAATAACTCCGTTCGGAGCAAAGATGAACACCGGGAGTGAACTCAAGGGGACGTTCTATAACTTTAATCGTAATCGGAGAGGCAGCAACATTCCGATGGCTCCGGAGCAGATGATTGATATCATTTACGATTTTCTCAACAAAGATTGGAGGCCCTCAATTCTGGCTCGCTATTATCGTTCTCCAGAGTCGCTTTACACGCCCACGATATGTGTTCCGACGACCATGTCGGAACTTGCACCGGAGGCATTCGGGATGGATGACGCTGAAGGCTATTGCTGGGGCGTGCACTATAAAGGAACGCTTGTATATCCTGAAGACATCCGGTTTCGCTTCTGGGGCGTCGGCGATAAAGTGCTGGCGGTAAATGTGGATGGAAAAACCGTGTTGATCTGCGCGTACAGGTCGGATGACCGTTCCATCTTTTCGACCATCTGGCAGAGCAATGATTCCAAAGATAATATTTATTACTTCGGTGAGCATCGCGCTCGTCCAAGCGAATGGATTGACCTGAAGGCCGGTGAAGCTGTGGATCTCGAGATCTTTCTGGGAGATACAAACGGCGGTCTGGTTTATCATATGCTCAGTGTTGAAGTGGAAGGAGAAGAGTATCCGATGGAGCGCGCCGGGGGCGGGCCGACCTTCCCGGTGTTTAAAACCAGTGTCATACCGCGCGATATGCAGGATGTGATTTATGCGAACCTTTACCCGGGGGATGCCACACTGACCAACGGGCCGGTCTTTAATGATTTCGCCTCGCTGGATGCTGAGTCCCGTGTCGAGCCGGCTCCTGTCATGGAGTTGAACGATGAACCGGAGCTGCCCGAAGCGGACTATGCTGCGATGCGGGTCTGGACGAGTCTGGCCGGCAAAGAGATCGAGGCAAAATTCCGGGTGCTGATGGGGCAGCAGGTGATATTGGAAAGTGCCAGACGGAAACAGATCAAGTTTCCGCTGAATCAACTCTCGCCCGAAGACCGCGAGTTTATCGAGTTTGCTTCACCGCCTAAACTGGACATTAACTTTTTCAAAAAAAGCACGCAGGTTCCAAACCCGCCTGTATCTCCGTGGGTCGGTGCCAACCAGCGGCCATTGCAGATTTTTGACTATACATTCGGCACGCGGGTCAAGCAGACATCATCCGGAGCATATAACCGAAAACTGTTTGTCGAATATACGGCGGTTGGCGAAGAAGTGGATGGAGATAACTATGTGCTGCTCGATCGGGGAAGCTCCGAGTTTCTGCTGACGGAAGAGAATAAAAGATCTCATGAAATTTATGGCGAAGCCGTTCGGATCATGCGCATCGCTTATCGTGATTCCGCTCCGATGCGCGGCACAAAATACGGTGGCTACCTGGTTACGGTTAAGGATGAACGTGGCAACATGATTGCGCATGATGCCTCGCATGATTTTCTGTACGAAAACCTGTCTAAGCTGAAAAAGTTGCGCCCGAACAATCACTTTAATAAACGGTGTGAACGGGTGATTCCGGCGCGTCCAACGGAGGACAGCCGCGGTCCGGGTGCTGTAAATGGAAACTGATTCGTTCAGCTTCGGTGGTTTGTTTCAGCATGTTTTTCAATTGAATATGCTGTCCGTCGCGCAGGCTGGTTGGCCTGGGGGTTCCCTTCTTTTTTCACAGCCCCGGTCTTCGTGTTGAATTCTGATTTCAGAATCCCGCTGAAGCAGGGGGTAGCAAAATCAATTTCTTTGATTTAACTCCTCGTTCACCGGCATCATTTCGAAAAGTTCTGTTGCAAAAACGAACAGGCTTCTGGCAGTATGATACTGTTTACCGTAGGACGCATTTTAATAAGGTCAATGTGGCTGGAAAGAAGGAAAGATGACCGTAAGACGTTTGATTGTATTCAGTGTTTTAGCAGCGGCTTCCCTGGTGCAGGGGAAGCCGGCGAATGTGGTTTTCATTCTGGCGGATGATTTGGGAATCACCGATATCGCGGCGTATGCGAGCCACTTTACCGGAAAGTCGGTCGACGACCTGTATTATGAAACGCCTCACATGGATCGGCTGGTCGGGAAGGGTATTGCGTTTTCACAGTTTTACGCCAACCAGCTTTGTTCACCAACCCGGGCGGCGCTCATGACCGGGCAGTATGCCGCGCGGCATGGTTTTACCACCGCAACGCCGCTTCTTCCAACCTACTACAATCAGGGGACGCCTCCGCCGGCGGGCTTCAGTCCCCATGATGTGCTGGGGCACAAAGATAATATTAAAACGCAGCAGGCCTGGACGAACGGACGCACAAACACGGCGCTGGATCCCGCGTTGCCGACGCTGCCGAAAGTGCTGAAGAGCCATCGTTCGGCTTTTATTGGAAAGTGGCATCTGGGCGGGCATGGCGCTGAAGGTTTCCAACCATTGGATCAGGGATTTGATGAAGTGCCGGCCTGGTTTGATGCCGGCGGGTCGGTCTATTTTAACTGGGCCGCGCACTGGAATAGAAAACAACTTCCTTATCCCGGCATGCCGCAAAAGGAATCACATATGGGTAGCGCCGGTTCTGAGCCGTATGCGGACTATTTGACCGTTGATTTGACCGATCGTGCGGTGCGGTATATTGAAAAATCGGTGGCGGATCAGAAAACAGGAAAAGATGAGCGTCCGTTCTTTCTGTATTTTAACCACTTTGCCGTACATACCCCGCTGCAGGCGCCTGCAGCAACGGTTGAGTATTTTGCCGGTAAGCCGCAGAAGGGAATGCTCGGCCATGACAATGCAATCTATGCGGCGATGGTGAAACATCTCGATGATTCCGTCGGTCGTATGATCCAGACCTTGGAAAAAAGCGGGGTTTTAAAAGATACCGTGATTGTGCTGACCTCGGACAACGGCGGCGTGGAATACACCGATCCTGCTGCAACGGACAACTATCCTTTCAAGGGCGGTAAGGCGTGCCTGCATGAAGGCGGTGTTCGTGTGCCGCTGGTGGTTTGGCAACCCGGCCGTTTTGAGGGGGGCGTATGGTGCGATGCCCCGGCGAACTGCATCGATATGCTGCCGACGCTGGCCGCACTGACCGGCAATGAAATCCCGAAGGACGTCGATGGAATCAGTTTGGTTCCAATGCTTGGAAAGCCCGCGGCTGAGAGGCCGTCCCGCACGTTTTATTGGCACTATCCGTTTAACGTGATTGTCAAACACCCGGACGACGGACTGCCGCTGACGCCGCACTCCGCCATCCGCGTCGGCGATTATAAACTGCTTTGGGACTGGCATGGAAAACTGGTGCTCTACGATATCCGGAACGACCCGTTTGAGCAAACGGATCTCGCCGATGCCATGCCGGAAAAACGGGATCAGCTGATGAAGCAGCTGCAGTCCTGGCTGAAGGACAACGTTGCTCCGCGCTACTACCCGATGTTGAATGAAAAGTATGATGCGCAGAAAGATACCCGGTCCTATCCGTTTATGGATCTGAGCGGAGACCTTAAACGATTGGAGACGAAATAATGAAATTCGGAACACGGGGAATCCTGTTGGCGGCTTTGCTGGCAACGGGGCAGGCTGCCCTGGCGGGCGATGTTTTTAAACCAGACGAAATTCTGAACCGAATGGAAAAGGCGGCACAGTGGCAGCTGGATCATCCGGCTGCTTTCGATCGGTTGGAATGGCATTGGGCTCCGTTTTATATGGGGCTGTCCGACTTGTCGGAAACGACCGGCGACCGCAAGTGGATCAATGAAGTAAAGAACATGGGCGAAGCGCATAACTGGACGTTCGGCCGCCGCCCGTATCATGCCGATGACCACGCCATCGGCCTGTCCTACATCAAGCTCTATCAGCTCGACAAGGATCCGGAGATGATCGCCGGGATCATCAAGGAGTTTGACTGGATCCTGGCCAACCCGCCGAAACAGATGATCAAGGGGGCGGATGGAAAAATGCGGGAAACCTATAACCGCGAGCGCTGGAACTGGTGTGACGCGCTCTACATGGCGGCCCCGGTCTGGACCGGGCTGGGCACGGTGACCGGCGAGAGCAAATATTACGACTATATGGTGCAGGAGTGGAAGAAGGCGCACGAATGGTACTTCAGCGAAGAGCATAGCCTGTACTTCCATGACAAACGTGACATCAAAAAAGTTTCCAAAGGCGGGAAGCGGGTCTTCTGGGCGCGGGGCGACGGCTGGGTATTCGGAGCCCTGGTGGAAATCCTTCAGCTGCTGCCGGAGGATCATCCGGAGCGCGGATATTTTGTGGATGTCTACAACCGCATGGCGGTGAAGCTGCTTGAGATCCAGAAGGATAATGGAACGTGGGCGCCCAACCTGCTGGATCCAACGGATCCACCGCAGGACGACACCAGCGGTTCGGTCTTCTATGTCTATGGATTTGCATGGGGCATCAATAACGGCCTGCTGGACCGGGCCACCTACGAAGCGGCCGCAAAGAGAGGGTGGAAAGCCTTGTGTGATCGGCAGAATGCGGAGGGCCGGCTCATTAATTCCCAGCCGGTTGGAGGCTACCCGAAACCTTTTGATCCAGACACCACGACGGTCTTCAGTATGGGCACGTTTATCAGCGCGGGTTCCGAGGTCTGGAAAATGGTTCAGCAGTAATCGCTGCGCAGGGGACGGGTTGAGATTTTTGATTGCATTGCATCTGGAACCCCGTTTGAATGAGGTTTAAATTCAACACGTTGAAAATAGAAATACGATCCAGGGAGTCGCTGTATGAAAGTTACAATGGACGATGTCGCAAAGAAGCTGGGCGTCAGCAATGCAACGGTTTCTCTGGCTCTCAATAATTCCCCGAAAGTCGCCAAGGCCACGCGCGAAAAAGTTCTGGCTGCGGCTGAAGAACTGGGCTACCACACGAATCCGTATGTATCCGCCCTGATGGCCGCCCGCCGCCAGGGTAAAGATCCAACCCAAACGCCGGTCATTGCATTGGTTTATCCGACGCGCGGAAAGGACGACTGGGAGAGGCGCTACCATTTGAAGCGGTTTATTGAAGGCTGTAGCGACACCGCCCGGAGCCTGGGCATCCAGCCGGAGTTGTTCTGGCTCGGGGAGAAATCGATGACGGCCAGGCGCATGAATGAGATTCTGTTTAATCGGGGTATTCGTGGTGCCGTACTGATGACGCACGGGGCATGGGGAGAAAAGATGGATCATCCTTGGCATGATATTGCAACGGTGACGTATGGAGTTCGACAGCTGACACCGGATACAGACTGGGTCGCTGCGGATTTCTACGGAAATATGGAAAAAACCATAGGGCTTCTCCGTCAGCAGAACCTGGATCGGGTCGGTTTTGTGATGGATAAGCCGTTTCCTTATACGCATCATAACCGTTGGTTGGCGGCTTACCTGATGGAGCAGCAACGCGCGAGTCTCAAGCCGATCAAAAAAATTAAACCCTGGCTCGATCCAGACCCTTCATTCGAGAGTTTTGAAAAATGGTTCAAGACATCGAAGCCGGAAGCCATTATCTGCGTTCGTCCCCCAACGGTGATCGGTTGGCTGGAACGGATGGGTTTTAAAGTGCCTGAAGATATTGGCGTGGTTGCCATTGGTACGGCAGAAACCGGAGGGGAAATCAGCGGTATTGTGGAAAATACCCGGACCAGTGGGAAGCTGGCGGTGGAGATGCTGTTGGAGCGGATTCATCGAGGTGAGTTCGGGAACTATACCGCACCGCACCATGTAACGGTCAGTGGGCAGTGGAATCGTGGCGAGACGCTCAAATACCTTGAATAGGTGATCGATTAAAATCTGCAAACCCTTAAACGGCAGTAATTTCAACGGTATAAAAAGCGGAAGGGTTTGAATCTGTGTTCGTTTAGCAGATGGTATGTTTGTGGGAGGAGTCCCATAGACAGTCCATTCTCTGGAAGTACGAACATGATTAAGACAACGCAAACTGCAAAAGCGCCCGAAGACAGCTCATTGGAATCAGCACTGCATGTTGCTGAAGGCTACATGAATGCTGCGTTGCCGGTTGATGAACGAGTAGAGTTGCTGCTTTCGAGAATGTCGGTCGAAGAAAAGGTCAATCAGTTGACGTCAGCCTATGCCCGGACGGATCAGAAGGGGAATGCTCCCGGAGATCTTGATGCTGAGTTCAAAACAAGGCTGGAACAAGGCCTGGGCTCGATACAGTTTGTCAACCTTCCGCATGATGCAGCGCAGTCTGCTGCATTGGCCAATACTATCCAGTCTTACGTGCTAGACAACAGCTGTAAGGGGATTCCGGCTCTTCTTGTCGGAGAAGCCTGCCACGGGTTGATTGCATACAAGGCAACTTCATTTCCACAGGCGATTGCACTGGCTTCGACCTGGGATCCGGAGCTGGTTGAGCGGGTCTACGCTTGCGCAGCACTCGAAGCACGTTCGCGGGGAAACCATTTGATGAATACGCCGGTACTCGATCTGGCGCGTGATCCCCGCTGGGGGCGGATGGAGGAAACCTATGGCGAGGATGTCTATCTGGTAACGCAGATGGGCTTGGCCGCAGTGCGCGGGTTGCAGGGGGTTGGGAAAACGGTGGATACAGGTCGGGTGGTATCGGCCCTGAAGCATTTAGCGGGCTATGGGCAATGTGATGGCGGACGCAATTTCGCGCCGACCAATACTTCCAAACGCTTGTTTGTTGAAGAGATCCTTGAACCCTTCCGTCAGATTATTGCCCAGGCGAATGCCTTGGGGGTCATGCCGTCCCATAGCGAGGTGGATGGTGTGCCTGCTCATGGTGATCAATGGCTGTTGGATGACCTGCTGCGTAAAGAGTGGGGTTTTAAGGGCATTGTGGTTGCTGATTACCACGATATACACCGCCTGGATATTCTACATCGGGTTTGTGCATCGCAGGAGGATGCGGCGTTGCGGGCACTGCGGGCAGGCGTTACGCTCGATTTTCCCGACGGGGCAAGTTATATGACCCTCCTCGATTCATTGAGTGAGAATCAGGAATACATGCAGTATCTTAATGAGCGGGTGCGCGAGGTTTTGCGTGTGAAGTTCATGCTGGGTCTGTTTGAGAATCCCTTTGTGGATGCGGGGCAGGCCGTTGCCGTTCAGGACAATCCGGCCAATAAGGCTCTGGCATTGGAATCCGCTGAAAAAGCGGTAATTCTGTTGAAGAACAGGAATAATATATTGCCGTTGGATAAAGAAAAGCTGAGCCGTATTGCGGTCATTGGCCCCAATGCCGAAGAGACCATTCTGGGCGGTTATTCCCACTGGCTTACAAAAGCAAAGTCTATCAAGGACGGTTTGTCTGACTATTTGTCCGACTGTGATATTGAAGTGCACTTTTCGAAAGGGTGCGGTGTTACAGCTGGTGGCAAAACCTTTGCCCAGTTGGAAACCGGTACAGAGGTCAACACCCCGGTCCAAACGATCCCTCTTGAAGAGGAACAGAATTCCATTGCGTCAGCTGCGGAACTCGCAAAACAGTGCGATGTGGCAGTGGTGTGCGTCGGGGATGACTATTTCAGTGCCCGAGAGGCATTCTATATTCAGGAGACGCTGGGTGATCGCAGCAGTATCGACTTGGTCGGGAATCAGGACGCGTTGATCAGGGCAGTCATTGAAACGGGTACGCCAACGGTTGTGGTGCTGATGCACGGGCGTTCCATTTCGATCAACTATACCCATGAGCATGCCGATGCCATTCTGGATGGGTGGTATCTCGGCGAGGAAACAGCCCGGGCGGTCTGCAGGACTCTCTTTGGGGATAACAATCCCGGCGGTAAACTTGTTGTGACGGTTCCGCGCAATTCGGCTCATGTTCCTTGTCATTACAGCCAGCGCCATTCAGCCAATTGGAAAGGGTATCTTTTCGAAGACAACTCTCCGCTTTATGCTTTTGGTTTCGGAATGAGTTATACATCGTTTCAACTTGAAAATATTTCGTTGTCACCGACCGCGATGAAAGCCGGAGAGTCCTGCGAAGTCTCGCTTGATATCGTCAATACCGGCGACCGGGCCGGTGATGAGGTGATCCAGGTCTATCTCCGGGATGTGGTCGGCTCCACCACCCGCCCGGATATAGCGCTGAAGGCATTTGAGCGGGTAACCCTGATGCCGGGTGAAAAACGGCATGTTAAGCTCGCCCTTGAATCCGAAGCATTCGAAATGATCGATCTCGACTATCAGCGGGTGATTGAGCCCGGAGAATTCAAGGTCTTTGTGGGGACCTCGTCCCGGATGGAAGATTTGATTGAGCGGTCTCTGCTTGTTGAATAAGCACCGGTACTGAATTTCTCAGAGAATGATACTCAGGCTCTATGATGATTTCTATGGCAGGCTCGCCCCACCTGTAATCAACGGGGATGTTGGTTTGAGATATCTGTTGGAGTTCCGGGGTGGTCTGCATCGCTCTTTTAAAAACGTATCAATAGGACCTTTTTTAGATCGTATTCCATTCCGATCAAGGGGCCGTAAATAAAAAAATGCACATAAATTACCTATTTTAACGATATTAAAATGTCGAAGGTTTAAAAAAAATCCGACTGCCTGTTTTATGTAACCCGTTGATCGGAAAAGGGAACAGGTGGTTCCCATTAACCCCTAGGAAGAGTGAGGTAAAGAGATGAGAAAGACGATAATGATGACTGCATTGGTGGCAGCTGCGGCAGGCGCAGTATGTGCCGAAACAACCACCAATCTGGTGGTGGGCTGGGATACCTTTAAGTGGCAAAACTCGGGCACCGATCCGCTTATTTCGGAGCCTACCGTAGTGGACGGTGCAACTGGTGAGGCAACGCAGGATGGAAACTGGAGAATCAGTGATGCTTCAGGTTCCCACGATGAAACCTATGGTTCCTTCAGCGGATACATGGCTGCCACCAACGACCGTGGATACAATATTGTTTTATCTAACGCAACCGCATACGTCGATTTTGAGGTGGAAAGCACAGGCGATGAACTTGATTTGGTTGCGTTCCATTTCGATTCCGTAGGAAGAAGCAACATTGCCCATAATGCCTGGCAACTTGAGATTCTTGCAGGCGGTTCCCTTACGGCCGGAGTTGTGGAGAGCGGTTCACTCAGCTCCAGTACCAATGCAGGAAGAGACCTCTTCGATTACGATGTGGATCTGACCGGACTGACGGATCATGGGCTGTCGGCGGCCACCACCTTCCGGCTTACCTTCTCGGGAGGTTCCACCATTAACACCAATTACCTGACGGATCTCGACAATGTCGGTCTAACCGCTGAAGTGCCGATCCCTCCGCCGGTGCCTGATTTTGAGCTGCTGGCTGGTTGGGAACAATGGTCGAGCACACACGCGGGTGATGCCAGCCGTGCGGACGGTGTAGATGCGGTATATACCGATGTCGGAGCAGGTATCAATACGCTGGGAGCCAATACCAATGGTACCTTCGGAACGTTGGCAACAGTTCCTCCGGCAGACCAGACGAATGAAAACAACAATGATGGTGCGCGGATTGCCAATGGGGCCGATGGAACGTTCCAGTTTTCCGTAACGAATACGTCTGGAATCGCTAAAAATCTTGGCGCATTTCACATGGATGTCGGTGTCTTCAGACCCAATGCTGCCAATGAGTGGACGTTGACCGTTTTGTCAGGCAGTGCCATTACAACCGGTCAGGTGACCAGTGGTATTGCGCCGAACGTTGCCGGTGGAGTCGTGGATTGGACTGAGTATGATGTGCCCCTCTATACCCTGGCTGACAACGAGCTGGAAAACGGGGGCGTGGTCATATTTGAACTGGCCTTCACCGGTGGAGCTTCCGGCTCAGCAGGACATCATCTGTTTCTGGACAATGTAGCTGTTTCGAAGGCGGTAAATGTTCCGGAGCAATCGGATTTCCTGATTGGCTGGGAAGTCTGGTCTACCTCTGGACCGGTCGACGCATCCACAAAAACAAATGATATCGAAGGTGCTGCCACTACGATGGGATGGAGTATCGATACCTCAGCAGCCAACACCAATGGTATTTGGGGTGGTTCATTAACCAACCCGGTAGCCGATGTAACGGCAAATGCAGTGAATGATGGAGCACGGTTGACGAATGGCGGCGAAGGATATTGGGATTTCGCGATCACGAATACCTCTGCAGAGGCAAGAACTCTGGGCGCGTTCCACTTTAACTCGGCTTCCCTAAGACCTAGTTCATCCAGGGATTGGATGCTGGAAGTGCTGGCAGGCAGCTCCATTACTCCGGGACTTGTAGACGTCGGTACGATTCCGGTACCTGCAAGCGGAGGTACAGCTGATTGGTACGGTAAAGACATTTATCTGACCGATCTGGCTGACTATACGCTGGAACCGGGTGGAACGGTTACCTTCCGCCTGAATTTCACCGGCGGTGTTTCCGGTACAGCAGGGCATCATCAGTTCCTCGACAACGTGGCAGTCAGTACCTTTGTGGATACAACAGAACCGATTAACCTGAATAGCGCGATTGTGGCTTATTTGTTCGATCCTTCAGGCACATCGTCGCTCTCATTCACAGGAGCGGTAAGTACTGCATACATCATTAAATCGACGGGCGATCTGGCAAACACTGGATTCACTCCTGTCGTGCTTGCTGCTGCAACGGTTGGTACGCTCACAAACGGAACCATCGTAACGACGGATACTGGAGCAGCCACGGCCGAGTTTTCCGAAAGCGCGAATGCTCAGTTCTACAAAGTGGAATCAGCTCCGTAACGGGATCATTTGAAATCCAGCGGCATCCCATATCGGGATGCCGCTTTTTGAGTAGAAAAGCAAAAGGAGAAAAAAATGAAAAAAACAATAGCAATACTGTCTGCGGTTGTCTGTGCGGGATCCTTGTCCGCATCGGCATCATTACTCGTAGGCTTTGAAACGTGGGATAATAATCCGAATGCTGGTGTAAACGTCACCAATGCCGCAACTAGCAATGCAACTGGTTTCTCCGGTGACTCCATTACACAAGCTGCTACTTGGTCGCGCAGTGCTTTAGGGGCTAGCACCGATAGCACTTTCGGCACATTGGCAGGCGCTGACACAGGTACCACCTTTAAAAGCGGATTAGCTTTGAACAACGGAGCTAATGGCGCTTACGACTTCACGGTCAGCAACAACAGCGGTAGTTCCTATGCATTGGATTTTTTCCGCTTCGACACAGCCACGTTCAGGCCGAATGCTGCTCATGAATGGACTGTATCGATTGTAGCAGGTGATCTGACAGCTCAGACGGTACTATCTGGAAGTGCTGAAAATGTCACAGGTGGCGTTAATGATTGGTATGATTATGACATCGCTCTGTCTGGCATTACTGGCGGCAGCGTGCTGGCTGATGGCGAATCAGTCACTTTCCGTCTAGACATGGCTGGTGGTACAGCCGCTTCTGGTCATCATCAGTATGTGGACAATATTGCCATTTCCGGGAATGTGATTCCGGAACCGGCTACGCTGGGACTGGTTGCGGCATTCGGCGGAGCAGTACTGTTTATCCGCCGTCGCTTCATGATGTAATCGACACAAGCAATGCACTTGTAACAGGTGCGTTATCTATAGGGGGGCTGCAAAGCCCCCTTTTTGGTTTGTGCCGCATGTCCTGGGAGAAGAGTTTGTAGGGAGGGGGCCTAGACCCCGCCAATTCCGCAAAGTAGCTTCGTCCTCGGTACCGCGATCTCGGATCACGGCTACACACCGATCTGAAGAAGTAACCCTGGAATCGGGACATGAATATTTTTTATTCTGAGGAACCGAATATTAACCACGATCCCGATAGCGAGGTGAATGAGGTAACATGGTAAAAGAAATTACAACGGTATTGGCGGTACTATGTGTCAGCTCTGCGTTGGCATCGACGGAGATAATTGCCGGTTGGGAAAACTGGTCGCATAACCAGGCGGGCGAGGCCACCCGGACGAGCGGAGCCCGGGCTTCATACACCGGTTCAAATTGGAGTATCAGCCAAACCGGCGTCAGCTCGGATGGTTCTTTTGGTAACTTTTTAACGGAGCCGGCCGCTGATACGACGAACGAGAATAATGATGACGGCGGGCGGCTGCCGAACGGGTTGGAAGGGGATCTTATTTTTAGCATAACGGATACGACCGGAATGGATAGGGAACTGGGATTTTTCCATTTCGATTCGGGATCCCTAAGGAAAAAATCTTCCAGACATTGGAAGCTTGAAGTGCTTTCCGGGGATCTTACGGTGGGTACGGTGGCCAACGGAACCGTCCCGGAACCGGCCGTTGGAGGAACAACAGACTGGTTTGATTACGATGTTGATCTGAGGGGCCTAGCCGATCCGGTGCTGGATGCCAACGGTACGGTTGTTTTCCGCCTGAGTTTCACGGGTGGCATCGCTGGATCTAGCGGTCACCATCAGATGTTGGACAATGTCGGTGTCTCCTCGAGTATTTCTGAAAAATCGGTTCCGTTGGGTTTAATTACCTCAAGCGGCATCGGACTGCTGTTTCTCGGTCTTGGATGCATGTCTGGGGATAAATGGGATAAACGGGGGTAATCCATTCCATATTAAGTGGATATAGGTTTCGGGGATATACCGGAACCAGGTTGAACAATAGTTCATCCATCGAGTCCAAAGAAATGCCTGTATCACACTTAGCAGTCAGCGTTATACCAATATCAGCTTGTTTTCGGTAGTTGCAGGCTGGAAGCCTGCGGTACGTATCCCCGGCATCTTGCCGGCTTGCACCAAAGGCTTTATGCAACCAGTATTAGAGGAGAAGTATGAGAAACCGTCATTTTCATGAAAAAAATAAAACACCCGCATCCATACTGAAAAACCGCCGGGGGCTTGGTGTTTTTGCGATTCTCCTCATTTTGGCACCCTCAGCCTTTTCGGCTATTTCTTATCCCTACGCTTTACCGGATCAGCTCAACGCAACGCTCAAGGTAGACACAGGAAGTAAATCCAATTTCAACAACCTGTTGCTGGGCCTGAATACCAACTTCCCGGAAAACCAGTATGGATCGGATGGCTATAATGATACGGACGGGCAGGATCTGATCACGACCTGGAATCCTCCGGCGCTGCGCTTCCCGCACGGCGTGTGGGCCAATTTTTATGACTGGGAAGTGGATGGCCGCCGCATTTATGATGGGTATGATGGAATCTATGTCGGAGCCGTAACGAATGTGCCGAACCTCCGGTATGGCTTTCCCGGATTCAATACGCTGCACAGTAATCTCAATTTTGATGTCCTGTTTACCTGGAACGTAAACTACGACAGCCCGGCAAAAGGAGTGGCGCGTTTGCAGGATCGGATCGCTAAAGGTTTTGATGTAAGCTATATCGAACTCGGTAATGAACATTTCTGGCTGAATCAATGCAGCGAAGCCGTTGATACCGCACCGGAATATGTTGCTGTGGCGCAGGCGCATTCCGCCGCCCTCAAGGCCGAAGATCCATCCATAAAGATATCGGTACCCGTATCCTGGAGAGACTTCGGCTATCATACCACCTACAACAATGCGCTGATCGCTGACATGACTTATTACGACGCGGTTTCACTCCATAAGTATCTACGGACCGACGGCAACGCCGCCACGGATGTTCAGGACACGCTCAAAAGCCGCCATTACATGATTGAAACCGGGGAATACATCAACTCCCTGTTTCCCGGCAAACCGATCTGGCTTTCGGAATGGTCGGTGAAAGTCGATACCAATGGTCAAAATGCCGTATCGGTTCTGGGCATGACCGAAGTATATCTCGGTATCATGAATCGCCCGGACCTGTTCGAGAGAGCCGAATATTTCCAGATCCACAACCATGATCCGATGGTTGTCTACGATAAAACCGGCAGTCCAAAGCATACGAAAACGAGCATCGGTGCCGCGTATGATATACTCCGCGGTGTTTTTGAGGACAGCGAAGTGTATGCGAGTACGCTGAACTCCAGCAGTATCGAAGAAACCCTGGATGCCGTCAGTGCAGAAGCCGTTATCAAAGGCAACGATGTGATCGTCTTTGCTGTCAATAAAACCACCAACAGCGTGCCGTTGGATCTGAAATTTGACGACATCCTATACACCGGATCGTTCTCCCACGAAACCTTTAGCTTTAATGATGTGAATGATTTTCCTTCATTCAATTTGGCTGATGATGCACTCACGATTGTTTCTCCGGTAAATGGGGGCATCATGCTCCCGCCGTTGTCACTCAGCAAAATCAGCGGCATCACTCCGGGCGGGCCTTCGGCAGTATCCGGCGAAGTGATCTTTGAAGCGGAGTCGGCGCGATTCCAGACCGCGTTTTCACCCTACACGGTTTCCAATGAACTGGACGGCACATCATATATTATTACTTCAAACGGGACCCCGACGGTTAACTTCAACAGCGTCGCGGAAAGCACGGGCATGGCCGCTTATGATTTTGTGCTGACTCAAAACGGTGGGGATCTCCTGATTGAGGCGCGGGTGGATTTAGTTGATTCCAATTCGGATTCGTTCTGGCACCGGCTTGATGGCGGTCCTTGGATCAAGCAGGATGGATTCAGCGGCGGCGGTTGGCGCTGGTTTACATTGAACAACTACACGAACCTTTCCGGTGGACGGCATACCCTTGAAATTGCCCGTCGTGACCGGGCAAAAATTGATCAGTTCCGCCTGAGTGCGTCAAACACGGATATCATTCAGCCCGATCTGAAAATTGAAGCAGAAGAGGCATTTGGTCAGTCATTATTCAGTCCGTTTACCGTTAATTCCATGGATGAAGTAACTTACATCGAAGTCCCTTCCAATTCCGTGAACTTTAACTCGGTTGCCGAGCCGGACGGAAGAGCGGTGTATGAGTTCCGGCTCTCGGAGACAGCCGATATTTTATTGGAAGCCCGGGTTGATTTCCCGTCGGTGAGCAGTGATTCCTTCTGGCATCGAATGGATGGAGGCAGCTGGACCAAACAAAACGGTGACAACGGCGACGGATGGCGTTGGCTGACGCTCGGCCTTTATACCAACATGGCCCCCGGCGTGCATCAACTCGAAATCGCCCGGCGCGAAGCCGGCTCCCGAATTGATGCGTTCAATCTGACGGCATCGGCCGGGGAATTTCTTGGTTTAGACACCTATGCGGATGCCGGCGGAAATCAGGCCGTACCCGATACGGATGCCGATGGCGTGGAGTGGATCACGCTGAATGGAAGCAGTTCGCTTCCGGCAGACGGACTTTCGCTCACGAGCTATATCTGGAAGCGGGGATCCGAGCAGATTGCATCGGGCATCACCACGAATGTCATGCTGCCGCTCGGTACGCACATGGTTACGCTGCTGGTCAGCGATAGCGTCGGCACAACAGCAGTCGATACGGTTTCAATTACCGTCGACCCTGCAACCGGTTCAGCGATGTCCACGAATCTGCTGGCAGGCTTTGAACAATGGTCGAGCACGCACGCGGGCAGTGCATCCCTTACCAGTAGTACAGCGGCTTCATACACGGATGTCGGTGCGAGTATTAATTCAGACGCGGCCAGCACCGATGGGTCCTTTGGAACCTTGGTGTCACCAGCGGCCGATATCACGAACGAAAGTCATGGTGATGGCACGAGAATGAATAACGGTGCTTCAGCTACCTATGAGTTTACGATTACGGACACGTCCGGTACGGCAAAAGACCTGACCACGTTCCATTTTGATACGGCTACGTTTCGTCCGCAATCTGCACGGGGATGGACGCTGTCAGTTCTTTCCGGGGATATCACCTCAGGCGTGGTTGCAAGCGGTACGAACGCGCACGTTGCTGGCGGCGTCGCGGATTGGGAAGATTATGACCTCGATCTGACCGGTCTGGCTGACAACACGCTGGATGCCAATGGAACGGTTATTTTCGAACTGGCCTTTATTCCTGTATCCACCGGCGGTACTGCTGGACATCATCAGTATCTGGACAACGTGGGAATCAGCAGTGTATCCGGAGGAAGCGCCTATCCCGATGCCGACGGCAATGGCCTGCCAGACTGGTGGGAAACGCTGTATCTCGGCGGAACGGGACAGGTGGCAACGGTCGACTCCGATCTCGACGGACTTTCCAATGGGGATGAGCTCATTGCCGGTACCGATCCAGGAGAATTCAGCTCCGCATTTGTTGTGCACTATTTCGAGGAAGAACTCGGCGGTGGATATACGGTCAAATGGGACAGCAACAGCGACCGTATATATCATGTGATGAAGGGATCCGTTCTGACTTCCAATGATTGGAACTCTATTTCCGGCCCATTACCGGGAACCGGCGGGGAAATATCTTTCAATGATCCGGCTCCGGCAGGAACCAATGTCTTCTATAAATTACAGGTCACGAAACCTTGAGAATAAATTTTTAACCCTCTTACGCACATAAGGAATGCATCCAATGACAAAAGTGTTTATGAAAACCGTTCTCTTCGCTCTTGGATTGAGCCTGTCGCACGCTTTAGCGACTACGGACAAGCATCCCAATATAGTATTCATCATGGCCGATGATTTGGGCTGGATGGATGTCGGCTACAATGGCGCGGAGTTTTTTGAAACCCCGAATATCGATGCGCTCTGCAAATCCGGCATGGAGTTTTCCATGGGCTATCCCGGTGCCGCCAATTGTCTGCCGTCGCGCGCGTGTATTATGAGTGGGATGTATACGGCCCGCACCAAAATGTGGCAGCCTGGAAAAGTGGCGAAGGGAGAGCCGTCACTTATGCGGTTACTGGTGCCGAATCAGTCGAACAAACGGGGCGATGGAACGATCTCCTCCACAACCTCTTTAGATCCGGCGGTGGTGTCGCTTGCCGAAATACTGAAGCAGGCCGACTACAAAACACTGCATCTCGGAAAGTGGCATCTCGGGAAGGATGGTCAGGGTTTTGATCAGAATAATACGGATGGACGGGGCGCGGGGCTGGAAATGGATAACAGGCTCTATGGAGACGAGAATGTGGCCGAATGGATGACCGATACGGCGGTGGATTATATTGCCGAGAATAAAGACGATCCGTTTTTTCTCTACCTCTGCCACTGGGATGTGCACGTCCCGATTAATGCGCGCAAGAACGTGGTCGAAAAATATCGAAAGAAGCTGGATTCAAAAACCTGGAGCCAGGATTGGGACCCGGTTTATGCGGCCATGGTCGAGGCGGTGGATGTCTCTGTTGGGCGCGTCTGGCAGGCGCTGAAAGATAACGGAATTGAGGAAGACACGCTGCTCATCTTTACATCGGATAACGGCGGGTATGGCGGGGCAACCTTTAATGCCCCGCTCAAAGGATCCAAAGGCGGCTTCTATGAAGGCGGCATTCGCGTGCCGCTCTGCATGAGCTGGCCGGGAACCATCAAATCGGGCACCGTTTGCGATACGCCCGTCACGGGCGTTGATTATTTTCCGACGTTCGCCGAGTTGGCGGGGGCGTCGCTGCCGGATGCAGCTAGCCAGCCGCTCGACGGCGTATCGCTCGTTCCGCTGATGAAAGGAAACCCGATCGCCGAGCGGGCGATTTACTGGCACTACCCGATGTATCTAAGTGGCCGTGTGCAGGTGAAACCGGTCTATGGCACGAACAGAATGTACTGGCGTGCGACACCCTGCAGCATTGTGCGAAAGGGCGACTGGAAGCTGATGCAGTTTTTTGAAACCGGAAGCGTTGAACTCTACAACATCAAAGAAGATATCGGGGAAACGAAGGATCTCGCGGTCAGTCATCCGGAAAAGGCCGACGAGCTGCTGAAAATGCTTGGAAAATGGCAGGTTAAAGCCAACGCCGATATTCCCACCTCCCTGAATCCAGCTTTCAACTCGAATATGAAATAATATAAGACGCACTATTCTCAGGTGCGGTTGAAAAACTGACGGGTAAGAAAACGGCATTCGAGATTCCAATAGCTTACCGATGTTGAGATGACGAACCACTCACAAATAACATGTTTAAATGAGTTCGCTTCACCGAGTGCGAGGTCTTAGTCTGTTAAGTATATGATTCCAATGAATGTGATACGTATTTATCTTCTGACTGCGGCGGCGCTGATGGTTCAGATCGGTACCGCCGCTGTTACGCTGAGTTGCGATTTCTCTAACGCGGATAATCAGCGGGAACTGATGCGGTATCACTGGGATGTAAGCAACCGCATATCGCCGATGCGCCGGTTTAATATGCCGGTGGGGGATCATCCGTATATCTGTGTGGTACGGCCGCTCGGAGGAAAATCCAGAGAGGATCAAAAGCTCCTTGAGGAGGACACCTATAAGTGGGACGGAAGCAGCTATGTTTACGATTGGGCTCCCCTCAAAACACAAATTGATACGGTGCAGGCCAATGGCCGCATCTTCCAGTTGATGATTGATAATGTGCCCTGGGCCTTTCAGCGGGGTATCGATTTGAAGGGCGGCAAAGAAGTCGAAACCTATGGCAATGCCTGGCCGCCGAACGATCCCGAAGCCTGGACAGTCTACATCCAGGAAATGATGAAGGAACTCATTAGGACCTATGGCCGCGAGCAGGTGGAACAGTGGCGTTATTGCATCGGTCGTGAAATTGGAACCGCCGGCCATTGGCGGGGTAGTAAAATCGAATTCTTTGAGCACTATGCAACGACCGTAAATGCCATTCATTCGGTATTGCCCGAAGCGAAGGTGGGCGCCCATTTCCTGTGGGCTTCTTCGAACAATTCGTTCGGCCCCGATTTCGTGAAATGGTGTAAGCTGAAAAACATTCACTATGATTTTGTCGGCGTCTCCTACTATCCGTTTTATAACAAGATCAAGCGCGTCGATCTTGAACTCGTTTACCGGGCTGATTTTGCCCCGATCAAAGACATTCCGGAATGGAATCCCGACGCTGAGTTGGAGATTCACGAATTCTCATTAATCAAAAGTATGTCCAAAAAAGGAAACAGCTACGAGAATGCACCCAAGGCTCATGTGGAAGCCTTTACGGTGATGCTCGGTAAAATGATGTATGACCATGACATGCATCACATATTCCGCTGGGGCACGGGGCACAATAAACTGGCTGAGCAGGAATTTCTCTCTATGCAGGGGGATTATTACTACGCCGGTTCAAAAGAGGGCGAACCGCTGGTTGACGGCAACATGATTGACGGGCTGTTTTCCTGGAACACGAAACAAAACCAATTCAATGCCATGGTGTATAACTACAATGCTGATCCGTCTTATACAAAGGATGAGCCCGTTGGCCTTTCCATCATCCTTCCGTTTCCTCCCTCCACGCAGATAAAATACCGAACGGCTGTTTTAGACGGCGAAAAGCTGGAGCGGTCTGACTGGAAAATGCTGCGGACAAAACCGGTGAAGGACAGGGATGAATCCCGGCTGGAGTTGGAGATGGATCTATCTTCATTTTCATTTCAAAAGGTTGAAATTCTTGGTCCCAAACCGAAACGTGTTTTGACCAAACGGGTAGACGGATCGAAAGTTAAAGTGGAGCTGGCCGAGTTAAAAGAGGGTAAGCTGCTTTGTTATGTGAGGGGCCGCCGCTATATCATACCCATCTCCACCCTCAGTGATGACGATCAGCAGTTTCTGAAAAAATGGGCGCAGGAGAAATAGGGTGGTTATGTTGGAGTGTATTATGAGTGTTCAGAGTTCCAATGTTTGGAAGTTTTCAGGAGTTGGTTTTTTGCTGGTTGTCGGTTGTCTTGCTGATGGTGGTGAGCCTGAAAAACTGAAGTATCCATTCGATGTGCCGGAAACGGTAACGGCATCGGTATCCGTGGATACAGGCAGGCAGACCTCAATCAACAATATGCTGTTGGGGCTGAATGCCAACTGGCCGGAAAACCTCTATGGTAAAATCGGCTACAACCATTCGGATGCTCAGAAGCTGATCCGGCAGTTCAGGCCGTCTTCCCTGCGTTTCCCTCATGGAGTCTGGGCAAACTTTTATGATTGGGAGAGCGACGGGCGGCGAAAAACAGACAACTACAAAACACCGTATGATGGTTCCGTGACCAACCACCCGACCTTGAAGTATGGATTTGACGGGTTACATCAACTGCACCGGGAACTGAAGTTCGATGCCGTTTTTACTTATAATCTGAATTATGATTCTCCGGAGAAAGGGGTACGCCGTCTGAAGGATCGGAAGGTGAAAGGCTTCGACGTCAGATGGATTGAACTCGGCAACGAGCCGTTCTGGAAAACCCAGCGCAGTGAGGCGACTAAAACAGTGGAAGATTATATTGCCGTTTCAAAAGCATACACGACTGCATTGAAGGCTACCGACCCCGACGTCAAGGTCTCCGTTCCGGTGCATTGGCGCGACGCGGTTTCCAATCCCTGGAACCAGCCGTTTTTAAACGAGGATTATTTCGATGCGATCACGGTGCATAAGCATATGGGGGGAGGGGCGAAGGCGACCCTTTTTACCGGACAGGTTCTTTCGGAAATGGCCGATACGTTTCGTGAATTGTTCCCGGATCATCCGATCTGGCTTACGGAATGGTCAACGGGCAAGGGCGACAATGCCATCAGTGTTCTCGGGATGGCGGATGGATATTTAACCCTGTTTGAAAACCAGGACATCTATGAAATCGCCTGTTTCTTCCAGATGAATGCCGGTCATCCGTTGTTCACGTACGATAAAAAGACGGGTGTTCATACCAAGACCGGTTTTGGTGCGGCCTATGAAATGGTCAGGGATCTGTTCGAAGATGCACAGCTGCTTGGAACCACTGTTGAAACCCAAAGGCTGGCAGAGGGCAGAAGTGCTGTTCGCGCCGTTTCTGTGGTCAAGGATGAAAAGATTGCCGTGTTTGTCATCAATAAAACCCCTCTGCATGTTCCGTTATCGGTACAGGTTAAGGGCTATTCCTTGAAACAGACTCCCGTCCTGCGTGCCCTTTATTTTGATGAAGTAAACGAAACAAAACACTTTACCGTAGATGAAGCCCCCGATGTGGAGATTCCGCTTGAAGATGGTCGTTTGGTGCTTCCACCTCTATCCATCAGCCGAATTGAGCTCTAGCAAAGGACGGTGGATTTTGATTATGCGCAATGCACTTTCTCATGACCTTCTGGCTTTATGTTGCTGGGTGTAAATTCAACGGTTTGAAATGCCGGATGCTTGGACGTTTTTTCAGTTTTGGTCTAATCCGAACTTTGAAAAAGGAGCCAACATGAAACGAATATATGTTCCCTCAATATTCTTATGCATCATCATTGGTGTCGGAGTCGGATTAATTGCGGGCAACGCCTGGGGACGAAAAATCCGTGCGGGTGAACCAATCATTCATAATTTTTGTTCATGGAGCCAGACCGAAGGAGGGCGCTACAACCTGACCTTCCGGACAGCCACGCCGCTCGATGGGCAGATGATATATCTGGAGCTCGATGGAGAGCTGTTCGCGGAGATGGAAGTTCCGAATTCCGGTAGTTGGACGAGCTTCGTCGATGCGGTGGCGGAAGATATGGTCATTCCTTCCGGTGGCGAGTTTCAGATTACCTACGACCGTGCCCAGCTGCAGTTTTCATCCATATCCTTTAAGCGAATCGAAATTTAACCATTGGAATAGTGTTTAATGAAAAATCGTAATGCTTGTTTTTATATTGCAGCCGGCGTGCTGTTGCTTTTAACGGCTCTGAGTCACGCGAAACCACAGAAAAACATACTGCTTTTCTATGTCGATGATTTAAGGCCGGAGCTGGGCTGTTATGGTGCGGAGTATATTAAGAGTCCGAACATCGATACACTGGCGGAGGCGGGGATCGTTTTCGATCGGGCCTATTGTCAGCAGGCGTTGTGCGGTCCATCGCGGATCAGCATGATGTCGGGTCAGTATCCCAATACCACCGGCATCATGGATCTCTGGACTCCGCTGACCAAAATCTATAAAGACGCCATGACCCTGCCGCGCTATTTTAAGGAGCGCGGCTACTTCACCGGCTCATACGGCAAGGTGTATCATCACACGCGCGACGATACGCAAAGCTGGACGGAGCTCATTCCGAAGCCGGATGTGAAATATGCAAATGCGGAAACCCTCAGAGGCATGGAAGAACGCGTGGCCGAAGGAAAGAAAAGGGGGCTGAGTGTCGATGAACTTCGCGTGTTGGGAAAAGGGCCGGCCGTTGAAATGGCCGATGTGGCTGATAATGCGTATCCCGATGGAAAAATTGCGGATCAGGCGATTGAGTCGTTGCGGAAAAATAAAGAAAAACCGTTCTTTATCTGTGTGGGAATCACCAAGCCGCATCTCCCGTTTGCCGCTCCGAAACGCTATTGGGATCTTTACGGTCGCGAACAGTTTGATGTGCCGAAGCAGGTGCGACCCGAGGGCGCGCCGGATGTTGCCTTTACCGTCTGGGGAGAGCTGCGGGGTTATCGAGGCATGCCGAAAGAGGGCTTATTGACCGACGAGCAGACGCGCGAGCTGAAACACGGTTATGCGGCATCGGTCAGTTTTGCCGATGCCCAGGTGGGCCGGGTGCTGGATGAATTGGACCGGCTTGGCCTGCGTGAGGATACCATTATTGTGCTGTGGGGTGACCACGGGTGGAAGCTAGGTGAGTATGGCGCGTGGTGCAAGCACACCAACTTTGAACTGGACGCCAACGTGCCGTTCATCGTGTCCGCGCCGGGATTTACAAAAGGCAAACGCTCGGGAGCCATGGTTGAAATGATCGATATTTTCCCGACGCTGGCCGACCTGACCGGCGGAGAGGTTCCGGAGTCCTGCGACGGGAAAAGCATGAAAGCACTGCTTAAAAATCCGGACGGTAAATTCCGTCCTTATGCCGTAACGATGTATCCCCGCGGCTCGGTCACCGGCTACAGCATGCGGAATCAGCGCTGGCGGTATACGGAGTGGATTCATACCGAGACCAAAGAAATCAAGATCCGCGAACTTTACGACCACAAAGACTCTCCTATTGCCGATAAAAACCTGGCGAATAATCCGGAGTACAAGGGGCTGATTGCGGAACTCTCGAAACAGCTTAATTCCGCGGCTCGCGTTGAAGCCACGCCAGTGAGAAAAAAATAGTATTCGACATCATGTTCGGGGGAATTATGAAAAGCGTGATTGCAGCAGTATTTTTAAGTTGGGTGGGAATTTGTTCTGCGGAACGAATGCTTTTTGACGAGGATTGGAAGTTTGTTCAAAAGGATGTGCCGAAGGCGGAGCGGGTGCAGTATTCGGACTCCGAGTGGCGGACTCTGGATTTGCCGCACGACTGGTCGGTTGAAGGAAAGTTTGACCGGAAAAACACCACCACGGATCGCTGTGGTTACCTGCCGACGGGCATCGCCTGGTATCGCAAAACCATCGACGTTTCCAATGATTGGAAAGGCAAGCAGGTGGCGATCCAGTTTGATGGCGTGTTCCGCAACAGCACCGTATGGGCGAACGGCAAAAAACTCGGCCATCGCCCGTATGGCTGGATTTCTTTTGAATATGACATCAGCGATATCGTGAATGAGTCGGATTCAATCACGTTTGCGGTGCGTGTGGATAACAAACAGCAGCACGCGGCGCGGTGGTATACCGGCAGTGGCATTTACGCGCATACGTGGCTCAATGTCCGTGAGCCGATCCATATTCCAACCTCCGGAATCTGGCTTCGCACCCAAGGCTCAACGGTATCCATTGATACCGAGGTGGCCAATAAAACGGCAAAGGCCGCGAAAGCGGTCGTCAAAACAACGGTGCTGGATGCGGACGGGAAAGCCGTTGTTTTGCAGGAGTCGTCAGTCATGCTGAAGGGCGGTGAAACCTCAACGGCTTTCCAGACTTTGGAAATGCCAAACCCGAACCGGTGGTCACCCGAATCGCCTTATCTTTACACGGCCGTTAGCGAAGTGCTCGTTGATGGCAAGGTGTCCGATCGGAAGGAAATCCGGTTCGGCGTGCGCGATATTGAATGGATTCCGGGTAAGGGCATGTTGCTGAATGGTAAAGTCGTGAAGCTGCGCGGGGTCTGCCAGCATCAGCATGGCGGTGCATTCGGTGCCGCGGTGCCGGAAAAGATTATCCGCTACCGCGTGGAGCAAATGAAAGCGATGGGCTGCAATTCCATCCGCACGGCGCACAATCCACACACGCCGGAGTTTTATGCTATCTGCGATGAGCTCGGCATCATTGTGATGGATGAGTTTGTCGACGGCTGGAACCAGAAGGCTCGTGCTGACTATGGCGCGCAGGCTTTTGACCAATGGTGGAAGCGAGATCTGACGGACTGGATTAAGCGCGACCGCAACCACCCCTCTATTTTTCTGTGGAGCATCGGGAACGAAACGCACGGCGAAGAAAGTGCGAAGGCGATGTTGGCTCGTTGCCATGAAATTGATCCAACTCGCCCCGTGACCTCTGGCAGTTCCGAGGAACAGCTGATGGATATTTACGGAATGAACGGCGGCAGCGAAAGTGGAGGATGGTTTGAAAACAGCATGCCCACCGACCGCGTCTTTATCGGAACAGAAAATACCCATACCTGGCAGACCCGTGGCTACTATCGTACGCACACGTGGTATCGCGACGGCATCACGAGCCAAATCACGGATATTCCCAACCTGACCGAAAAGGAAATTTTCACATTCGATTGGACGGATAACTCAAAACGAGCCAATCGAAAACAGTTTTATAAATCGAGCTATGACAACGCAACCGTGCGGTCACCCGCTCGGCGCATGATTGCCCAGATACGCGACATTCCGAACAACGCGGGCATGTACCGCTGGACGGGGCACGATTATCTCGGCGAGGCCGGGCTGGCCAGCGGTGCGTGGCCCTTCAAGTTGTTCTCAGGCGGGACCTGCGATTTAGCAAACTTTGAAAAGGATCTGTATTATCTCTACCAGAGCCAATGGACGACGGAACCCATGGTGCATATCCTGCCGCACTGGACCCATCCGGTGATGAAGGCCGGTACCGAGATTCCGGTGTGGGTCTATTCCAATTGCGATGAAGTGGAACTGTTCCTGAACGGAAAGTCGCTTGGCAAAAAAACGCCCGGGGCCAAGTGGCAGGAAATGCAGTGCCAGTGGCTGGTCGGTTGGACGCCGGGGACGCTCGTGGCCATTGGGTATAAAGACGGAAACAAAGTTGCTGAAAAAACAATCCGCACGGCGGATGAACCCGCAAAGCTTCAACTCTCGATTGATGGCGAGCAGCTAGCTGAAACGGGTAAGGATGTGGTGCAGGTACGAGCAACTTTCCTTGATGCCGAAGATGAGTTTTATCCCTATGGCGAAAATCGGGTATTCTTCAAGGTGCTTGGCGAAGGCAGAATCAAGGCGCTGGATAACGGTAAGCCGAATGATGTTGAACCATTCTATGGAACTTCCGATCGCACGGCCTTCTTTGGGCTGGTCCGGGCCTATATTGAGTCCGGGAAAGAGGACGGCGATATCGCCTTGGTGGCGGGGTCGATCCTTGGCGACAAAAAGCTCGTGGTCTCCGACACGGTTCATATCGATGTGCAGCAGATTGCTCTTCGTGGTTCTCCCCAGGTTGGGAAAAACAAAATTTATTATACGATCGATCAGTCTGTTCCGACCGATCAGTCGATGCTTTACACCGGCCCCTTTTCTGTTGTGCCGGGAACCACTGTGAAAGCACTGGTGACGATGAACGGCAAACAGGCGCTGATGATGCAAGAGCGCTTTGCCGCTGATGTCGGCCTGCTTTGGGAGGGCGGGGGGCTGGATACGGACTTTGGTGGTGATCAAGCGGAGGCTGCTGAATTCAGTGGTCCAAAAAAATCCACGGAAGGTAAAAACTATAACGGTTCCGGCTATCTCGATATGGGTAAGCAAAAAGGGGCCTATGTGGAGTGGTATCAGGAAAATGACGGGGCTGCTGCCGAGGTGAAGCTCACGATTCGTTATAGTGGATCCGCTCCGGGGCGAAAGCCGCTCAAGGTTCGTTTGAATGTTAATGGGGACAAAATGGAACAAGTAGTCGATCTGCCGCCGTGCGTTAATTGGGGTAAACAATGGCGAACGGTTACTGTTCCAATCGCTTTGAAGCGAGGTGCCAATACCATTCGATTGACCACCGTAAATGATCAGGGGCTCTTTGTTGATGAGATTCAAATTAACAGCGGGGAATGACTGTATGCTTTTTTGAGCGAAAAGCGGCCATCTGCCTTGTTAGACCGGATGGTGTAGTCCGATTGGATTCAACGATTTGAATTTAATAGGCTTTTGCATATCGGATAGTTTTGTCATCCTATTACACTTTTACGTGGCATGCCGTTGCAGTCGGTATGGTCCATGGAGGCCGCATAAAACCGTTAAAGGTGAAAAAATGAATCTGATAATGAAAAAAAGCGTTCTGCATCTGGTGACTTTATGTGTTGCTGGTGGAGTTGGATTGTCTGTTCAGGCAGCCCCCACCCATCTGGTGGATGAAAAACCGGTTAAGATCACGGAGGTTGCTGATGGTGTCATTCTGATTGATTTCGGCAAGGTGGCGTATGGAAATATCCGTCTCACTCCAGCTTCCGATGTCAGCGGAGAGGTTACGCTCCACTTTGGTGAAGATTTCGTAAACGGGCGGGTGAACCGGAAGCCGAAGGGTACCGTTCGTTACAATAAAGCAACGGTTACGTTGTCCGGCGGTCAGCCGGTTGTGGCCGCTCCTCCGGCCGATGTGAGGAATACGGAATTGGTTTCCAAGCGTAAGTATTATCATCCGCCCGCAATCCTGACCCCGCCGGAATGGGGCGTGGTACTGCCTTTCCGGTGGCTGGAAATCGAAGGATGGAAAGGGGAGCTGAAGGCGGAGCAGATTGTTCGTCAGTCGGCCTATGCCTCCACCTGGAACGACGATGCTGCTGCCTTTGAATCGTCGGATGACATGCTGAATAAAATCTGGGATCTCTGCAGTTATTCCATCAAGGCTACTACCTTTGCCGGTGTTTATGTCGATGGCGATCGCGAGCGCATTCCCTATGAAGCCGACGCCTATCTGAACCAGTTGAGTCATTACTACACGGATGACGACAAGGTCATGGCGCGCGATACGATCAATTATATGCTGTTGGAAGGCATCGGTACCTGGCCGACTGAGTGGGCACCGCATCTGGTGTTTATGGTGTATGCCGACTGGATGCATACCGGTGATCTGGGCTGGATGTCGGGGCGCTATCAGGCGTTGAAGTCCAAACTGAACCGGCATCGACTTGGGGATGACGGTCTGATCTATAGTTCTGCCGAGGATATGAAGCGAACCGATATTGTCGACTGGCCGAAAAAGGAACGTGACGGCTATGTCTTCACCGAACGCAATACGGTGGTGAATGCCTTCTATCTTCGTTCACTGGTTTTGATGGCGGAGATGGCTCGGGTGATCGGTTTTACCGATGAGGCCAAACAATTTGAAGCGGATTACAACGCATCGTATACCGCTTTCCAGAAAACGTTTTTTGATGCGGACAAAGGCCTGTATCGGGACGGCATTGGAACGGACCATATTTCATCGCATGCCAACCTCTACCCATTGGCCTTCGGACTGGTGCCGGAAGAACATCGGGAAAAAATGGCGGACTGGTTGGCCGACCGCGGGATGCGCTGTTCGGTCTATGCGGCCCAGTATCTGATGGAAGGCCTATTTGAAAACGGGGCGGGAACCAAAGCCCTGGACTTGATATTGGCCGATGGCGACCGCAGCTGGAAGCACATGGTGAAAAGCGGAACGACCATTTCGTGGGAAGCGTGGGATCTTAAATACAAACCGAATCAGGACTGGAACCATGCCTGGGGTGCCGCGCCGGCAAATCTGTTGCCGCGCTATGTGCTCGGTGCGGAGCCGTTGGTTCCCGGTTGGAAAACCGCGCGCATTTCTCCAAATGTTGGAAACCTCAAATCCGCTGAAGGCAAAGTGCCGACCCGCTTGGGCTCTATCCTTGTGGAGTGGAAAAATGAAAAGTCATTCAGGATAAAGCTCCAGCTACCTGAAGGCATGGATGCGCAGGTTGATCTTCCAAAGGTTGGAAAATCCAACGAGGTGTTGCTGAACGGAGAGCCCATTGAAGCATCCGTTCAGGGCGGTCGGTTGCGTCTGAAAAAAACGGTCGTGGGATCTGTCGTACTGGAAGTGAAGTAACACGAATTCAAATCAAATTTATAATGTAGCAAATAACTCAGACGGGGAATTGAATATGAGTGAAGAGCAACAGGAAAAACATGGCGAGTTCGAGCGCGAGCCAGTGCCGGAATCAAAAACGCGGGGGCTGAAAGCGTTCGTGGGCATGTATGCCGGTGAGCATTGCGCCGGAACAGAGCTGATGATCGGTCCGCTGTTTGTGGCGGCGGGCGTGAGTGCGTTCGATGTGGTTTTCGGTTTATTGATCGGTAATTTGCTGGCGGTACTCAGCTGGATGTTCTTGTGTGCACCGATTGCCGTGCGTGCGCGTATGACACTCTACTATCAACTGGAAAAAATCTGCGGCCGCAATCTGGTTACACTCTATAACCTGGCGAACGGGGTCATGTTCTGTTTCCTGGCCGGATCGATGATTACGGTGTCGGCCACGGCGCTCGGAGTCTGGTTTAATTTCCCGATGCCGGGGCTTACGGATATTTATCCGAACAGCGTGGGCTGGGTGCTGGCCGTTCTCGGTGTCGGTGCCTTGATTACCTTTGTGGCCGCCTGGGGATACGATATGGTTTCGAAGGTGGCGAATATTGCCGCGCCTTGGATGGTGCTGGTCTTCCTCGCATTCGGAATTATCGGTATGCGTCAGTTCATTGAAGTAACCGGCGCGGAAGTCAATTCGCTCTCCAGCATGTGGGCGCTGTGTCAGGAGTCGATTTTCAAAGGCGGCGATCCGCTGCCGGGACAGGTTAAGTTTACCTTCTGGCACGTTACCTTCTTTGCCTGGTTTGCCAACATGGCGATGCACGTCGGCATGTCCGACCTTTCCGTTTTGCGCTTCGCGAAAAAATCGTGGCATGGCGTGGCGTCAGCCTCCGGCATGTATGTCGGCCACTTTATGGCCTGGATTGCCGCCGCCATTCTCTATTCGCTCCAGCTCCACCTTGATCCGTCCAACACGGACGTACTGCCGGGGCCGCTGGCCTATCGTGCCGCCGGCGTGGCCGGACTCATCTGTGTGATTATTGCCGGTTGGACGACCGCCAACCCGACGATCTACCGTGCCGGTCTCGCATTTCAGGCGATCATGCCGAAGAAATCGCGTTTTGCCGTAACGATCGGTACCGGTATGCTGGCCACGCTGGCCGGTATGTTCCCGGGCATTGCCATGAAGCTGCTTGGTTTTGTGGCGCTCTATGGCCTGATCCTCATGCCCATGGGCGCAGTCGTCTTCACCGATTTCTGGATCTTCCCGAAACTGGGTCTTAAGCAATATTATGCAGAACACAAAAAGATTTCGATTAACTGGGCGGCCGGCATTGCCTGGATTGCTACGCTGGTTATTTGTGTAGCGCTGGTGAAATCCGGCAAACCGCAGTTCCAGATCTTCTTTGTTTCGCTGCCGGGCTGGTTCATTGCTTCGGCACTCTACATCCTGATTAGCAAGTTCACCCAGAAGGGGGCGGAAGCATGAAAAAAATAATGGAAATCATCTCCTACCTATCTCTCGTTCTGATCGTGTTAGCCCCGATCCTGTTTTATGCCGAAAAAATTGATCTGGACATGAACAAGCTGTTGATGACCATCGCGACCGTAACGTGGTTTGCCAGCGCCCTCTGCTGGATCGGGCGCGAAAAGGCTGCTGAATAAGTTCCAGATGAAATTCAACCGAATCTTTGCGAGCGGTCTGTTCGTCTCGTTTGCTTCAATGTCCTTGCATTGCCTTGCGGCTGTCACTCCAGCCGATCTGCGTTGTGAATACCGGGTTGATCCGCTGGGGATTGATAACACAACGCCTCGACTCAGTTGGAAGTTGGTTGATTCCGAAAAGACACGCGGACAGACGCAGACTGGCTTTCAGGTGATGGTGGCGGGCAGCGCGGAAACCCTGAATCAGGATATCGGCGATCTGTGGGACTCTAAGGTAACGCCGGAATCCGAGTCGGTGAATAATCTCTATAATGGTGTGCCGCTGAAATCCGGTCAGCAATGTTTCTGGAAGGTTCGGGTCAGGGATGCTGAGGGCAATCTGTCGGATTGGAGTCCGGCGGCACGCTTTACGATGGGATTACTGGATTCCAGGGATTGGAAGGGCGAATGGATTCTCAAACCGAATCAGAAAAAGACGGATCATAACTGGTATCGCAAAAACTTCACCCTTTCAGCGCAGCCGACCTCTGGCTTCGTGTATGTCGCCTCTTTCGGTTATCACGAACTCTATGTGAACGGCGTAAAGGTCACGGACAATGTGATGAATCCGGTTTCGTCGTACATGAAAAAGCGGATTCCGTATCTGACGTATGATGTTTCGGAATATCTGAACGAAGGTGACAACGTCATTGCGGTCTGGCATGCGGCGGGCTGGGCGCGCTGGAGACGGATTCCGGAATACAGGAATATCCCTTTCGTATTTAAGGCGCAGGCGGAAATTGCAACCGAAGGCAGCTCGCTGAGCTTTGGCTCAGATGAAACCTGGAAGTGCGCAACAAGTTTCAGTTCCTATTTTGGGGAATGGGATGTTCTGCGCTTTGGCGGAGAAATTGTTGATGACAGAAGGCGTGAAGACGATTGGAACCGAGCCGACTATGACGACAGCAACTGGATGGACGCCCGTATATACAATCCAATTGAGTTGAATGCACAAATGTCGGAACAAACGGTCAGCATTGCGATCAACAGTACTAAAAACACAAAGGTGAAGGTGGCTAAGTTCAGCCATATCAAAGCCGAACTTAGTTCTCAGATGGTTGAGCCTCAGGTGCGCTTCAAGGAAGTGAAACCCATTGCGGTGAAGGATAACCAGGACGGGACCTATCGCATTGATATGGGTGAAAACTATACCGGCTTTTTTGAGATAAATCTGTATGACGGAAAAGAGGGCGATTCCGTTTTCTTTGAAATCAGCGATCAGACCGAACTGGTGATGAACTGGAAGCAGAAAAGCCAGTATATCTTCGGCAAGAGCGGGAAGGGCCGTTTTGCCAACCGGTTTAATGTGGCCGGCGGCCGGTGGATTACCGTGTACGGGCTTTCGTACAAGCCGAAGCTGGAGGATATCAAAGGCTACGTCATCACCAACAACCGCAAACAGATCAGTGCCTTTGAATCCTCCAGCAAGCTGCTGAATCAGATTTATCAGGTGAATCTCGATACCTATCTGGCCAATACCCTCGACGGCATCCTGATGGACTGTCCGCACCGCGAGCGGCGGGGCTGGGGAGAAGTAACCGTGGCTGCGATGTATGGTGATGCGCTGCCCAACTTTGAGAGCGGCGCTTATATGGAGCAGTATCTTCAATATCAGCGCGATGCGCAGTTGAAGGACGGCCAGATCCGTGGCGTCATCAACGAACAGGATCGACCGTTCCTGATGTGGAAAGCCAATAGTCCGATCACCGTTTGGGAAACCTATAAAATGCTGGGCGATGAAAAAGTGCTTCGCGATAATTATGCGTCCATGCAAAAGTGGATGACCTGGCTCTTCGAGCATTCGGACTATACCAAGGGTGGAGCACTTATTGTTGGCAAACAGGGTGCGCGCGAATTTCCGGGCCTTGGAGACTGGTGCACACCGCGTGGAAACTTCTGGGACAGCAGTAACTCTCCGGATGCTGCCCATTTCAATAACTGCGTATATGCCTACATGCTTGAGTGCGCCAGAAATTCGGCTGAAGTCTTGGGTGAAACTGAGGATGCAGAAACGTATGCCGACCGCCTGAAGGTGCAGCAGGAAGCGACGCATAAGCTGTCCTACGATCCCGCAACCGGAAAGTACCTGAACGGTAAACAGGTCGATCAGGCCTTTGCCTTGCTGGCGGGAGTCACTCCGGAATCTGAAAAGAGAAAAGTGAGTGATGTCTTAGTCGATAACGTGCTCTATACCTTCCCGTACTATGACACCGGTAGTTCCGGGCAGGCCCTCTACACCCGCTATTTTGCGGAACACGGCGAACGCATGGATCTGGTTTATGAACTGCTGCAGGATACGCGTCACCCGAGTTATGGATATTTTATCGCGCAGGGAAAAACCGTATGGCCCGAGCGTTGGTCGGCTATCGGCAACAGCCAAATCCACACGTGTTATACGGGCATTGGAGCCTACTTTATTAAAGGATTCGGCGGTATCCGAGTGGATCCGAATAACTATGGCTTCAAAGAATTCATTATTAAACCCGCACCGGTCGGCGACCTGACCTACGCCAATACGGAGTTTGAATCGATGTATGGCAATATTGTGCTGAATTGGAAGCGCGATAAAAAAACGGCGAGTTACCACATAGAAGTACCACCCAACACCACCGCCACCGTTTATCTTCCAGCCCTTGGAAAACAATACGTGAAAGAGGGTGATGTGCTTGCCGAAACGGCTGAAAGTGTAACGTTTTCCGGAATGGAAAAAAGCGATGCGGTGGGCAACTATGTGGTCTATAAAGTGGCCTCTGGCATCTACGACTTCACGATTGAAAAAATGCCGAAAACCACGTTTCCTGATCCGCTGTATAAGGGGGCAAACCTTTCAACCATTGGACGCATGAACGCCTCTTCCATGTTTATTGAGACCGAAAAGCTGCCGGGCTTCGAAGCATTCAAGGCCAATGATGAAAACTTGGAAACCTGCTGGCTGGCTGGCGACGTAAAAGATCAATGGCTCGAAGTGGAATGGGTTAAGCCGCAGACGTTCAACAAGGTGATCATTAACGAAGTCGGTAATGAAGTCAGAAGCTACAAGGTTGAGGCCTGGGATGGTCGTATGTGGCAGGATTTGGCCACAGGCGATTTCTGCGGAGCGGAGAAAATACATGCTTTTGAGACGGTGACTGCAACCAAATGCCGGTTACATATTGTGGACGCAGTAAAAGCTGCTTCGATTTCAGAATTCCGAATCATTGGAGCCAAATAGAATGAAGACAACCTCTGGACTATTTAGATTGCTGTTCGCCAGCTTCATCGCAGGTTTATGCAACTTTACACAAGCCTATGCAGCCAGTGTGAACGAATTAAAATGCGAAGGGTTGGTGACGCCGGTCGGCATCACCGTTTCGAAGCCGCATTTCAGCTGGACGTTTATGCCGGATGAGAAAAAACCGGCGCAGGGTGGGTATCGGGTCTGTATGGCAACGACCCCTGAAAAGCTGAAATATCCGGATATTTGGGATACGGGACCGACCAGCTCAAACGAAACCAGCGTGGATTATCTGGGTGAGCCACTGAAGTCCGGCCAGAAAGTCTATTGGCAGGTGATGACGTGGAGCACCGAGCGCGGCATGACAAAAAGTGAGGTCAGCTGGTTTGAGATGGGTGATATCAAAAATCCGGAAAAGGCTTTCGAGCCTTCTGTTTTTCCAAAGGTTGGAAATAGATCCCGTATTACGCTGAGCGGAAACGATACGGGTCGAACATTTGAAGGAATCGGTGCGGTGAGTGCGGGGGCATCGAGCGACCTGCTCTATGATTATGAAGAGCCGGTTCGTGGTCAGATTCTGGACCTCCTGTTTAAACCGAAATTCGGCGCGGCGTTTCAGCATCTAAAAGTCGAGATGGGAGGCGGAGAAAACTCGACCTGCGGCTCGGAGCCTTCGCACGCCATCACAAAAGAAGAGGTTAAGAATCCGGTGTCGCGCGGGTATGAATTCTGGTTCATGAAAGAGGCGAAAAACCGTAATCCGAATGTGATTCTCGAATATCTGCCATGGAGTTTTCCGGGCTGGCTGAAACCGAATATTTTTTCGCAGGATTCTGCGGACTATTTCGTGGCCTTTCTGGATGTGGCGAAACGGGATTGGGACCTGGATATTGATTGGGTCGCGGCGGCGGAAAATGAAAACGGTACGGATCGCGATTGGTTGGTCAATCACATGCGTCCAACGCTCGATGCCAAAGGATACACCCATGTAAAAATTCAGGGGCCGGATGATAACAGCGGTGACTGGCAGATTTTTCAGGAGTTGGAAAATGACCCGGAATACCAAAAGGTGATTCAGGCGGCGGGCTATCATTATGTGACGGGGCGCGAGTTTACTGAGGACATGGTGGATGGACGTGGCCGACCGACCACGGAAAAAGCTAAAGCCTCAGGCGTGCCGCTATGGGCCGGCGAGGACTGGAGCTGGACGGGAAAAGAATGGAGCGGCGCGGGGGCGCTTAACCTTGCCCGGATGTACAATAAATTCTATATCCGCGACGAAATTACCAAAACGTTGATTTGGGCGCCGATTGGATCGATTCAGCCTACGGTGATTTGGGACAAAGCCGGAGCCATGAAGGCGAACCGTCCATGGAGTGGATTCTATGAAGTATGGCCGTGTATCTGGGCGACGGCGCATACCACCCAATTTGCGGAGCCTGATACCTGGCAGTATCTCGATGGCGGTTGCGGACTGTTCGACGCCTCGACCTATAAAGGAAGCTGTGTGACGCTGAAAGAAAAGCAAAGCGATCACTGGAGCATGATCATCTGTACCGAAAAAGCCGAAGAGCTGCAGGTTGCTATTCAGGATGGCCTTTCTTCAGGAACGGTTCATGTGTGGAAGTCGAACGAGCAACAGCAGTTTGTTCAGCAGAACAGTATAACACCCCTCAACGGATCCTTTTCCATTAACCTCGATCCGAAATGCATTTATTCGCTTACGACCACCACGGGGCAGCAAAAAGGGCACTATACCATTCCGGACGATTCGCCGTTTCCATTTCCGTACAAAGAGGATTATGAGGGGCGGCCAGCGGGAGATTTGCCGAAATATCATTCGGACCAGAAGGGGAGCTTTGAAATTGCAGACAGGCCGGGCGGTGGCCAGTGTTTGAAACAGATTTGCCCCGAAGAAGGATATGAGTGGATGCGGATCTACCGACGTTCCCTTATTAAGCCGCATACGTTAGTGGGCGATGCCAACTGGTCTGACTATAGTTGCCGGATGGATGTGTTCATAAAAGACGGGCATGTTGAACTGGGCGGTCGCGTGCGGGGTAGTTTTCTGCGTGGGCATCGTTTGATGGTGAATAAGGAGGGGGCGTGGCACTTGCTGTTCGACAAAAAGGTGTTGGCCGAAGGTTCCATTGAAAACTACGCAGCAAACCAGTGGCATGAACTTAAACTTCAGTTTCGTGACAAAACGATAGAAGCGTTTGTTGATGGTTCGTCGATCGCGGAGGTTTCTCATCATCACCTGCGCGGAGCTGTTTCTCTGGCCAGTTCATATGATCAGAATCTATTCGATGATTTGGAAATAACGCCTTAAATCCTACGGAGAGAGGATGAGATAATCTGATCGAGAAATTCCTCCTCCATGATTAATATTCTATCTCAGTTCGCGCATATGAGCGGATAATCACGGGACCCAGTAAGCCAGAGGGCTGAGGCTGTGAATCTTTGTTCCAATGCTTGAAACCGGCAAAAGTCACGCGCTCAGTTGGACGTTGAAAGTTATTCAACAGCCAATCCGGCCATTGCTTTACGTTGGGCCCTCTGCGCTCTATATCGTTGGGAAGTTGCTCATCTCCGATCAGGCGATTGGGCCACAGGTTCGTGATTCTGACTTCCAACGTATTCTCGCCGGCTTGCACAGCGCCGTCGAGGTTCACGGTGAAGGGTGCCTTCCAGAGAATGCCCAGGTTTTTGCCGTTAACGATCACCTCGGCGATCACACAAACCGTACCCAGATCCAGTTCCAAAGAGGTGTTGGAATCAAGCAGTGGCTGAGGAAGGTTGAACTGTTTCCTGTAGGATGCGGTTCCTGAAAAATAGCGGATGTTTGTGTCGGATGAATCCGACCAGGAGATCAGCTCATCGAACGTGGTTTTGGTCATCGATGGAAAATGTACGTTCCATGAACCCTTCAGTTCGACCGGTTCTGGAACGGATGGGACCTGAATGGTCTTCGTGTTTCCTGAAGTGGTGTGTACGGTCAGTTTCCCAGGGTAGGGGGTGATCCAGGTTGCCTGACCATTTTCTGAGCTTATTATTGAGCCGGGCCTGCGTTGTGAGAGGTTGAGTGTCTGTCCGCGGGTTGCTGTTTTCTGATGCTCCATTCCATCGGCTGAATACATTACACGCAGGGCACTCTCATCCGAATGATTGCCCCAACGGTCACTCACAGGGATTTCAAGTGTTCCTGCCGCGATGAGTGCTTCCAGTTGTTTTGTCACATCCCGGGCTGGTTCCCCTGAAGGAATACCACGCGTGCCTTGTGCAAACTTGCCGAATACCGCTTTTAGAATTTTCAGTCTACCCTTGCCGTCAGGGTCAATCACAACGGGTTCTAATTCCATGGCATTCATTTCAAGAACGGTGTCGCCGATTTGGTACTCAATGCGCAGTTCTTTTTTATAGCCGGGAGCAGGATCGCCATCACACAGATTCCGGTTGGCAATGGTTTGAAGTCGGTTGTTCTTAATGCCGGCCCTGACGGCTTCAGTAACATCTGTCAGCCCGTCCGGCAGGAAGATGCCGTATTCCGCTTTGACAAGCTGAAAGTGTTGAAGCGGAACCGCTGGCGGCCGGTTCAGTTCCACGCTGGTTTTAACCAGGTGCTCCGCCGATGCAATAGGTTTTCGGAAAACCACAAACACAGAACCTTCCGGCTCAAATGGGATAGGGAGAGTGGTGGTGCCATCGCCATTGTCCTGCCACACGACCGCATTGTTTATTTCGCCCGTTTCGGCATTCCAAAGTTCGGGTTGTTTGCCGGCCACCCGAAACCGGCACACTTTCTCCCGATGTTCTTTTCTGGCGTTTGCCACAAAATAAATATCGGCCTCTTTAGTTTTTCGATGAATAAAATCGATATTTTCCTGATCTCCACCTTCGATCGAAAAATCAGGTGGCATATCTCCATATGTTAGAAAATCGATAATGGAGCCTTCTTGTAATAATCGGTCCGACTGCAATGTTGCAGCCCCTTGCGCAACCCGCTCATCGCACTGAGGATAATCCTGAAGGCTGGGCGATTTTTGAGGCTGCGTTCCGAACAGGGTTGCTCCCGATTGAGCCAGGTTTTCTATGACCGCCATGGTTTCCGGCGTCATCCATGTGGTTTCAGGGAGCACGAGCACCTGATAGGCAGCTCCATGCGGCGTGCAGATCAGCCCATCCTTTACGCTCAATTCGCCGATTTTATTCTTCCCGATCAAATCATAATCATAGCCGAGGGCTTTAATTTGCGGGATCAGCAATCCATCGTTAGGCGACGATTCGCCGGTAAAAACCAGAATATCCGCATAGCTTTCCCCTTGCTGAAGCAGGAACTGGCCACGGCCGATATAATCCATAAAGCCTATCCCTTGTTCCCACCACGTATTCAGCCGGTTAAAATCGATGCCGAACGGGCCGAGGGTTAAACCGGGTCCAATCTCCCAGGGTTGATGAACATAGGTATGAAAAACAAACCGGTTGATTCCTTGTGCCCAGGCCATGTCGCCAATGGCTTTCAGGGAGGCCGGATGCTCGTTCCATCCGCCCATGGCCGTAAAGGCTTCTGCTTCCGCAAGGGGACTTCCATCCAATTTTGCTATGGAAGCCACAAATTTCGGTGAGTCAAAAAAGGCCAGGCTCCCGCTCCAGAATTCCGCCATGACCAGATCAGCCGTTGCTCCGACCTGCATGTTATCAAAGGGCCCCCAATAGGGTTCCACGGAAAACTTCATACCGTGCTGATGACACAGCTCACTGAAACGGCCGTAATAATGCGTTGCTGTCAAATCGCCAATGGTGCGTCGGAAGTCCCAGAGAAAGCGTTCCGTTTCTTCGCCGCTCTCCACATAATAGCCGGCGAGCGCCGGTAACCAGGGCAGGCACTCATACGTTCGGAGCCGTTTAAACTCTCTAGCAAAGTCCGAAGTCCAGTTGGACGTTCCCACCTCATAGCTGTCAATGTGGCATTTGGTGACCACCGACCCAATGAGCGGACCTAGTTTATCGATGATGGGAGTAACGCCGCCTTTCCAGAACAGATCAACGGCCTTCCGGCTCATCTTATCACACTCCAGGCCTCGACCACCGGCAGATGCAAATCGATTCATGGATCCCGTTGGCGTATGGCCTAATCGCAGAATCACCCATTCTCCCTCAGGAGCATCCCACTCCAGCTTCCCATCGGCTGTAAGGTTTGAAGTTAAATCGATAATCTCCTCTTTACGAACCAGAGCCGCTGTCGGAACCGGTGTTGCATCGGGTGCTAAATGGTTCCTAATTCGTTCGGACAGGATTTTGATATCCAGCTCATCAATCCGTTCATCCCCTTGCGGTTTAGGAAACGCCAGGACGGCAATATCGTTGTAATAATTCAACTTGATTGCTGGTTGCGGAAGTTTGCCTTTAAATACCTGTCCGCCCCGATGGAATACCTCGCTGAAAACAAGATGCTGCATGGCATATTCGGGCGTAACCCAAGGCCCTCCACTCGATGACCAGCCCGGGCAGTTATGGAAGCCAAGTTCGAGTCCTAAACGTTGTGCTTCCTGTGCCGAAAACTTGAACAGATCCAGCCATTCTTCCCCCAGATAGGGGGCGGGGCCCGCCGGATCTTTCAGCGTTACATTAAACAGCTGAACGCCATGTATTCCGACGCGTTTCATGGATTCCAGATCCGCTGTAATACCTTCCTTGCTTACATTCCCGTTGATCCAGTGCCACCACGTATAGGCCTGTGCTTTCGGAGGTGGATTTTTAAAGCCGACTTCAAGAGCATCAGCACCAAAGGCTTCGATGCTCAGAAAAATTAGCAGACATACAGTAGATACAATTCGTTTCATATATTCTTCCGTCCAACGTCACTGGTTTTACGATTCTATTTCCCTTTTGATGCGGTGGAAGCGTGGGGATCAATCGTCTTGCCCTTCAAAGAGCCCACTTTTTCTTCCGGGATGGAATAGGAATATTTATTGTCCATGTGGTCTAAACCAAATCGCTTTCCGACCTCTAGAAACGGGATAGGGGCGTTTTCGGTCAGGTAGTCGTTCTGTTTTTTCATCCACTGGAACAATTGCTTCTTTAACCGTTTTTTGACCTCAGCCATCTCCGGATTATTCGCCACATTATTCAGTTCGTGGGGATCGACATGGGTGTCAAAGAGCATCTCTTCTGTGGAGCCTTCATGTTTCTTAGCGCCGAGTTCGATGAAATAATCAATCTGTTTACCCGCTGCCCGTTCACGCTCGATTCGTTCCATAGAATTAAAGTTATAGATATAGTGATATCGGCCATCATGGATCGAACGTTGCGGAAAGACATGGCGGTTGATGATGCCCTGGTTAACGGTTACTCCATACACATAGTCATGAATTTTTCCGTCACCGTTTTCCAGAATAGGCAGCAGGCTTTTTCCGTCGAGCCCCTCAGGCGTTCCGCCCGCCAGCTCAATGACTGTTGGCACAAAGTCAGCGAAGCTGGCCAGTGAATCCGTTCGTCCCGGTTTTATTTTCCCGGGCCAGCACACCATAAAGGCCACATTCAGGCCGGAGTCATACACGGAAAACTTTCCGCGGCTGGCACCATGGTCATCAGAATAAAATACGATAGAATTATTCTTCAGGCCATGTTGGTCGAGCATCTTCAGCACGGAATCAAACTCCGACTCTTTCTCCACAATATTGGCGTAATACTGCGTCGCCTTTTTCAGAGTGCTTTCGGATTCAGCCACATAGGGTGGCAGTACAACATCGCTGTCCTTAAACGGTCCGTTTTCGATATAAGGCCCGTGCGGGAATGCGCTGGCGATGATCAGGCAGAACGGCTTATCTCCCGGATTGGCCAGAAAGGCATCAATTTCTTCAATCGGAATCCAGGGGCGCGGTATGCCTTCCTTTTTAACCGGCTCAAAATGCTTCGACCACGTAAATTGGTTAGACGGTTGTACATGAGATTTTCCCGCCAGAATGACGGTATATCCGAGTTCCTTCAGATACAGGGGTAGTGTTTTTATGCCTTTTCGGATTTTACTGTGATTGATGAAGCAACCGTTTCGTACTGGATAAAGGCCGGTATAAAGCATGGACCGGCTGGGCGCGCAGATGGCCTGCCCGGTAAAGGCTCGTTCAAAAACCAGTCCTTCTTTCGCGAACGCACCGGTGGTCGGGGTCGGGACCGCCGTATTTCCATACGCGGCGTGATCAAACTTACTTTGATCATCCCCTAGAAAGAAAATGACATTGGGGCGTGATCCTTTCATGCCGGAATCCGCCGCTTGCACCTGGTTTCCGGCACCAACCAAAGCGAGTAATGCCGCCATCATCCATGCTGTGTATTTCATCGTCATAGCTATTGCCTACCTTCTTTAAAGCGCAAGGGCCTGAGCCTTCGCCATCTGTTCTTTCAAATTGGAGCGCATGCGCTGCAGCGTCTTGCTGTATTCCGGGTTATTCGCCACATTCTGATTTTCCTGCGGATCTTTTTTCAGGTCGAAAAGCATCTCTTCGCCATTTTCATAAAGGGTATAGGAGTAACGATCCGTAACCACGTTGTCCGCCGCCTTGAAGCGGGTATAAACCGCCTCATTGATTTTCTGTTCCGGATCATCCAGCAGCACCTCAAAACTTTTGCCCTGAACCGACGGCGGAATCTCGAGGCTGGCCAGCGTGCAAAGCGTAGGAAAGAGATCGACCGCTGCGACCAGCGACTCGGATTTTGCGCCAGCCATTTTTCCGGGCACTTTCACGATGAGCGGAATGCGTAGCGCATTATGCAGCGTATTATGCTTCCCCCAGAAATCGTGTTCACCCAGATGCCAACCATGATCGCCCCAAATCACAACAATCGTATTATCGGCCAGGCCCAGTGATTCGAGTTCGCTTAATACATCCCCCGTTAATTTGTCCGCATAGCTCGTCGATGCAAAATAGCCGTGCCGCATTTTTCGGTTAAAGGCTTCCGATCCCAATTTCAAATTCCCACTGCCATAGCCCTTATATTCACCGCTACCCCGTAAAGATGCCGGCGCATTTTTTGGACGATACGGATTGTCGGCCAGCGGAATGCTCGCTTCGTCATAGAGGTCCCAATATTTCTTCGGCGCATAAAAGGGAAGGTGCGGACGAATAAAACCGCAGGCCAGGAAAAAGGGTTCTCCGCTCTCCTTGAATTTCTGCAGATCGGCGATCGTTCGCTCGGCGACGATGCCGTCACCATACGCATTGTCAGCCGCTTCAACGCACTCATAGAAGCGTCCTGTTCCATTTCTGGACTTAACCGCTTTGGTTGCGGGGTCTAAGCTTGCGGTGTGACTGACCCCCGGGCTTTTAACCGGTCGGCTCCAGCTTCGTTCAGCCGTGTCGGAACTGTTGTGGAATATTTTACCATTCGCCAGCGTCGTATAACCGGCCTCTTTGAAAACCTGGGCCACCGTCATTGCACCCGGGGTATCCGTATCCACTTTAGCGAGATAGTCCACATATCGCGTTTTCGCAGGTAGGATGCCGGTCATCATGCTGGCCCGCGAAGCGCCGCACACCGGAACCTGACAATAGGCCCGGTTAAAAACCATGCCCTGAGAAGCCAGCTTATCAATATTCGGTGATTTCACAACGGTGTCCCCATAGCAGCCGAGCTCCGGCCGTAGATCATCAATCGCGATAAAGAGTACATTCGGCCTCGTGCTTTCATTCGCTACAGAAATATTCGTGATCAAACTTACAGCACACAACAATTTTACCATTCTTTTCATTTCAGCCCTCCAAAAATGCATCCCACTTTTTATGAATCACTGCTGTTAACTTTTTCACCACGTCAGCATAGGCGGGATCGTTGATTACATTCTTTCGTTCAGAGGTTCCGCCGTTCATATAATAAAGCTCGTTCGGCTGCGACTCATTCAGGATCAGTTTCCAATCTTTCGTTCGTGCCATGGCGGTGCGTTGTTCCGGCTTCCAGGTCAGCTTTTCAACGCGGGTATGGAACGGCATCTTCGTTCGTTCATCCAACGGCTTCTCCGGATTTTTAAAATAGTCATCCGGCAGATCGCTGTAGGCAGCCGTGGCCACTACCGCATAGTCCGGTTCTTCTTTGGATTCCCCATTCAGGAACGGCTTCAGGGAACGGCCTTCCAGCTCGGCATTCGGTTCGCCGCCGGAGAAATCCGCCAGCGTCGGAAAGATATCTAAACACTGCGCGAGATTATCGATCCGCTGCCCTTCTTTAATCCCCGGGCCACACCAGATCATCGGAACATGCATAAGCGCGTCATACAAATACATGGCTTTGCGCACCATGCGATATTCCCCCATAAAATCGCCGTGATCGGCTGTGAACACCACAATCGTATTTTTGTCCAGTCCCTGCGCTTTCAACGCGTCCAGAAGGCGACCCACCTGATAGTCGACGCCCCAATCGACCGCAGCATGATAATATTTCTTGGTCGACTGTAAGGTCTCATCCGAAATGCGATCGTAGTGCAACGCCTTCTGATGATCGGCCAGTCGCTGCGATAGCAGGGACGGCTCAACATATTCCGGCAGCGTCATCTTTTCCGCATCGTAGGTTTTGGTTACATCGGCCGGCGCCATGTAGGGCGGGTGCGGATTAAAATAACTGATGTGCATGAAGAACGGCTTGGTACCGCCCTGCTTCGACATAAACTCGATGGCATTGTCCGTGCTCTGCTTCGGCATACACTGCTCACGCGGCACTCCCGTGTCGGCATACCAATACGGCGGCACCTTGGCATTATACTTCCGGAACGGCTCCCGAGCGAACGAACTCAGATAATCGTAGTGCTGGATTTCGTCCTTTTCATAGGTATGGTTTTTACCGATATAGGCCGTGGTATACCCCTGCTGCTTTAGAAAATCCCCCAGTGAATCTTTATAATGCAGATAGCCGGATGTTTTTCCTTTGATGTTCGCCAAGCGGTTAACCTGATGCGGATATTTCCCCGAGAACATCGACATCCGCGAGGGTGCGCAGACCGGATTATTCGAAAATGCGCGTTCAAACAACGTACCCTTTGCGGCCATTTCATCGAGTCGCGAGGTGCGCGCATCCGGACTGCCCATGCAACCCATGGCATCGCCGCGCATCTGGTCGCTCATAATGAAAATCAGATTCGGGCGTTGTTGATCCCCATTGATAACAGCCCGTGCATTCAGGCTTGTAACCGCAGTCGTTGACAGCAGCGCACCTGATGTCTTCAAAAAATCGCGTCTGGATTTCGATTTCATATCTAGGTTTCCTCACCGTCTACACGGCAGAACTTGTATAGGTTGTCTTCATTTCCATCTAATCCACTTTGTTCATACCTGTGTTCATTCAGAATTTGAAAAGGTTACGTGTGTCTTACTTGGCGCCGAATGTCCATGTTCCGGGTCCGACGTTAAACTTGATATATTTATTATCTTCACCATTCCAACTGATGCCCGAAACGTTATCTGTGAACTCGCCGTTTTTCCAGACCTTGAAACCATTGACCTCAATCGTCCTTGGCGAGATGGAAGCTTTCGGAATTCCCACCACGGCTGTGGTGCCTTCCGGCGAGATCAGTTTCATCGTGTAGGTCTTATCCGTTCGTTTAATGTCGACGGTAATATCACCCTTCACGCTTGGTACCACCTGCTTCACGGCGGTCATGTGGGCGAGGTCCGGCAATACCTGATATTCCTTCCATGCCACATCTGTGGCGGAGATGCCGGCAATGTAACGCGAGAGTACATAGTTCGGGGCATTCCACGCATGGTTATACGTGCCTTTACGCGGGCCGAACTTTTCACACAAGGTGGTGACCGATTCATCATCCACCTGAAAAGCGTGCCGCTCCTTCATGCGGTTGAGTGCGGCGGCCGTGTCGCCCGCCAAAATCATAGCTTCTTCAACCATCCACTCCATGTGCGGGCTGGCATTGTATTCGGTAATCAAAACATTTTTGAGTAGCGCGTCATATTGGCTTTCGTCGGCCAGCCCCGTCAGAATCGCCAGCGCACTTACGCGTTCATCCTTGACCGCACCTGCTGAACCGTAATAGCCATCACGCCAATAGACCGCATCAAAATTTTCTTCGATGCTTTGAATCCGTTCATCGTACCAGGGCACATCTGCGGACATTCCTAATTCAAGTGCCATCGTTTTTGCGGCGTTGAGCGCCATATGATACCAGCATACTTCAACTGGCGGCCGATCGGGATTTGTGCCCCAATCAATCCAGGATGCATATCCTTTACGGATTTCAGGCAGGTCGTTGGACTCCATGTTCCACAATTTTAAATAGGCCAGCACCGAAGGATAAGCATTTGCCAGCGTCGCCTTGTCGCCCGTATTAAAGTAGTAGCGCCAGATTCCCTGCTCAATATACTGCAGGCTTTGCGCGGTCAGTTCACTGCTCTTTCCCCGATAGTCGCCAAAGCCGGGAGCGAGTCCCTGAATGATATCGCTATCCTGATAGGCAATCGTGTTATCGATCCCTTTTTTTAACAGCAGGCGTCCTGCTTCATCGAGGGTGTAAAAAACCGCGCCGGTCTGGTCGGCCACATCACCGATCCATAAGCCGCGCTCGCGGTCCGGACAGTCCATGTAGCAATCGCGCGCACAGATATAAAGGGTGTTGGCGGCCATCCACCAGATTCGCTGGAAATAAGGATCACTACACTCGAAGGAACCGACGATCTCTCCCAATCCCGTCCAGCGATATTTCAATTCAAGCACTTCCACACCTGGAGGCACGGTGTATTTCACCTCGTGCCCGCTCATCCATGAATAGGTTTCAAAGGCCTGTTCGCCATGCGTTGTCGTATACTGCGCATTGATCAGATTGAATGTATTATCCATTCCAATCTCAATCGTTTTCCCGCCGTTGCTCTTCACTTTCAGGTAGGGTGTGATCTGTTTGTTGAATGGCAGCTTTCCCCAAATGACCGTCTTCTTTTCGCCCGTCGTTTTGTAGGGCAGGGTGATTTTCTTTTCACCGATTCGCAGCAATTCAAAATCAGCCAAACCCCGATCATTCCAAAGCGGAATCGGGCGCTTGACCAGTCCCCCCCACGGCGCGGCTCCCGATGCGCCTTTTTCCGTTGCGGGTTTCCAGCTTTCATCCATGGAAAACTCTGTACTGTTCCAACCTTTGGAAGTCCAGTCGCCCATCGCTTTACGTGCATCATATTTCACATCCATTGCATTGGGCCGATTCGCGGATCGATGCAGACCTTTGCTTTTAGGATCATACGCCGGATGTTGTTTGAGTTTCCAGGTGCGGTCCGATGTTAAAACCATTTCGCCCAGATCCGCTGAAAAGAGCAGGCCGCCCATACCGCTGTCATCGTGGGTCTTTGCGGTTTTGCCCCAATACCAAACCAGAATCGCCACGCTGTTTTCGCCCGGCTTCAGGAACGACTGAATGTCCACTTCATCATAATAGATCCCATCCCGCTTCGGACCGCGCGCCAGTCCGCCTTCGAACAGCACCATCTCGCCGTTGATCCATAGCCAGTATTTGGTGTCGGTCGAAATATTGGCCAGTGCAGTTTCAGGCACCTTTTTCAGATCGAACTCCTTGCGAAAAGCCACCCACGTATTCTTCGGCCCATCCTCAGCCTGCCAAATCCACTGTGCACCTGTGTCGAAGGACGATTCGTTCGCCGAGGAAGCCATCGACAGCATAACAGCCGCTACGAATGTCAAAAAGTATCTGTTCATTGGTTCTCTATGCATTTTATTGTTTTCAATTGGTGATAATGATTTCGATGGATTCAGTCGGAAGCCCATCGGCTGATGCTTCAATTTTTACAACGCCTTCTTTGTCCTGACTCTGGAGAATCATGAGGCATTTTCCATTAAACATTTTCCGTTGATTGATTTTGGCGGACGCCAGATCCAGTGCATCGCCGTTTTCGACGCCGATATTATCGGCCGGGCCGGTAATGTTGAATTTTATCAGGTTGTCGGCAACCGGCATAAAGGTTCCGTCTTTATCCAGCATGTTGAATTCGAGATGAACGCAGCTGACACCGTCGGGCGGCATGGTTTTCCGGTCGGCAATAATCTGGATCTTTGCCGGTTCCAATGCGGTTTTCATGATGCGTTCGGCGACCACCTTTCCGCCGGTTTGGGCCACGGCTTTCAGGGTGCCGGGCGCATAGGGGACATCCCACGACAGGTTCATCTGATTGATATTCGATTTTGCGCCGAGCGATTCGCCATTGAAGAAGAGTTCCACTACATCTGCGTTGGAGTAGGTCCAGACCGGAATGATTTTGCCTTCTTTTCCGGGCCAGGTCCAATGGGGCAGGATGTGCACCATCGGTTCGTCGGTCCACTGGCTTTGGTAAAAATAGTAGTGATCCTTCGGGAATCCACAGAGATCAATGATGCCGAAATCCCAGAAGCGCGCCGGCCAGCCCTTGATGGCTTCGCCGAGATAATCAAACCCGGTCCACCGAAACTCACCGGCCACATAGGGCAGGGCGGCGGTCCGGTGCCAGGAATCGCGGGCGCCGATGCGCACACTGGCGTTGTCATAGGACGAGGCATAAAATTCCGAGACTTCCGGGAACGCTTCTTCTTCGGTCAGGTTTGGAACTTCGATGCCCTGATGGGGCGAGCGCATAACGGTATGGGTGCGATAGATGCCGCGCGTCTGGAAGGAGTGCGGAATCTCGGTGGCAATAAATTTCCGGTTCGGATAGGTTGCTTTGTCTTTTTCAAAAAAGACCGATCCGCCGCCGCCATTGTAGCCGGTCACATCGAGCATCGATGCAAAGCCCGTTTCGTTGGCGAGGTGGATGAAGCAGCAGCCGCAGGTAATCTCGCGGGTCGTATCCAATGCGCGAACGGTTTCCATGATGGGTTTCAGGCGTTCCGGGCCTTCCGGATAGCATTGATCCGGAATTTCGTTGCCGACACTCCAAAGAAAAATGCTCGGATGATTCCGGTCCCGCAGGATGACGGCTTCCAGATCTTTTTTCCACCACTCCTTAAAATAGTGGTGATAGCCGTATTTAACCTTGCCTTCATCTTTGAGGTTTTTGATCCAGATCCACGACGCGATCCACTCGTCAAAGACCTCGTCCATCACGAGGAACCCCATTTGGTCGCACAGGTCATAGAACTCCGGCGCGAACGGATTGTGGGCGGTGCGAATGGCATTGCAGCCCATCTCTTTCAGGATTTTGAGTCGACGAATGTGTACATCCAATGGAACGGCCGCGCCAACGGGGCCTGCGTCGTGATGATTGTTGACGCCTTTGACTTTGATGTTTTTTCCGTTCAGCCAGAAACCGGTTTCAACCTCGAAGCGGATGTCGCGAATGCCGAACGGGGTTTTTACGACATCGACCAGCCGGCCGCCATTCATCACTTTCGTAACTAGGGTGTACAGGTGCGGGGATTCGAGGTCCCATAGGCTGGGGTTTGCAACATCAACCTTTTGGTTGATGACGGCTGGTTTGTTTTTGCCGACTTGCTGTTCATCGGTCCGTTCCGCAATTTTTTTGCCTGCCGGATTATAGATTTCTGAAACGAGCTGCACCTTTGCGTTTTTCGCGGCGGTAGTGTCGATGGTGGTTTCGACCAGAACTTGAGCCGATTCGGCGGTGACGTTTTTCGCGATAACGTAGGTTCCGTGCTGTGCGACGGAAATCTTGTTTTTAACGTGCAGCCAAACATTGCGGTAAATGCCGCATCCGGTATACCAGCGGCTGGCGGGCTGCTTTTCATTATCGGCGCGCACGGTGATGCAGTTTTTTCCCTTTTTCAGGTGGGGGGTCAGGTCGTAGGTGAAACCGACATAACCGCTGGGACGTTTGCCGAGCAAATGCCCATTAATCCAGACCTCGCTGTTGGCCATCACGCCGTCAAACGTGATGGTAACCTGTTTGCCTGCCCAGGCCGGATCAACGTTAAACGTCTTGCGGTAGAAACCAATGCCGCAGGGGAAGAACCCTCCCTGACGACCGGACGGGTTCGATTTTTCAATCGGTCCTGCAACGCTCCAGTCGTGGGGGAGCTTCACGGGTTCCCATGTTGAGTCATCAAAGTTTGTCATGAAGGCCTTTGGATAATCTCCCAGCCTAAAAATCCAGCCCGCATTGAAGTTTATTTTACGTGACGCCAAGATGTCGTCCTGTTCACCGGCATGAGCTGTGTTTGCCAGCACAATGATGGATATGATGGAAACGAGTAATGAACAGAAGGTTTTCATGATGTGACCCTTACTTATAGTTAAAATGGTAAACGCCCGACCCGACTTCGCTTTTCAGCCATTTCTGTTGGCCTTCTGCGATCGGAGTGAGCTTTTTCTGGAGTCCGCGATGTTCGCCCTCTGATAATTCCCTGCCTTGATGGTAGGGGACGTAGAGGGTTGCTGTGGTATTCGGTGGAACTTCGACAAACCATTCGAATGTTTCGCCTTCATTTTTCCATTCACTGCGGATTTCCCCATAGGGCGATTCGACGTGGGATTTAACCCATTCGACCTGGTCGGTGAGCTGGGGTTTAATCTGGAAATGTTTGTAGCCGACGGATTGTTCATCCGGCCGGATGCCGCCAAGTGATTCATGCATAAAGGCGACAAACCCGCCGTTCATCGGATGGTTGAAGGAGTTTTTGAATTCGACTTTATTCCAGTCAAATCGGCGCTCCGGCCAGGTGGATAAACCCAGATCCATAATGAATCCTGGACCGGGGAAAGTGGTGTCGGTGAGCATCTTGTAGGCGAGGTCCCCGTGTCCGTTGTCGGCCAGTACCGTATAAAGGTGGCGCAGTCCGTGGATGCCGCAGGCATGATGGCCGTTGTGACGCTCATTGATGTCAAAGAGTAATGCTTCAACCCGGTCTTCAATCTGATCATCAGGCACCATACCAAGTTTCAGTGCCATCACGGTGGCGGTCTGGCTGCCGTAATGTTTCAGTCCTTTACTCCCCTCAACTGGTTTCAGGTATACCTGATCGAACGCCTTCTGAATATCGGCAGCCTCTTTTAGGCACCATTTGCTGTAGTCGGCATCGTCCATCAACAGCGCCATTTTGCTGATGAGTTCCAATGCCTGGAAATAGAAGGCCGTACCCGAAACAAAGGGATGACACTCCATAAATTCGGGGGCTGCTTTTCGGTCCCAGTTGGGGGGGCACCAGTCGCCAAGTCCGTTATCGATAACTCCGTCTTTGTTTTTGAAGGATTTGTAGTAGGTAATGAAATCCTTGAAGTGTTCATAGTGCGGCCGGAAGGCTTCGGCATCGCCCGTATGCACATACATTCGCCAGGGGATAATGACGTAAGCCACCGCCCAATCGATGGTGCCCACGCGGTTAGACCGTCTGCCTGGCGCCACCATGGGCGGAATCCCGGCGCTACCGGGTATTACTTTTCTAACCGTGTGATCTGCGTTCAAACTGTCCTGAATGTCGCGATTGTATTTGGAGTAGAACCGCGCCATGTCATAGTTGTAGAGGCTGAGGTCGGCCGTGGCATGGGCATCGCCGAGCCATCCGCATTTTTCGCGGGCGGGGCAATCTTCCGGTAGCGAGTGCCAGTTGCCCTCGAGGCTCAACAGACTGGCGGCATACTGTTTGTTGAACATTTCGTTGGACGATTCAAAAGAACCCGTTTTCTCAATGGCGCTGCGCACAAAGACGGCTTCAATGGTTTCGGCCGTCGGAGCTTCGGCCAGGCCCGTGATTTCCAGATATTGGAAACCGGAATAGACAAAGCGGGGCGAGTAGGATTCCGGGCCGTTTCCTTTGCAGATGTAGAAATGATCTTCCGGAGCGCCGGGCGCTCCGCCACGCGTTTTCTGGTTGCCCCGGCCGGTTTTCCGGTCGAGCACCTCGGTGGGATAAAAGCGGATGATATCGCCGGGATTCTGGTTCAGCTTAATATCATACCAACCTGAAAAGTTTTTCCCGAAATCGACCTGATAGGTATCGTCGTCCACTTTTTTGTTGGAGACCGGTTTGAATCGTTCCATCTCTTTGATCGGAGGTAGCAGCTGCGGCCGCAGTTTGTTATCCGGGCAGGGGGCTTTCACGTTCACCGCTTGTTGCCAGTTGGAATCATCACGGCCGGGCTTCGACCAACCCGGTATTTCCAGCCGCGCATCGTAGCTTTCGCCCCAGTAGGCATTGTCGAAGAGAATTGGGCTGACGGTGGCCTTCCAGCTGGTGTCAGTCGCGAAGGTTTCGCTGCTGCCATCGGTGTATTCAACAAACAGCTTGGCGCGGAGCTTTGGTTTGCCGTATTCAAACTTGGGATTGAAGGCGAGGTTCTGACCATAGAATCCGTTGCCCAGCCAGAAGCCTAAAGCGTTGGTTCCCGGTTTCAGGTCGTCCGTGATGTCATGTACCACATAGAGGGTGTGTTTGTCATAGTTGGTCTGGCCGGGGTCGAGGACATGATCGCTGATTTTGTTTCCGTTAATGTAAAATTCGGAATAGCCGATGCCGCTGACATAGGCCCGAGCCTTCTTTACTGCCTTGGCAATGCTGATCTCTTTACGCAGCAGCGGGGAGGGGTTGGAGCGATGCAGCACATCTTTACCATTCGGTTTTCGGCTCGTGAATGGAGAATCGCGCGTGTCTTTCTTAAGCCCGATCCATTCCGATTCTTTCCAGTCATTGGAACTGAGCAACGCCATTTCCCAGAACGCCGTCTCTGACCAGTCGCTTTTTCCCCCCTTATTATCGGTAACCTGAACCTTCCAATAGCAGGCCTGCCGGCTCTGCAACTTTTTTCCAAGGTATGGAATCAGGATTGATTGGTCGGAAGCAACGACTCCGCTGTCCCAAAGGTTGCCCTCGTCGTTGCTGAGTTTCTGCGGGCTGTCCGCAACGAGGATACGGTACGACTGTTGTTTAATTTTATGGACTTGTGGATCAGTGGCTCGAATTTTCCAGCTCAGTCGTGGCTGTTGCATATCGAGTTGGATCGGATTGCGAAGGTGTTCAACCTTAAGGTCAGCAACGCTTACACCGCTACTCGCCAGCGCATTGACAGCGCACATCAGGAGCAGGGTGATTGATTTTAATACCGAAGCTGAACTGTTCTTCATAGAGAGAGCCTTCTTATGGTTTGTTTTTATATCTGTCAGGCAGTTGAATCGACTGTTCGGAATAATGAACCAGAATGAATGAAAACAACAAATATGAACCTATTTCATACCGTTGAAATAGGCATTAGAGATCAACGGTTATACCTCGGCGCAGAACGACAGGGCCGGTCAGGCCGGCGGGCACCGGGGTCGCACCTTTCTTTGGCCCGCCGATTACCCACGTTTTCCGATCCGCCGCCTTTTGAGTGGCGTCGTAGGCCAACCGGTTGAACCAGGTGTTGGTGACTTTGATTTCAATCCGGTTTTTTCCGGGCTTCAGCTGATCCGTAATGTCGGCCCGGAACGGCGGAGCCCACAGCATGGCCGCGGAGGTGCCGTTTACCACGACTTCCACCATGCTATCAACACGTCCCAGATCGAGCAGGTAGCGTTCGTCCGGTAGTTTGTCGCCCAGCTGTGCCATGGTTTTATACACCGCGGTTCCGGAGAAGGCTTTGGCTTCCTCTTCTTCCAGCTCTGACCACGGCATGACCGAATCCAGCGTTACGGTCTCGTTGGCGGTCCAGCCTTTCGGGAAGGCGAGCGTCCATGGGCCGTTTAGGGGGACGGACGCGGCACCTTTAACCTGCAGGGTTTCAATGTTCCCGTCCGGCGCGGCGAGTTGATAGGAGCCGTTTTTCCAGGCAACCCCGGTCAGGGGGTCCAATGCTGGTAACGGTTGTGGTTCAATCCAAGGTTGTTGCGAATCTGACTTTTTTAAACCGAAGAGCGGGAAGGGGGCTCCCTGATCCGTCAAACTCAGATCGGTGGCGTCGACGACCACGTTGCCATTGTGTTGAACCTTCACGAACGCAGGCTGAGCCGGTGCGGATTCAAACGTGATGAACGCCGCGCCAACGGCTGGAAGGTTCATCGGGATAACGGTGTGTGTATCGGTCGTCGAGTAGACTTTCAGTTTGGTTTTGGTTCCCGTGGTTGGGTCCCAGAGGAACGGCTGTCCTTTTTCGCGGAACTGCAGGTTGGCCACCAGCGGATCAAGGCGACCGGCGGCGACAAAGTAGATTTCCTTATCGGGTGTGCGCCGGTGGCACCAGGTGGCGCCCTTTGTGCCGATCACATCGGGATGGATACCCAGATTACGGAGGTGATTCAACAGGTCTCCTCCCCATAGCAGGCGTCCTTTTCCAATTTTGCGTTCGCCTGATTCTGCGGCCGTTTCGCCCCAGAGTTCTGCGACCAACTGTTCGAACATGTGGTCGGCATCTGTTCCGCCGGAGAGTGATGCGTTCAGGTCTGGGGCGGAGCCGATTACGGTGGCGCCTTGCTCCATCAGCGATTTGAGTTTCGCGAGCGTTTCCGGCCTCATACGGCGGCACTGATCTTTCGCGAGCCAGATGACGCGCCACTGGGTGCTGTTGTTGATGGTGAGATTTCCATCTTTCACCTGCAGGCCGTTCACGAGCACGTCGTGGTTAAGATAGTCGAATTTATAGCCGTTCGGGAAGGGCGAGTGCTGCACCGGCTTATGGTCTAGGTCATCGCCCAGATACCACAGCACGTCAGAAACCGGCAGGCCACTCTGGAGCAGGAGGTGACAGCGGGCAATATAATCGGTGAATGCCGGCATATGCTTCCACCAGGTCTGCCCACGAATAAAGGGTGTGCCGATACTTCCTCCGAAGGTGGTTCCCGGTTTCCGGTCGAACGGGTTATGCGTGAAGGTGTGGAAGACGACGTGGTTGATGCCCTGAGCAAAATGCAGGTTCGCCAGGTGTTTGATCGTATAGAAATGCTCGTCCCAGGTTGTGGCTGCCGGACCGGCGCGCGTGAACGATTCGGCGGCGATCAACGGTTTTCCATAGATGTGGGCAGAGGAGACCATCGGTGCGGTCGGTTTGGTTTCAAAGCCACCCCAATGGGGATCGTTGGGCGACCACGCCTCGCACATCGGAATATCGGCCTTGCTGGAAAACTGAAGGATATCGCCCGGCGATACATCGCCGATGGCGGTTTCGAACGAGAGGGTCAGCCCGCGTTCACGCCCGAGCTCGGCCATGCGACCGAAATAGTTGTCTACCAGCAGATCGTTGATCGTGTCGCGCCAGTCGCGCAGAAAGCGTTCCGAGGTTTGGATATCGTTCATCACCCAGCCGGAGATGGCGGGGAGCATGGTGCGCAATGGGTAGCCCCTGCGTGCCTCAAATTCCTGTTCCATCTCTTCGGTCCAGGTCTGGGTGTAGCACTCCCAGCTATCGATCAGCATTCCTTTCAGACGCTCGCTGTCGGCGGGGCCACCGGGTTGGCTGAGGCGGCCGATGTAGCCCGCAAAGTGGGTGTCCGCACCGCGCTTTGAAAGCTTGTTACACTCAAAGCCGGTGGCTTCCGGCGGCGCGGGTTTGTTTTTGACGCCGGTATTCACATGGCCGTAGCGCACAATGGTCCAGTGGCCCTTGGGCGCGTTCCAATTCAGCGTGCCGTCGGCGGTCATTTTACCCGAAAGGTCGATGACATCTTTGATCGGAATATGGCTGGCCGGATCCTGTTGGGGCGGTTTAGCACGTTCCAGACTGCGCAGGACATAGCCTGCCTGCCCGCGCCAGTCATTCAGCCGGGCGCCGTCGTAGAGGCGAAGGTAGGTCAGTTCGACCGGAAAATTATTTTCAAAAACAATGCGGAAGCGGTTGGATTTAAAATCGGGGAACGCCAGGAAAATTCCGTGTTCCGGCAGGCGGTCCTGCCAGTTGCCGCGCGGGATAACCCGTGATCCAATGTCTTTCCAACCATTGGAATCATGGCCCTGCAGACGAATCACGGTGTCCGTATCGAAGCTGCGCCGTTTCATGAGGTGTTCCGTGGGCGGAACTTCAATGGTGCGCAGGACGGTTTCCTGCCCAAATGTCACTTCCAGCCAGGTGCGGTCGCGCCGGGTGACAGGAATTTGAATTTTCGGTTTCCCATCTTTGGAAAACAGGTCGTTCCATGGCGCATCATCCAGATTGCTTTTAATTTTGGTAGGGATCAGCGGCGCAGCGGTGTCGTTGGCGGGGGTGGGGAAGGCCAGCACGGCGACGTCCTGATAGTTGCGCCACTCTTCTTTGCTCGGCATGGGAATCGGCAGCTGAATCGGTTGTTTAGTACCCCCTTGAATATCGGTGCGGCTCCAGATGAGGTGGCGCATGGCATCCTCAGGCTTAATCCACGGTCCGCCCGACATCGCCCAGCCCGGACAGTTCTGCATGGTGAATTTAAGATCCAGCCGTCCCGTTTCGTCAGCCACGTGTTCAATCAGGTTGTCCCACTGCGGGCTAAGTGTTTGAATCTGCGGTTCCACACCCGGCCAGGCGCGTCCCCGGCCATGAAACAGATGCAGCCCTTTAAATCCGGCGTCTTTAACCGCTTCGAGGTCGGTAGTCAGAAACTCCTTGTTTACATTGCCACCGATCAGGTGGAACCAGGTTTCGGGTCGGATTTCACGCGGTGGTTTTTCAAAATCGGATTCGACAGTGGAAGCCTGCGCTGTGCAGGTTAGTGCGAAGAAAAGATACAGGGTCAATTTCATTGTAGAGATACCAGTTTTTTATTCATAACAATTTCTCTTATTTCGGGTGTGCGGTCTATTCAAATCAACCCGCTTAGTAGGTGGCGAAAAACCCATGTGAGGTTACTCATATGTATACTTAATACGTATTGATTCCTCAAATTAACCCTTATTCATATCGTTTAAACATCTGCTTCCAATGTCTGGCCTCCAATAATAGTGCGACTGACATTTTGTTGAATGCTTTTTCATTTTGATGTCTATGTAATTCGTCCCAAGACCGCCAGAACGAAAAGTACAACCACTTATCCATTGCAGGAGAATAATGAACATGGATGAGCGTTAGACCAGACCTTCTTTTACGGCTTTTGAGATAGCGCCCGAAAGGGTGTTGACCTGCAGCTTGCTGTAAATTTTGCGCACATGGTAATCCACCGTATGGGTGCTGATATGCAGCTTCTCAGCGACCTGTTTTTTGATGAGGCCATCTGCCAGGTAGGAAAGGATCTCTTTTTCACGGGGTTTCAGATCCGTGGTCAGCTTTTGTTTCTGTGTAGAGGAAAAGGCTGAAATTACATACCGTGCAATCTGCGGAGTGAGCGGGGAGCCTCCGTTATTCACCTGCAAAACGGCCTGCACGATTTCCGCCGGGGTGGATGATTTCAGCAGATAGCCGGAGGCTCCGGCGGCAATGGCTTCGAATACTTTCGGTTTGTCGTCAAATACCGTTAACACAACGATATCGGTTTCCGGAATCAGCTCTTTAAATTGCGGGATTGCTTCCAGTCCATGCAGCCCCGGCAGCCCAAGGTCGATCAGAATGACATCCGGTTTTTTGGACGGGATATCGGTCAGCCGTTTCAAGGCGCTTTCGGCATCGTTAAAGTCGAGCAGGGAGCGGATTTCCTTGCGGGCTCTCAATGCCGCAGCAACCGTGTCGCGATAGTTGGCATGATCCTCAATCAACCAAACGGATAAAGGTGTCGAACTCATGAAATCTCCAAACATAAATAATTGCGCTCTGTATGCGTTTGATAGGTCAAGTGACCCCCCATTTTCTGTGCACGAAGTTTAAGCCCCTGGGGTAAATCTCCGGACGGTGGTGGTTGGCCGTTATCCATGATATCTAACCGTATCTTCCTTCCGGCTGCAGTGAGTTTGATACGAATCTGGCTGCTGTTGCTGTGCTTCGCCAGATTATGGAGCACTTCTTTGTAGAACAGGATGAAGTGGTGCAGTTTATCCATCGATAGTCGACTGGCGGAGATTTCCTCTGATTCGTCCAGGCTGAAGTCCAAATCGGCCAACAGACTGCCGGCGATATCCTGAAACTTCGCCGTGAGGCTCATGTTGGTTTTCCGATCCGGGTGCAGCATCCAGACAATGTCGCGCATGGAGGCGGAGGTTTCTTTGGCGATGTCGATCATGCGTTGAAGGCTGCGTTCATGGGGGGACTCCGACTTAACCTCTTCCTTTGCTCCGGCCGCAAGAATCGTGATGCTGGCCAGGTTGCTGCCGACCTCGTCGTGTAGATCGGAGGCGATCCTGTTTTTTAGTTCCCGCAGTTGTTTTTGGCGTCTGCGTTTATTTCTGATCATGACCGCTCCTGCCAGAAGAAGAGCGCCGACCAATACTCGGACAGCGAATTTTAAGGTGCGGGCCAAACGGTCCTGCTGTTGTGTCCGTTGTTCGATCAGTTTTGCCAGTTCGGCTTCCAGCTTTCCCCTTTGGGCTAGGCCTTCCAGCCAGTCCAGTGGGGGAATGATTTTTCCTCGTGTTCCGTATCCATCGGTCAGTGCCTCTAGGTTCCATTCGTGCGGGTGTTTGTCATACAGCGATGTTGTTGTGATCTTTCCCAAGGGAGCAATGTTGGTTCCTCCTGCGTAAACCTCCATTTCGGCCATGGCAAAGATGTAGTGGGAAGGAATGCTCTGGGGAAGGCTAAGCGCCTGAAACCGGATCGCCCGGGCTTTGCGTTCTTTCAGTGGGATATTAACCGGATTATTTCCAGGGCTTGGAAAAGGATTCCGGGACCAGTCCTCCACCGTGATCCAATCCAACTCCTCTTCTTTGATTTGAACCTTGAAGTTAATAGGAAATCCATAAGCTACGCCTTCAGGCCAGCCGATGTGATAAACAGGGTAGAGGCGTATTTCTTCTATCTCGTGCGGATGCTCAAACGCGATCTCAACCGTCTCATTGCAGTCGGCCGTCTCTTGTAGATCCCCATGCCACCCTCGAAGGTCAGGGTTTTCGGGGGGAGGTACGATGGGTTGGCCCAGCGAGGTTTGGCCATCCACAAGAAAAGTGTCGTGGAAAAGATCCTTCCAAATGACCGACCTGGAGTTTTTCACCGGCTTTCTCAAGGCAACATTTCGGCCGTTTGAAAAAATAAAAAGCTCAGCAAAAGAAAAAGATGGGGACCTTCCAATGTGCGGAACTTTATACATTAAAATGCGAAGAAAGCGGATGCTTTGTCTTTTGCCCTCAAAAATTACCGGATATCCATTGGGATCGGGATAGTCTTCGTTTTTCCCATCAAAAAAAACAACCGGACTGGAAAAATCATCCGTTAAAGACCCAATAAGTTCGAAGCGCATGGGGAATCCGGTAGGTTCCAGCTGCCGTTCCTCATTTTCAAGGCGGGTGGGAACCAGTGCAATATGGTCAATGGGATAAACTTTTCCTAAATCGATGGTAACGGTAGTTGGATGGGAAGGTTTATACGGTCTCAAACCAGATAGCCCAACGCTTCCCCCGCTTTCTCCGGGTTCGCGAACCGGAAGATCCTGCAGTTGGGTTTCTATCCTCTGAATTCGTTCATCCAATGACCGAATGCTTTCTGCGAACAGGTCGGACCGCAGTGCAAACAGGCACAATACCACTAAACATACGGTTGAAGACAAATAAAGCTGCATGCTCAAAACATGCCGTTTTCAACCATGAAAAGCACGTATTATATACTACGCGATCACGTAGTATCCGCCCCCCTCCATGATTCGCTATCTTGTTTGGTGATAGTTGCATGTTGCGTATGCATAAAGCGTTTACTCACAAATGGAGATAGACATGATGAGAAATTTGACACGTACATTACTTGCAGTATTTATGCTGGCGAGTATGGCATGGACGGCAGCAACCTGATCACGAATGTTGATGACGGAATATGAATGTATTCAACTATATAAATAGTTCGCGTGTATTATTCTTGCCTAATTTCAGCCACATATTGTCGAGATATGGAAAGAGGTGTTATTGCCTCGGTCGGGCTGGGCTCAGTTTAAGCCAACCATAAATGGAACTACGCCAGTAGGAGTGTTTAAGTGAATTTAAAATCAATACTTTTTGTAGTCTTGTACGGACTCGGAATTTCATCAATGGCCGGTACCATATACGCCCCGGTTGAGGATGCGGATGTTCAGACAAGAAATGACAACAATCCGCCGGTGAATGTCACAAGCGAGACTGCTGCTCAGTTGTATACCGGCTGTGCCGGATCCGTCGGGCAGGACCGCTGCTCGGTCATTCCGATTCAGCTTCCCGATTTGGGTGCAGTGTCGGATCCGTTTACCAACGCCGCGTTTGTCGTCAACTATGAATCCAAGAACAGCACGGTCATTGGAAATGTGGATGTATATGGACTCGGTCGGCGGGCCGCACCGCAGGTTCTGACCAACGATTATTGGACGGCCACAGGCGCAATTGATCCAACTGATGCCACGCTGATCAAACAGGATGTGATCACGGAAAACAGTACGTTCTATGGACTGAAAACCATCAGCAATACGGCTCTGATTGATTATCTGAATGCGCAGTATGCCGGCGGCGCAGGGGCCGGGGAATATGTATTCTTCCGCCTGAGTACCGACGCGCCGCAGACCGGGGGTGCCGATCGATATCTGATTACCTCTGCGGACGGAGGCACGGTGGATACCGCGCCCCGGCTTTTATACAACGAAGATGTACCCCCGCCACCTGTGAGCGAGCGACCGTTCATCTGGGCAACAGCTGACGCGAGAGATGGCATCCTCGATAAGATTGCGAACCATTCGTGGGCGGCCAACCAGCAGGCGGCACTGATCAATCGTGTTCAGAGTGATCTGAATTCATATCTGGCCGATCGTGATGCCTATTTGCGTCAGCTTCCGGTGGATTGGGCCCGCTCCACACCCCGATTTTACACGACGCTCGGTCAGGTAAATAATGCCTGGCGGGGCAAGCTGGATGTCGCGCAGGATTGCAGTGTCCTCTATTATCTGACCGGGGATAGCCGCTATGCGGAACTGGCAGCGGATGTTTTGCACAACTCGGTGCGCTGGTTGTTGCAGACTCCGAAATCTTCCAATACCAGCATCGGCGGGTGGACGTTTCATGATTCGGAATGGTTGTATGAAAGTCGGAGTATCGGCTCCCAAATGCCCATTATTTATGACTTTGTGCACGCATACCTGCTCAACAACACCGTGTGGGATGTGCATGAAGGGGCTCAGAAATCCTTCTCGTTTGCCAATGCGCAAAGTGTATTCCTGCAAATGCGGAATCTGACCCGGGACAAGGGCTACGCCGGAACTAACTGGTGTGCATTGATGGGCGAAAGTATGATTCTGAATACGTTGGCGCTCGACGATGAGGCTACCCGCAACACTTTCGTGGATGAATTCCTGTACACGGACTTCCAGCGGCAGGACTCGTTGAAATCGCAGCACGATCATTTTGACGGCCCCCCACCCTACAGCTGCTACCCGGAATCACTGGGTTATTCCAAAGGGGTGGTTGAACGCAACAGCTACTGTGTGGCTCTGGTTGATCGTTATGACCCCGGTAAGAATTATCCGGCCGAATTCCCCAAGCTGATTCAGGGCCTGCATCGCACCAAGCAGATGCATTTTCCAAAGAACTCGTATCAGGTGCAGTTTGGCGACGGACACCGTCTCACGGGCGGCGGCCTGAACTACAGTCTTGCGCATATGCTGTATTCCCAGGCCAAGGCGCAGGGAAGAACCGATCTGATGGCGCTGTATGGCGGTCCGCTGGCGGAGGGTATTGCCTCCGGAAAATATAACAGAAACCTGGGGGGTTATTCGTCCCTCGGCATGAAAAATCAGGTATTGACGCTGTTGTGGGGTGCCGCTGAAGTCGATGAAACCCCGAAGCCACTGGATCTCTTCCGAACCGACACCCTGCCGTATGCCGGGCTGGCGCTGCAGCGCAACTTTTCGCCGAACGGCAATGACGATGACGGTCTGATGTGTTTTGTGCAGGGTGCGGGGTTTGTGCACAGTCATGCCGGCGGCATGAATATGGAGCTGTACGGTCATGGGAAAGTACTGGGCGTTAAGGGCTATGGACGGGACGATTACGCCCGGTCGTTCGCCTCGGCCAACACCGTCATCGTGAACGGCTACTCGCGCGGTGTGGGCGGCTGGGGAGGCGTGGATATCAATACCGTCCAGATCAAATCCATGGAGCCGGCTACGCGGGCCGACGCCGTTTCTTCCAACCTGTCATTCACCTGCACCACGTTCAATGATAATAAAGGCAGCGGTGCGGAAGCCACTCAGGAACGTACCATGGCGCTTGTGCGAACCTCGCCGACCACAGGATTTTATTTCGATCTGTATCGATCCAATTCATCGTTGAGTGGCGAATACCACGATTATCTCTATCACAACATCGGCACATCCCTGACCGTAGAGGATTCAACCGGTACCCCCCTGACGTTCACCAGTGCGCCTAATCGGTTCGTGAATGATACCGATGGAAACAAATCTCCGGGATGGGGCTTCCTGCTCGACCCCAAGGCAACGGGCACCGTAACCGACTCCGTGCGGGCTCAGTTCGCCACCCCGTTTTCCGGTTCTCCAACTATCTACATGAATATGCACATCCCAGGCGACAGTGCCCGCGAATATGCCACCGCGATGGGGCCTTCCGATGGGGAACACCCTTCACCCTATAACAATGAGGATATTCCCACCCTGATCATCCGCCGAAATGGTGAGGCCTGGAACAATCCATTCACGGTCATCTTCGAACCCCATGAAGATGGAGTCGACGGAGGTACGGTTCAAAATGTGACCACCTTGAAAAACGGTTCCAAAGTGGTGGGTATGAAAGTCGAAAGCATGATCGACAGCAGAGCGGTAACACACTACGTCATTGCCAACACCGGAGCCGCCGATACCTACACCGACGCCGCCGCGGGGTTCTCCTTTACCGGGCGTTTCGGCATCGTCGCCGATTTTGGTAACGACGATCTGGAACTTTACATCGGCGACGGCAGTTCGCTGTCGTACGGGGACTACTCTATCGCGTCGGTCAGCGGCAATACCCAGGCCAGCATGCTAATCCAGCCCGGGCAGGATCCCGTGATCAACGCCAACGATCCCGTCACAACCACGCAATCGAGCCCCGTGACCTCAGGTCTGGCCGCCCACTGGCCGCTGGATGAAGGCAGCGGCACCGTCGCGGCGGATGAAACCGGACACGGATTTGACGGAGAACTGTTTAACGGCGCAACGTGGGGCAGCGACGCGGAACGCGGCACTTACGCGGTATTCGACGGCACGGACGACCGGATATCCACCCCGTTCCGCTATGCCCTGGCGGACACCAACGACTTCACCTGGGCTTGGTGGGCAAAGAAGGCACCGACCTCCCATGCGAATTCGATTATGGTGGGCAACCGCTACGGAAGCACCGGGGCAGAAAATCTCGAGTTCATTAAAATGATGCCGCCGAAAGCCTCATTCGCCAACACCGACGATGCGGGCAATATTGAGTCCTACAACTATACCGATTTGCCGAACGATGAATGGCACCATTATGCGATGGTTAAATCCGGCACAAGCTACCAGTGGTATGTCGACGGGGTAGCGCAGGGATCGCCGGTCACAATCAACTATAACGAGACTTCAGTGATTCCCTTCCTGATCGGCGGCGACGGCGAGAACAAACCCAATGAACACTTCGAAGGCTGCATCGACGACGTGGTGCTCTACTACGAAGCGCTGACTCCGGAAGAAGTAAGCCAAGTGAAGAACGGGTTTTATCCCTATGCCCCGTTAGTCAACGAATTGATTGCCGGCTGGGATACATGGGACAGCACGACGGCTCCCGCCGCCTCTGTGCTCGCACCGAATGTTACCGGTTCTGCCGTGACGACTACGGAACAGGTAAGCTGGAACACCACCGACGAACGAGGTGCCAGCAATGACGGAGATTGGGGAACCTTTGCGGGTCCGCCGGCAGCAAGCACCAATGTGGTGGATGGTGAAAATCTCACACTGCCCAACGCCACAACCGGCGGCACGATCACGTTCACGGTCACGAACACCGGTGCGGACGACATCGTGCTGGGCAACTTCCACTTTGATGCCTATGCCTTCCGTCCCGGGGCGCCGAGAACCTATGAACTGAGTGTGCTGCCCGGCGGCGGTATTTCAACAGGTGTCGTTTTCACCTCCGCTGCAGACGCGATCACCAGTGTGGGTGGCGCATGGGACAACGGTGCCCATGACGATATCGACCTCGATCTGACAGGACTTGCGGATCATACGCTCGGTGCGGGTGAATCCGTCCAGTTCCTGCTGGCTTTTTCCGGCGGTGCCGGCGAAGGCTTAGGCCATCATCTCTTCCTGGATAATATCGGTATAGCCGGTGCATTCGTGCCCGCCACCGTGCCGGAATCCCCGATACTGGAGTACAGCATAAGCAGCGGCGACATGGAATTTACCTGGACCGGAAGCGGGTTTAAGGTGCAATCCCGCACCAACCTGATGGATGGCAGCTGGCTCGATGTGCCCGGCGGCGGCACGCCTCCGGTGACTGTCGTCCCGACCGACCCGGAAGCGTTCTTCCGATTGATTGAGCAATAATAAATCTTGAAAACGAGCGACAGCTCCAACCTGCAAATTGTGATAAGAAATGATGAAAAATATTATCCTATCAATAACAATAGTAGCTTTGCTGGGTATTCTATCACCCTTGTATGCAGCCAAAGTGGCGTTTCGTTTGACGGTAAAGGACGGTGTACTTCAGGAATATTACGATAATCCGGACAGTTTCCCGATATGCCGTGAAAAGCTGGGTTACCTCTCTTTTTCGACAAGGGTCGATCCGTGTATCCGCGATGATGGCGAACGGCTGTTTTTGACCACCGAGGCCACCGCCGAGATTTTCAGAGGTGACGGGCCGAATTTCACCTTCACTGGAGAGGAAACCGTTCGAGCTATCCGAAGTTATGAAGACCAAGGTTTCACGCTTGCCTATGCTATTATTTATCATGAGGACTGGCTCCAGCTGGGCGGGCCAGGCGGACCCTATTCAGAGGATATACGAATCCTTTCGCCGCAGGAGCTGGCCGATGTGCGTGCCGCTATTGCCGCATCCGATCTTCGTTCAAAGGATACCGTGAAAATTATCCAACTGCTCGGTGGGCGGGTGGCAGGTCATCGCGGTGATACCTGGACGCAGATCACGAACAACCCTGCGCTTATGGCGCACCTTCAGAATTTTGACGGTGTCGGAACGGAATGTCATGTCGGCGATCATAATCCCGACGTTAGCGATGGTCCCGAAACCCTCGACGCTATGGCGCAGATTACGCAGTGGTGCGTGCAGAACGGTGACATCGGATTCGTATTTATGGGCGGTGCTGCCGGTTCATACACCCAGCTGGCCAGCATGCGTGCGACGTATAATTATTTATGGAACGAAATGGATGCGTTGGGGGTGGCGAAGGATCGTACAGATCTGCTCTATTTCCGACAGGGCGCACGTGAGGGAACTCATCTTCCGGAGAACAGAGCATCGTTGACCTTTCAGGTTGCCGAGCTGATTGGGAAGGTTGAAAATCCACTGGATGGTGCTCCAACAGAGCCCACCTCCGGTCTCGTGGCGCATTGGCCGCTGGATGAAGGTTCGGGAACAATCGCAACCAATACAGCAGGATCTTCGTATACGGCAACGTTAGAGAATGGCACGACGTGGGGCAGCGACGCGGAGCGAGGAACTTTTGCGATTTTTGACGGGACGGATGACCGCATTGAGACCACCTTCACCTATGCGCTGGCCGACACCAACGACTTTACCTGGGCCTGGTGGGCCAAACAGCTGGATACGGAAACGGGCTCGATTATGGTAGGGAACCGCTATGGAAATTCGGGTTCGGAAACCTATGAATTTATTAAGTTTATGCGGAACAAGGCTGCCTTTTCGAATACCGACAACACCGCGAATATCGAAGACTATGATTATAGCGACCTGTCGAGCAACGAATGGCATCATTATGCCATGGTTAAATCCGGCACGAGCTATCAGTGGTATGTCGACGGTGTGGCACAGGGCAGTCCGGTAACGATCAATTATTCTGAAACCTCTCCTATTCCGTTCCTGATCGGCGGCGACGGCGACAACAAGCCGAATGAACATTTTGAAGGCTGCATCGACGACGTGGTGCTCTATCGTCAGGCGCTGACCCCGGAGGACGTTGTTAATGTAAAGGACGGATTCTATCCTTATGTTCCCCTGGATTATGGGTTAATCGCAGGCTGGGAACGATGGGCATCAGGCAGTTCGCCGGCAACGATGCAAACCAATGGAATTGTTGCGACGGCTACGACGTCCGATTTTGGTATCAGTAAATGGGGGGCTTCCTCCGACGGAACGTTTGGATCGCTCGAAGCTCCGGCTGCGAGCGCACTCAGCGATGTTCATGAAGAAGGTTTAAGAAAGGCCGGAGCTGTTGACGTATCCATCGACTTCACACTCGAAAATACGACCGCATATGACATGCAACTCGAAAAATTCTACTTCGATGCTCTGCTTAAAGCTGCTGAAACCGGCCCCGAACGTTGGAATCTGCAGGTCGTCTCCGGTCCTGTAACGATCGGCCAAATTGTTGATAAAGCTCTGGATTATTCCGAAACCGGCTCCGATTTTGCTGACTACGAAGTTGATCTGACCACGCTCGCGGATCATACCCTGGACGCAGGAAGCACTGTGGTTTTCCGCCTCAGCTTCACTGGCGGCGACGCCGCAAACACCAGCAACACGGATTTGGATAATGTGGCCATTACCGGCGCGTTTTACGATATTCCATCGGTCAACACCGCACCGACCATCAGCGACATCATCGATCAGGTTGTCATTGGAAACACAGCCACCGAGGCCCTTGCCTTTACCGTAAGCGACGCCGGAACGCCGGCGCTCGGCCTGACGCTTTCGAAAACGTCATCCGACACCACGTTGGTGCCGGAAGCCAACATCGTCTTCGGCGGCAGCGGCGCCGACCGCACCGTAACCGTCACTCAGGCGACTGGCGAAAGCGGCGAGGCCACCATCAGCGTCATTGTCAGCGACGGCGAACTCAGCGCAACGAATTCGTTCCAGCTCACCGTTTATCCCGAAGGATCGGCCTATTATTCCGTCACGAATAATACGGCCGGAACCTCCTCGTGGACCTGCCCGACCGGCGTTACCGCCGTTCAAGTCGAATGCTGGGGCGGCGGCGGAGCCGGCGGTGCAGCCAACGCCAGTGCGAATAACGTTGGCGGTGGCGGCGGAGCCGGCGGCACGTATGCGCGGACAGCCAATGTACCGGTCACACCGGGCAACAGTTATACCATCACGATTCCGGCGGCGGCAACCGCTCCGGCCGGCTCGGTCGATGGCGCACGATTCGACGGTGCGGCCGTCTCCTTCATCGGCGACAGCAGTGTCACCGTAACTGCCGCAGGCGGACAGGGCGGCGAATGTAAAGTCGCCGGCGTCAATACCTCCGGAACCGGTGGAGTAGGTAGCGCGGCCGGCTGCATCGGCGATATCGTCTTTGCAGGTGGAAACGGATCTCAATGGGGCGATCGCAATGGCGGTTGCGGTGGCGGCGGAGCCGGAAATGCGAACCCGGGCGGCAATGCCGTTGAAGGCACCGCCGGACTCGGTGGAACCGAAGGCGGCGGTGACGGCGCAGGCGGCCGAGCCGGTAATGCTTCCGGCCAGAACGGCAGCAATCCCGGCGGCGGTGGCGGCGGAGCCAAGAGTCAGTCCAGCGGCCCTCTAGCCGGCGGAACCGGCGGGCTGGGTCAGATCATTATTACCTATGTTGTGGTTCCGGTCGTCGAAACTCCGATGCTGGAGTACAGCATGAGCGGCGGCGACATGATCTTCAACTGGACCGGAAGCGACTTCAAGGTGCAGTCCCGTACTAACCTGACCGAAGGCGCGTGGCAGTATGTACCCGGTGGCGGCACACCTCCGGTGACCAATTCATCGGCTGATCCGGCGTGCTTCTTCCGGTTGATCCAGCAATAATTCATCTTGAAACGAGCGACAGCACCAGACTGTAAAATGAGATACAAAATGAAGAAACTGAAACACATGATATGGGGTTGGAGCGTATTGCTTGTGCTGTCTGTGCAGGTTGGAGCGGAGTCGCTGGATCAATATTTTTTAAATCCGCCGGATGCCAGCCGGCCGTGGTGCTATTGGTATTGGGTCAATAATAATATTTCGAAAGACGGCGTTACCAAAGATCTGGAGGCGATGGCAGAGGTCGGTATTGGGACGGCCCTGATTGGAAATCAATATTTTGGCAACCAACCGCCAGGGCCGGTTAAAATGCTGAGCGAGGAGTGGTGGGAAATCACGGTTCACGCGGTTCGGGAGGGCAAACGGCTGGGCGTTGATATCGGGCTGTTTAACTGTCCGGGATGGAGTCAGTCCGGCGGTCCGTGGATCAAGCCGGAGCAGTCCATGCGCTATATCACCTCAACGGAAGTTCAGGTCACCGGCCCCTCTTCCTTTAATCAGATCCTGCCTGCACCGGATGGTGATTTCGACGATGTAGCGGTGCTTGCCTTCCCCGTATCGAAAAGTGACGAAAAACCGTTAAGTGCGCGGCATCCTGAAATCACCTGCTCGCCCGAGGTTGAGCATGCGGAGTATTTGGTGGATGGCGATCGGAGTACCTCCGTAACGTTGCCGCTCAGCAAAAAGCAAAAAGAACAGCAGATCGATATTGAGGTGAGTAAACCGTTTACGGCGCAGACCGTGGTTCTTCGGCCCAGCAGCGGATTTTTTAAGGCGAAGGTGACGGTTTCGGCCTGGGTGAATGGAAAATACGAAGAGATTTATACGGGAAAATATGACCGACGCCGGAAGGCGAACAATGCGGGGCCCATGATCGACGGGGCTGTTTATCTTTCGCTACCGCCCACCGCGTCGGATCGTTTCCGCATTGAGTTTTCGGAATTTAGAACTTCGCGTGGGGATGAAGGAACCGCGTTTGCTGAGATTGAAATTCTCTCCGCCGCACGCGTGGAATATGCCGTTGAAAAACAACTGGGAAAAACCCATCCGACCCCTTCACCGAAATGGGAAGATTACCAGTGGCCGCAAGCGCGGACGGATTTAGACCTCTCGGCCCGTGTTGATCCATCTAAAGTCTATGATTTGACCGATAAACTGGACAGCAATGGCCGTCTGACCTGTCAGATTCCGAAGGGTGACTGGGTGATTCAGCGATTCGGCATGCTGCCTACAGGGGTGAAGAACAGTCCTGCGGCCCCCAACGCCAGCGGGCTTGAAGTGGATAAAATGAGCCGTAAACATTTGGATTCTCATTTTGATGCATTTGTCGGCGAGTTTTTAAAGCGTCTAACGCCGGAGGAAAAAACGGCGTTTAAATATGTGGTCGCAGACAGCTATGAGCAGGGATCTCAAAACTGGTCGGACGACCTTCAGACGGATTTTGAAGAAAAGTATGGCTACGACCCGATTCCGTATCTGCCGGTTTTGAGCGGGCGAGTGGTCAAAAGTCCCGAGGCTTCGGATCGGTTTTTATGGGATCTGCGCCGGATGGTAGCGGATCAGCTGGCGGATGTGTATGCCGCCGGCTTGAAAGAGCGAAGCAACGAGCACGGTCTTAAAACCTGGCTTGAAAATTATGGCCACTGGGGCTTTCCCGGTGAATTTATGCGTTATGGCGGTGCATGTGATTTGGTGGCGGGCGAATTCTGGGCCACGGGATCGCTGGGGAATATTGAATGCAAATCCGCGGCCTCCACAGCGCATGCCTATGGGAAAAAGATTACCTATGCGGAGGCGCTGACGTCGGGGCAGAACTGGGAATTAACGCCGTATAAAATGAAGGCGCGCGGCGATTGGGCCTTCACGGAAGGCATAAATCATTTTGTGCTGCACGTGAATATTCAGCAGCCGGACGAGCAGATGCCGGGCATAAATGCCTGGTTTGGAACGGAGTTTAACCGGCACAACACGTGGTATTTTGAGGGCAGGGATTGGATCGATTATCTGCGGCGTTGCCATGTGATGCTTCAACAGGGCATGCATGTGGGTGACTTTGCCTACTTCATTGGTGAGGACGCCCCGATTATGTCCGGAATCCGTCAGCCTGAACAACCCGTCGGATATGATTTTGATTTTATCAATGCGCAGGTGCTGCTGGAACGTATGTCGGTTCAGAATGGCCGATGGACGCTGCCCGATGGAAAAAGTTATGCCGTGATGGTGCTGCCTCCGCTCAAAGCAATGCGGCCGGAGGTGTTGAATAAATTTAAGGAATTGGTTGCTGAAGGCGGTACTCTCTATGGTGAGGCGCCGGATCATTCACCGAGCTTGCAGAATGCGGAAAAAGCGGATGCATTCATTGAGTCCACCGCCCGTGAAATGTGGCAGGGCATGAAGCCGGGTGATTCCGGAACAAAACCGTTTGGTAAAGGGAAGATCATTCAAGGCGTTGAGCTGGCGTCGGTGATGGACTCTATCAACCTGCCGGCCGATGTCTCGAATATTGACCCTGAAACCGTGCTGTGGACTCATCGTCAGAGCGATGATCTGGATGTTTATTTTGTATCGAATCAAAAGCTGAAGGCGATGGAGTTGAATCCTGTTTTTCGGGTTTCGCCTGAGCTGCAGCCGGAGCTGTGGTACGCGGATACCGGTCGCATGGAAAAAACCGTGCGCTTCCAAGCGCTGGAAAACGGAACGCGGGTTCCGCTGGAGCTGGGCCCGGCGGGTTCGGTGTTTGTGGTGTTTAGAAAAGCGGCAAAATCGGTATCCAATCCGGTGGTCAAGGTGAAGGGCCCTACTCCACTGACTATTCTTGCCGAAAACAACGGCGCGTTTGCTTATTCCAGGGCGACAGGAAATTATGAACTCACACGGGCAGATCAATCGGTTGAACAGCTGCAGGTGGGTACCCTCCCCTCGCCGTTGACGTTGAGCGCTAAAGGCTGGTCACTCGAATTTATGCCGGGACGTGATATGCCGAATTCGATCGAACTCGATACGCTGAAATTCTGGACCGACCATGAAACGTTGTCGGTGGTGCATTATTCCGGAACGGCGGGATATACAACGACGTTTGAAATGCATGAATCGCAGCTTGCTCAGAAAGATCTGCGGTTTGAGTTGGACCTAGGTAAAGTGGATCCGATGGCGCGCGTGTGGTTGAACGGGCACGATCTGGGACTGCTCTGGAAACCGCCATTTACCGTGGATGTGACCGATCATCTGCGAGCCGGAAAAAATGAACTGAAAGTGGATGTCACGAATCTGTGGAGCAATCGACTGCTTGCAGAGCTCAAGTATCCGGACGGTTTTCCGGGTGAGGGCGAACGCACCTTTAAACCGGTATGGTCCTCGAAACGAAAGTTTAATGAGAGTCGACGTATTCAACCGTCCGGAATGGCGGGTCCGGTTCAGATTAAACCGATTCGCAAAATTCCGTTGCAAAGCAGTGGGCACTAAATGACTTCCATAAAAACGATCATGAGAAGTACCATTCAACCCGTTTTTATGACGGTGTTCGTGTTCATGGCCCTAAGCAGCCTGGGTGCGATTAACCCGACGCACCTGCGCTGCGAATATCATGTCAATCCGTTGGGTCTCGACGTGCTCCAACCGCGCCTCAGCTGGCAGCTGGAGTCCGACGAGCGGAATCAGCAACAAAGCGCCTACCGCATTCTGGTGGCGAGCTCCCCGGAAAAACTTGAAAAGAACGAGGGCGATCTTTGGGATAGCGGCGATGTGCGCTCGGATGAAAGCATTCAGATTGTCTATGAAGGGAAACCGCTGAGGTCCCGCCGGCAGTGTTGGTGGAAGGTGGTTGTCATGGATCAGGACGGCAAGGCGTCGGACTGGAGCGAGCCGGCCATGTGGTCGATGGGGTTGCTTAATCCGGAGGACTGGACGGCTCAATGGATTGGGTTTGATAAAATTCCCGAGTTGACCGAAGAACCGGTTCTGGAAGAGCCGGAGATAGTCATGATCAAGGCTCTGTATGGACCATCCGAGCAACCGACAAATCAGGTCAATCTCAAGGAAAAAATAGCGAAACTCGTGGCTTCCGGAACCTATACCTTCAAGATGACCAATGAGTTTGCAAGTGGAGATCCCGCCGACGGAGCAAAAAAGACGCTGGCCTTGGAATACACCTTGCAGGGGAAACCAACGAGGCTGACCTTCAATGAAAACGCGGATGTTAATCTGGTCACCGCCAAAGTTCAGAAACTCTTAAACAGGCGTTATCTTCCTGCGCCTCATCTGCGTAAGGAATTTCAGGTCAAGGGCCCGGTTAAGCGCGCGGTGGTGTATGTCACGGCCCAGGGGTTCGCGGAAATGCATCTGAATGGCCGGCGCGTGGGCGATGAATTTTTCACGCCGGGTTGGACGGATTACAACAAGCGGATTTATTACCGTACGTACGATGTAACCGATTTGGTTCAGCCTGGCGGCAACGCCATCGCAGGGATTATTGGTGACGGCTGGTTCCGTGGTAATGTTAGTAACTTGGGGCAGTATCAGTATGGGCATAAAATTCGCCTGCGATCGCAGCTGCATATCGACTATGCCGATGGACGCACCGAAATCGTGGCCACCGATCCATCCTGGAAAGCGGCGTTCGGTCCGATTCTTGAATCGGATATGCATGAGGGTGAAACCTACGACGCCCGGCTTGAGATGCCCGGCTGGGATCGCCCTGGATTTGATGACCGAAAATGGGCCGCGGTCGACACGGATTCGGACCTGAATTCACAACCGTTGATTCAAGCGTATCCGGGCGTTCCGGTTCGCCGTACGCAGGAACTGCCTGTGGTCAAGCGGACTGCACTGAAAAACGGAGTTCAGGTTTTTGATCTGGGACAGAATTTCTCGGGCTGGGTTCGGCTGAAAGTCAGCGGGCAGGCGGGCGATAAGATCGTCATGAAATTTGGCGAAATGCTGAATCCGGATGGCTCGGTACATACCAAAAACCTTCGTTCGGCACGCGCCACGGATACCTATATCCTCAAGGGCGGCGGTGAAGAAGTGTGGGAACCGCACTTTACCTTCCACGGCTTCCAGTATGTAGAGGTAACAGGCTTACGTAATGATCCGCCGGCAGATACGCTGACCGGGATCGTTGTATATTCCGATGCACCGATGACGAGTTCATTTGAATGCTCGAATCCGATGCTCAATCAGCTGCTTAGCAATATTCTTTGGGGCCAGCGCTCCAACTATCTCGAAGTTCCAACCGACTGCCCGCAGCGGGATGAGCGGTTGGGCTGGACCGGCGATACACAGGTCTATATTCGATCCGGAACCTATCACCAGGATGTCGCTTCTTTTTTTACCAAGTGGCTCGTTGATCTTGAAGACACCCTGAATGACCGGAACCTCTATGGGAAGCAGGCGCCCGTTATGCATGGACGTGGCAGCCCGGGGTGGTCTGATGCCGGAATCATCTGCCCGTGGACGGTCTATCACGTGTACGGGGATACCCGCGTGATTGAAAAGCACTACGATGGGATGACGCGGTATATGAAAGCCTGCGGTCGTAAGGGACTCGACGGATTGGGTAAGGGGTTTGGCGACTGGTTATCCGTCGGTTCTAAAACGCCGCTGGATGTTATTTCTGTTGCCTATTATGCGTACAGCACGCACCTGATGGCGGAGATGGCCGAAGCGATCGGCAAAAAAGAAGACGCTGCAACCTATCAGGATCTGTTCGAGCGCATCCGTGATCATTTTCAGGCATCGTTCGTCGATGCGGACGGGCGGGTGAAAGGGAATACGCAGACCGCATATTGCATGGCCTTGCATTATAATCTGCTGACTGAAAAGCAGCGCAAGCAGGCGGCGGATCATCTGGTCGAACGCATTAAGGCCAAGGATTATCATCTCTCGGTCGGGTTCCTCGGGGTGCCGATTCTGCTGCCGACCCTCACCGAGATCGGCCGGAGCGACCTGGCGTATCGGCTGCTGCAGAACAAGACCTATCCATCTTGGGGCTATTCGGTGGAACAGGGCGCGACGACCATCTGGGAACGCTGGAACAGCTACACGCATGAAGGCGGGATCAGTAAGAGCTCGATGAATTCTTTCAATCACTATGCCTACGGCGCCTGCAGCGAATGGATGTTTTATTCTATGCTTGGGATCGACCTTGAGAGCCCGGGCTTCAAGGAGATCAAAATGAAGCCGGAAGTCGGACACGGCATCACGTGGGCCAAAGGGTTTTATGATTCCATCCGAGGGCGCATCAGCAGTGACTGGAAAATCGAAGACGGAATCTTCCACTGGAAGGTCACCGTACCGGCCAACACGACGGCAACGCTGCATTTTCCCGCCGGTAGTACGAGTGAACTCACAGAAGGCGGCCGAATGATTCCACGCTCCAAATTCAAGTTGGAAGACAACCGCGTAATGCTCAGTGTCGGATCGGGGACCTATACGTTTGCCGCGCATCTAACCGATCATCTGCGAGCAGGAAAAAATGATGAAGGAATAGGCCGGTGAGGAATCGAATTTGCCGAAGCATTATATTTAGCTTGGTCACAGCCCTGACGACTCATGCTGAGCTGAAGCCCGATGATTTTGTGAACCCGCCGGTGGATGCAAAGCCGATGACCTGGATGCACATGATGAACAGCAACGGGTCGAAGGAGGGGTTGACGAAAGACCTGCAGGCGTTGTCGGATGCCGGCATCGGGGGCGCATTAATCTTTTCGGTTGCGAAACCGGAGATTGCCAATGGGGCCCAAAGATTCAATTCGCCGGAATTTCGCGACTTGCTGGTGCATGGCGTGAAAGAGGCGGACCGGTTGGGACTGACAATCGGACTGCATAATTGCGACGGCTGGTCCTCGAGCGGCGGTCCATGGGTGAAGCCTGAAGATGCCATGAAAAAGCTGGTCTGGAGCGAGGCGGTGGTGAGGGGCGGATCCATTGCGGTTGAGCTTCCGCCGCATGCGAATCGGCTCGGATTTTATCGCGATGTGGCGGTCGTGGCCTACCCGGTTTCGGAAAGCGAATGGGCGGATTTCAATAATCGGTTTTCGTGGAGCGGATCAGCTCCGCAAAGCGAGTTTTCAAATTTGAAAGATGATGATTTGGATACGATGGTTGTGCTGCGTGCGGCGAAAGGAAAAAAAGCGCACCTGCAATGGAATTACGAAAAACCGTTTTGTGCCCGTTCGATTTATATTGAGCACAGCACCGCGCCGGGAGCGGCCACGCTCTTTGCTTCCGATGACGGGAAGGTATTCGAAAAAGTAGCGGAGCTGAGCGAATTTCGTCCTTCAAAAACCAAGCGGGCCTTTATCGGGAGTTTTCCGGCGGTTACGGCGAAATATTTTAAGGTGGAGTTTCAGCGTCCGATGCCCGTTGTTGCGGCACAGCTGAATTCATTCGCTCAGTTCCCTGACTGGTTGGTGCATAGCTGCATGGCGAAAGGGACGGCTGATTTTTCGGGGGTAACGCATCCGGACGGCGTTCCGAACGTCAAACGTTCCGAGGTCAAGGTGTTCGAGGCATCGGCCTTAAGCGGAAACCGGATAACCCCCCGGCTTCCGGTCGGCGTTTGGCGCGTGATGCGGTTCGGCTATACGCTGACGGGGGAACATAACCATCCGGCCACGGCTGCCGGTAAAGGGCTGGAGTGCGACAAACTCGACAAGGTTGCGCTGGATAAACATTTTGCGGCATATGTCGGTAAAGTGGCGAAAGAGGCCGGGCAGCTGACCGGGCGCGCCTTCCAGACCTCGGAAATCGACAGCTATGAGATGGGCTGGCAAAACTGGACCGACGCATTTGAAACCCTTTTTTCGGAGCGTAAGGGCTATGATTTACAGCCGTATCTGCCGCTGATTGCTGGGCGGTTTGTCGGGGACCTTGAAACGGCGGATGCGGTGTTAGCCGATTTCAAGGATGTGGTGGCCTCGCTGATGACCGAAAATTATTTTATGCGGTTTACCGAGCTGTGCAATCAACACGGATTGAAATCCTACATCGAGCCCTATGGCAATGGACCGCTGAATGAGCTGACCATCGGGGGCAACTGCGATATTCCCATGGGCGAATTCTGGATGCACCATGACCGGGGAACCCAGATCGATGCGCCGATCCATGCCGCGCACACCTACGGCAAACGGGTCATCTCCGCCGAATCATTTACGCAGCGTCAGGCACTGAACTGGAAGGTGCATCCGTGGCTGATGAAACCGTCGGGCGATACCGCCTGGGCCAAGGGTATCAATGAATTTATGTTTCACCGCTATGTACATCAGCCCAATACCCACGTTGCTCCGGGCATGACGATGGGCAGTGTCGGTTCGCATATTGACGGCACGCAGACCTGGTGGCTGAATGCCGGGAAAGCCTGGATGAACTATAATCAACGCGGACAGTTTCTACTGCGGCAGGGCCATCCGGTGGCGGACCTGCTGGTTTATGCCGGTGATCGCGCGCCTCAGACAGCGATTTCAAATGCGGCGGCGGGTTTACCTTCGGGTTATAACATGGACAGCTGCGATGCCTTTGTCCTTCACGAGCGCGTCAAGGTTCAGGATGGCCGTATGGTGCTGCCGGAAGGAACCGCCTATTCCGTGCTCTTACTGGCAAAATGCGATCGCATGAACCTGAAAACCCTGCAGCGTGTAACGGAACTTGTTGAGGCCGGAGTTACGGTGGTCGGCACCAAACCGAAAGGGCCGCTTTCGCTGATGGAGCGCAAGAAACATGCTTCCGAATTTGCCGCGCTGGCCGATCGGCTGTGGGGCGATGGAACGCAGCCGCGCCCGGTCGGGAAAGGCGGGATTATTCCTGAGAAAAAATGGCCGGCTGAAGGCCTTCAGGGAACGATAGAACCAGACCTGAAGATTGCCGAATTGGAAACCTTCCGCTTTGTTCATCGCAAAGTAGGCTCGGACGATCTCTATTTTATTCATAATCCGAAAGGGGAGGCGACTGTTCTTAACTGTTCCTTCCGCGTTGCGGATCGCATTCCGGAATTCTGGGATGCGGATACCGGACGCATGGAACGAGCGGCTCAATTCCGGAATGTCGATGGTCGAACGGAATGCCCGATCCGGCTGGATCCATTCGGTTCCGTATTTGTGGTGTTTCGTTCCGCCTCGGAAGGGATCGATCCGGTGGCAACGGTGATTCCGGAAACGGGGCGCGTTATTCTGGATGCGAATGATCAAATACAACTGATTGCCGAGGAAAACGGAACCTATGAAATTAAGTTGGATTCCGGCAAAACCGTAAGCGTCAACGTAGCGGACCTGCAGGCGCCTCAGTCGATCAGCGGTCCTTGGAAGGTTGAGTTCGACGGCCTCGGTCTGAAAGGCGACAAGGTAGTCGAATTTAAAAAGCTGACCGACTGGAAAGACCACGCGCGTGATGATCTTAAATACTTCTCCGGTACGGCGGCCTATCGCACGACGCTGAACGTTCCCACCGGTTGGCTGGGCGAAGGAAAACGCGTTTACCTGGATCTCGGGCGCGTGGAGATTGCGGCCGAAGTGGTGCTGAACGGTGCAGCCGTGGGCACGCTGTGGAAACCTCCGTTTGTGATTGATGTGACCGATCAGGTGGTCGAAGGAAACAATAAACTGGAAGTCTGCGTAACCAATCTCTGGGCCAACCGTCTGATCGGCGATGAGGCTCTGAAAGATACTTCGGGGTACTCGAAAAACAAACCGATGCCAGACTGGTTTGTGAACAACGAACCAATGCCCGAAGGTCCGCGGTCCACCTTCACGACGTATAATTTTTATACCAATAACCGTAAACTGATGCCCACCGGTCTTCTTGGACCGGTGGAGCTGAAGCAGGAAACGGTTCAGACAATAACCCAGTTTTAATAAAGGAGTAGTGACCATGAAGAAGGTTTTGATAGGCAGTGTATTGGCCGTTTGCGCGGTCATGGGAGCTTTGGCAAATGAATCGCCGGTGGACTGGAAGGCGCAGTGGATCTGGCAGGCGGAGGAAGGGCCCACCAATGCGTGGGTGGCTTTTCGTAAAGACCTGAAAATTTCCAGGGTGCCGGAGCAGGTGATCGCGAATATTTCCGCGGACAGTAAATACTGGATGTGGATCAATGGCGAGCTGGTCGTTTTTGAGGGCAGCGTGGCGCGCGGCCCCAGTCCGGCTGAGCCTTGGAAACGAAAGAAGGAAATGTGGAAAGATCCAGCGGAAACTAAACCGTCCAACTCATGGTATGAAGAGGTGGATATTACCCGGCACCTTAAGCCCGGTGAAAATACGATTGCGGTCTTAGTATGGTACTGGGGCAAGGAAACCCATAAGGGTACGCATATCGACAGCGGGAAGGGCGGTTTTATTTTTCAGGCGGACTTCAACGGCAAAAAACTGGTTTCAGATAAAAGCTGGAAGGTGAAGGCCGATCCGGCGTACGCGCGGGACAACTGCGATTCCGGGAAAAATATTATACAGTTCAGTGTCCGGTATGATGCACGGAATGAGATGGGCGACTGGACCTCGCCGGACTTTTCCGATGCGAGCTGGAAGGCGGCAACGGAAAAGGGCATTCCGCCGGCGGCGCCTTGGTACACTTTGGAAAAGAACTATGTTCCGGCACTGGTTAATCATGGCCTGAAGGATTATGAAAACTATCCGGCATCCAAATTTCCTTTTGTCAGCACTGGGGAAACCATCAGTTGCATCCTTCCCTTCAATAAACAGGTCACCCCCTATCTCGAAGTGGAGAGTGATGCCGGAGTTGAAATTATCATCACGACGGACAATCGGCTGAACCAGATCAACGGGCATTATACGACCAAAGAAGGAAAGCAGTCTTTTGAGAGCCTTTCCTGGATGAACGGCCATACCATCAAGTACGAAATTCCGGCCGGCGTGAAGGTGATGGGGCTGAAGTACCGCTGGATGAGTGTGGGTGACATTAACGCCGGCTCCTTTACATGCAGTGACCCGTTTTATGAGCGCCTCTACTGGATGGGGCGCAATACCCTGTTTGTCTGCGCCCGCGATAATTTTATGGATTGTCCCGATCGCGAACGGGCCTGCTGGATCGGCGACGTGGCGGATCAGGCCGGTTACTTGTTTTACTGCATGGATGATGCCGGTCGGCAGCTGCTGAAAAAAGCGATCCGGATCACCATGGCCTACAGCCATGATGGCGTCTATGGCGCACTAGGCCCGCTGCGCCTGCGGGAACTGCCTACCCAGAGTCTTCAGTTTGTAGAGCAGGGCATTTGGCAATATTATCTGAACACCGGTGATGAGGAAACGCTTCGTTATGCCTACCCGTATGTTCGCGATTATCTGAACCTCTGGACGATGGGCGCAGATGGGTTGCCGAAACGGGCAAAGCGTTCCATGGATTCGTGGAACTGGAGCGACTGGGGCGAAAAAGGAACCGTCGATGACAAGGTGATTCTTGATTCGCTTTATTTCATGGCCCTCAACAGCGCAAAAAAGATCGCACTGGAGCTGGGTGAACAACGGGATATGGCCTGGTATGACGAACGCATCCAGACTTTGGAGAAAGGGTTTAATAAGAAATACTGGGCCGGGAAATACTACAGCAGTAACCCCAAAAAGCTTCAGGACGACCGCGCCAACGCAGTGGCCATACTCTCCGGTTTGGCCTCCCCGGAGAAATATGCGTCCATTGTCGAGCATGTGCTGGTTCCCAACCATTTCTGCAGCCCCCATTTTGAGTGGATGGTCGAAGAGGCCATGTGCGTAGCCGGACAATATGACGCCGCGCTCAAGCGGATGAAGGAGCGGTACCAAAGTCAGGTAGATCGCAAGGGCATGAGCACGCTTTATGAAATGTTCCCCAAAGGTGGAACCTATAATCATGCGTGGAATGCGCCGAATACGATACTCGCCAAACATATGGTCGGGGTTCATCCGACCCAACCCGGTTGGAGCGAATATCAGATCCTTCCCAATATGGAACACTTCACGACGCTGAAACAGGTGATTCCTAGTGTGAAAGGCGATATTACCGTCGACCTGCAGCAGAAGGACGGAGCTTTCGGGGTAGCGCTGCATTCGCCGGCAGATACCGTGGCCATCATCGGCATTCCAAAGTCGATCGGGAAGGTTGCGCAGGTTCAAGCCAACGGTAAATCGATCTGGAAAAGTGGAAAATTCATTGGAGGTGTTCCCGGTATCCGCTGGAACAGCGAAGACGATAAGTATCTGAAAATCAACGTTGCGCCTGGAACGTGGGCGATTACTGCAACCACGAATATTCTTTAGTACCCCCAAAGTTAAATTTAGCGCCTTTCTTTCGGCTGATTGAGCAATAATCAGGGGGGACACTACAAATTATACTGCTGCAGATTGTACCTAACGGTTCATACTTCCGCTGGTCTTCGAATTTATTTCAACGATTTGAATGTCGGATGTTTTGCTGTTGGGGTTAATGTTTGAGATGTGTTTTAAAGGAAAATTATAAACTGTGGGAACCATGGTGATGCGGTGGATCAGTTCAGTAAGGAGAAAGCAATGCGTACTTTTAAAATCAGCCGGATGATTGCCGTTGCTGTAGCGGTAATGGCGGCTCTAACGGTTACGGCCAAACAGCCCAATGTGGTGTTTATTCTGAGCGATGACCAGGGGTGGGATGATTATGGATTTATGGGGCATGAGCATATTCAGACCCCGAACCTGGATAAGCTGGCTTCCGCCGGTCTGCTGTATGAGCGGGGTTATGTGACGGCGCCGTTATGCCGCCCGTCGCTTGCCAGTCTCGCCACCGGTCTTTATCCGCACGAAACGGGTATTCGCGGCAACGATCCTGTGATGCCGAAGGATACGCACTATCGGACGCATAAGAAAGAGTTTGGAGAGCTACGAAAAGCGATGACCGCGCCTTTTGCTGATTGCACCACGTTTATCGAAGTTCTCCGGGATAATGGCTACCTGACCCTGCAGACCGGAAAATGGTGGGAGGAAAATCCGCTGGATCATGGGTTCACCCATGCCATGACGCATGGCGATGCGCTTAAGGGCGGACGTCACGGGGATGTCGGCCTGAAAATCGGTCGCGAAACCATGAAGCCGTTCCACGACATTGTTCAGCAATCCAAAAAGGAAGATAAACCATTCTTCCTGTGGTACGGGGTTTATCTTCCGCACTCGCCGCATAATGCTCCGGATCGAATTTATAACAAATACAAGGATATTGCACCGAACGAGCCGACGGCACGCTACTGGGCGAATGTGGATTGGTTCGATGAGGGTTGCGGACAGCTCGTTGAGCATCTTAAAGAGCAGGGGCTTTATGAAAATACGATCTTTGTCTACACCTGCGACAATGGATGGGTGCAGAATCCGAAGAAGAAAAATAGTTCCGTACGCTCCAAGCGCGAGCCGACCGAAGCGGGCATCCGTACGCCGATTTTTATCACGCACGGCGCAACGGTTAAACCCCTGCGCGATGCGGAAACCCTGGCGAGTAACCTCGACATTGCACCGACCATTCTGAAGGCATGCGGCATTGAGCCGCCGAAGGAAATGTCCGGCCTCGACCTGCGGGACTCGGCTGCCCTGAAAAAGCGGGATCGCATCTTTGTGGATGTGTACGAGCATGACAGCAATCTGGAAACCCGCGATGACTTGAGTAAAGATCTGAAGGCCTGGGTGGTGATCGATGGTTGGCATAAGCTGATTGTCAGGCCTGCGGGCAAACAGCTTTATGATCTGAAAAATGATCCGGATGACCGTAATGATCTGGCCTCAGAATATCCGGAAAAGGTTTCCAAACTCTGGAAACTGATCGAAGAGTGGGTCAAGGAAACCCCGCAGCGGCATAAATAAACCCAAGGATTACACCTATTATGAATCGTCAGAATTTTATACAGACCATGTCGTTGGGTTCCGTCGGAATGGCTTTAGCGCTCAGCGGATGCAGGAGTGTTCCAGGCATTGGACGTGCGGATGATTATGATGCGCTGACCTATAACCTGCTGAAGGATTGGTGCGACGGCATGATGGCCAACCAGGTCAATAATCCGTCCGATCCTAAGATGCATGGCCTGCTGGAGTGTCCGGCCTGTAAAGAGCGTGGCGTTACGCATGCCCGCTGTCACGATGCCGTTTATCCGTTCATGCACATGGCGCATGCGACGGGTGAGCAGAAATATCTCGATGCCGCCGTTAACGTGATGGCGTGGTCAAAAAATGTCACCGGCAAGGATGGTCGATGGACCAATGACCTTCCGCCGAAGGCATGGCACGGCACCACTATTTTCGGTGCGATTGCGCTTGCGGAAGCGATTCATTATCACGGCGAAATTCTGGATGAAGAAACGCTGGCGGCATGGAAAGAACGACTGGCTTTTGCGGCCGAGGGATATCTCTGGAAACAGTTTAAAAAAATTGATTTCACGAACCTCAATTATGGCATGACGGCTATTTACGGATTTTATCTGATCGGCCATGTCCTGCATGAACCAAAGTATATCGATCGCAGCCATGCGTTTGCCAAAGAGGCAAAAAACTACTTTACAGAACCGAATAAACTGCTGTGGGGAGAAGGGAAGCCGAACGACAACCGCAGCGGTAAAAATCTGCTGCCGGTGGACCTTGGATACAATGTTGAAGAGTCGCTCAACGGGGTGGTGCTGTATGCGGTGGAAGAGAATGATGTCGAACTGCTGGAGTTATTGACGCAGGCGTTGAACGGTCATCTTGAATTTATGCTTCCAGATGGGGCATGGGATAACAGCTGGGGAACGCGCCAGGCGAAATGGAGCTATTGGGGCAGCCGCACGTCCGATGGGTGTCAGCCGGGCTTCAGCATGATGGCAGGGCGGAATCCAGCCTTTGGAACGGCGGCCTACAAAAATGCGGAGTTGTTGAGACGCTGCACGGCTGATGGTTTATTGCACGGTGGGCCGCACTATGTTTCGCACGGCATTAAACCGTGCATTCATCATACCTTTGCCCACGCCAAAGTGATGGCGTTTGTGCAGGACAACAAAGATAAGATGCCGAAGATTGATAAATCGACCCCGTTACCGCGCGAGACCGCGGACGGTTTAAAAGAATTCCCAGAGCTGGCGGTTTGGTTGGCCGCGCGGGGGCCGTGGCGCGGAACGGTTTCGGCCTACGACTCCCAATACAAAACGAAAAATGAACCGCATATCCAACAGGCAACCGGCGGTTCACTGGCCGTGTTGCACCATGAGAAGGTGGGCACCGTTTTAGCGGCCAGTATGGCCGACTACGTTATGGTGGAGCCGCTAAATATGCAGCCGCTGCCCGGAGAGGATTTTGCATTCACACCGCGCATCGAAACGATGAAGGACGGGAAATGGTATACCAATCTTTACGACCTGAAGGCCGATGTGAAAACCGCGGATGACGGGAAACGTATTCGCTTTGACGTAAAAGCGAGCCTGAACGATCGGGAACACCATGTGCTCACAGATGATACTGCGGACTATAAATTAGGTTACGCACTTGATTCAGGTAAAGTCACGATCACTGCTGCGGCCGCAGACGGTTCAGTCAGTAAAAACGGGGCATCCCTGGTGGTGCCGATTATGTCGCCGTCCGGCGAAAAGGTGCGCCAGGTCTCGGATAAGCGCATCGAGATCAAGAAGCCGGAAGGAACCGTGGTGGTCGAGTCCACGGTGCCGCTGAAGATCAAAGAGAGTGAAAAGGGCCGGATTTTCAATATGGTACCGGGCATGGAATGTGTGCCGATCATAGCCGAGCTTCCCAGGGAAGAGGGCATGAAGGCATCGTGTATGATTTCTGTAGTGTAACCTACGCGAGAATGAATCATGTCGATCCATTCACCACGTGTGTTTGGGAGTAAAGGTTGGCCGGACTTTCGAGGTGAAGAACAATGAAAAAATATGTTGTTGAGCAAATGGATGCAATTGAGCCCGCTTCCTGTCCTTGCGGGGAAAGTCGTCGTGCCTTTGTGAGTCCTGACAATCCTGTGGCCACGATTCACATGGTCGACATCTCCAAAGACAGCAGGATTCATTATCATAAGAAGCTGACGGAGATTTATTTGGTTCTGGAAGGGGATGGCCATATGGAGCTGGATGGCGACATCGTGCCCGTTAAGCCTATGATGTCCATTCTCATTAAACCGGGTTGCCGTCATCGCGCGGTCGGAAAGATGCGAATCATCAATATACCGATCCCTGCATTTGATCCGGATGATGAATGGTTCGATGAAGATTAGTAATGCAGTGGATATATGAAGAGCGGGCTTCCTTCCCGTTCTCCCACATAGGGTGTGTGTAAGCCTTGAAGAGGACGTTATATGCGAAGTACACAATGTCTTTAGCTGCTTTCCCCGGCAAAACCTGCTTACGTAAATTCAAGCGTGCTTAAAATAAAGATCCTGTTAGACTGTATTAAATCAAAAAATCGCGATTGGGTGGAGTGACAAGGGGAACAGGCAAATCAGTGAGCGCCGAGGAAAAAAAGCAGTACGAAACGTCAGAGGAAGACCGCATCAGTTCCGGAGGTAAGATCGCCTATGGAATGGGGGCATACGCAGAAAATGCGATGCAGAATGCGGTTACTAATATGGCCAACCCGTTCTTTAATGTGGCTCTGAATGTTTCGCCCGTCCTGCTGGGATTTGCGGTGCTTTTTTTCCGGATCTGGGATGCAATTACCGATCCCATTATGGGCTGGATCAGCGATCGAACCTGTTCACGGTTCGGCCGGCGGCGTCCCTATATTATCGGCGGGGCGATTGCCGGAGGACTGTTGTTTGCTTTGATGTGGTGGTGCCCGCGAGGAATGAGCACAACGTTCTATTTCTCTTGGTACATGACCATTTCCATTCTTTTCTACACCGCGTTTACTGTTTTTGGTGTGCCGTATGTGGCGTTGGGCTATGAGCTGAGTCCGGATTACCATGAACGCACCCGGGTTATGTCTTTTCGCACCGGTTTTCAGTCTGTGGCCGGCTTCTGCATCCAATGGCTCTTCTGGTTGACGCAGCGCGATTGCTTTGAGGACACCGTGGATGGCATGCGTTGGGTCGGCATTGTCTTCGGCGCTTTTATGATCATCATGGGAGTCGCACCCGGCCTGTTCCTGAAAGAACGGGAACTCACGTTGGAAGAGCAGACCGAAACCCGTGCTAAAAACGGATTCAAGGGCGTGCTCTCTGTTTTCAAGGTCACGCCGTTTCTCTATGTGCTGGGTGCGTTGGTCACTATGGTTACGGGCATGTTTCTGGTGATCATCTTCGGATTTTATATCAATGTATATTATCTGTTTGGTGGGGAGTTGAAAGCCGCGTCAACGCTGCTGGGGGTCGGCGGCTCCTTGTATCACATTTGCTGCATTGCTTCGGTGCCGGTGATTGCATGGGTGTCCACTAAGATCGGCAAGAAGCCGGCTCTTCAGGCTTTTTTGGTGTTGGCGATTATCGGCAATGCCATTAAGTGGTGGGTCTTTACCCCGAACAATCCCTGGCTTCAGCTGATCTCTTCCGCACTGATGGCCCCGGGGCTTTCAGCCGCCTGGACGTTGCTGGCTTCCATGACGGCCGATGTGACTGATTGGGACGAGCTTAAGAACGGGACCCGGCGCGAGGGGGCGTTTGGTGCGTTCTATGGCTGGACGATGAAGCTGGGCTTTGCCATTTGCTTTTTTCTCGCAGGACTCATTCTGGAATGGACCGGGTTTGATGCGTCGTTGGGGGGAGCCCAATCGCCGGAAACCCTGCAGTCAATGCTCTTCCTCTACACCGTTATCCCGGTGGTCGGACTGATTGGAACCATGCTGTGCGTCTGGCGTTTTCCCATTAATGAAAAGGTGGCTCACGAGATCCGCGGACAACTCGAGCAGCGGAAGGTTACGGCAGAGCAGGCTGGAAGATAAACGAGCGGCTTTCCAATCATTGGAAAGCCCCGTTCCTTGAAAAGTTACTTTTTATTTTTCTTTCATTTTCATCGTGGGAACAACCGTCCATAGGCAGGTGTCTTTTTGGTCCCCGGCGGTGATCTCGATGATGTTATCACCTTTTTTCAAGGCAACGTTGTCCCAGAGTGCGATGCGCATGTCGGTTGGTTCTTTGGTGCCGACCTTCTTTCCGTTGACTGTGAGGGTGACGGAACCCTGATTGGAGTACACCTTGATGGGGGTGTCTGTTTCGCTTCGAGTCGTGTGACGACGGGAGGTGATGTAGAGCACCGGCTCTTCCGACCAGTTGGCTTTGTAGAAGAAGAACGCATCTTTGCGGGTTTTGCGGTCGCGGGTGACGAGCCCTTTGTCATTGATTCCGGGACGGTCGCCCTCATCGCGCCAGACACTGGCGAAATCAAACATGTTCCACACATACGTACCCCAGACGGCGGGATGCCTTTTCATGATCTCGAACTGGATCTCGTGGTGCATGGCCTGATATTCCTCGGGGTGCCACTTGCCTTTGGCGACCGGTTTTTGTGCACGGGTCTCATGCTGTTTGATCGAGGCCCCGGCTCCATATTCGCTGCAGGCAATGCCGCGGCCTTCGCTGGCTTTGAGATAAGAAGCGACATGGTTTTTCATCTCGGCGGATGCGCCGCGGTACCAGCCGAGATATCCGTTGAAGGCGAGTAGTTCGGTGGTGCGGTTGAGGTCCATCCTGCCGCCTTTGTTGGTAGCGCCATAGGTGTATCGGGTTGGATCCAGACGTTTGAACAGCTCGTGCATTTCTAATAGAAGCGTTTCTGCAGGCGGGCTCTCGCGTTGATACATCTCGTTGTAGATGCCATAGGCAAATACACAGGAGTGGTTGCCCTGCAGGTCGACGATTTCTTTTACCTGCTGGACGGTGTTTTCTTCAAATTCCGGAGCATCGGTGATGCAGTCGACCAGCGGAAGTTCGGCGGTGACGAGTATGCCCATTTCATCGCACAGCTCAAAGATGGTTTCGGCATGGGGATAGTGGGCGAGACGGATGGAGCGGGTGCCCATTTCATAAATAATATCGATGTCGAGCCGGTGGTCTTCTTCGGTAAGCGCCCAGCCTTTGTCTTCCTGATCCTGATGACGGTTCACACCCCAGAGCTGATACGGTTTCCCATTGAGGAAAAAACCATTGTCCGGATCGACATGGAAGTAGCGGAAGCCCTGCTTCATGGTGAAGCTGTCGACCGGTTTTCCCTTTTCGCTGACGTTTACGCGGACGGTGTAGAGATAGGGATCAGCCCGCCCGTTCCAGAGGTGCGGGTTTGCGAGTTTAAGGGTGGCGGTGCTTTCTGCTTCTGCACCGGCCTTGATCTGTTGCTGGTCTGTTGCCTTGGCTACCACGTTGCCGTCGGTGCCGATCAGCTCATAGGTTAGTATGGTGCGGGCCTCATGGTTTTTTGCGTTATCAAGCAGGGTGGTCACATTCAGGGTTGCGGATGATTCGCTGACATCCTGCTGGCGGAGGAATACTCCGTGGCTGCCGTTGCGCAACGGACTGATGCAGATCGGTTCTTTAACGAGAAGGGAGACCGGGCGGTAGATTCCTCCGAAGATTGGAAAGTCGCCGGCGAGCGGTGGAATCATAGCGTTCCAGGCATTGGAAGCCATGAGCCGTAGGTCATTTTTCCGGCCGAGCTTTATGTGGTCGGTAATTTCAAAGGCAAACGCACCAAACCCGCCTTTATGCTCTCCCAGGCGTTGGCCGTTGAGGTAGACTTCCGCGACTGTACTTACTGCTTCAAAGCGCAGAAAGATGCGTTTGCCCTGCAGTGATGGCGGGGCGAGAAAGGATTTTGCATAACTGGCCGGACCACGGTAATACCCATCCCGGCTGTGCTTGTCTTTTCCTCCGCCGTTCTGAGCATCGAGTGCATTCCACGTGTGGGGGATGGTTATATTTTCCCATCCGGTTATGGGAGCGGACGGAGAAGTTTCCTTTTTGATAAACTTCCAACCTTCGGAAAAATCCTGTGCCGTGGATGGACTGGCCGCCAGTGTAGCGAGGGCCAACAACGAAGTGGTGATCATTACATTCCGTTTCATGGTGTAGGTTTCCTGCTCTTTTTATAAAAACACGGGTCCCCACTTTGCAGTGAAAGGACCCGTGCGGGTGATGATGAATGGTTACTTGCTGATCGTGAAACTATCTACGCGAATCAGCTCTTTCCCGTTATCTCCTGAAAACTCGAAGAAGAGGGAGCGCGTTGCGTTTTCTTTGCCTGCGGTTAATGGAACAGAAACGGTTGAATAGGTTTGCCATGATCCGGTTGAGTCGAAGGTTGCGGTTCCAACCACGGGGCCGTTTGCATCGTTTTCTTTAATGGTTACGGTGCCTTTCAGGCCATTGCTGGAGTAGTTTATTTTAACCACCGGCTTCGTGGGGCAGTTGTGGATATTTGGATAACGCAGGCTGTTGCCGTTGCGGATGTTCTGGATTTCAAAGCCCTTAACCGGATGCTCGCGTTTTTCGGGACCTTCTGACATGCCCATAAACCACTCGGCCTGAATGACCGGCCAGTCCGCGCCGTATTGGCCGACACCGGCTTTGTAGTGGCTGTCGAGCAGTTCCGAATCGTAGACGATATCGCCGTTGTCTTTGTAGTGCACATAGGTCATCTGAGATTGACGATATTTCCACGTGTCGTGGTGGTCCACGAAGCTGCAGTAGACCCAAAACCACTGGCGGTTCCATTCGAAAAAGTTGCCATGGGCGCGGCGGCTCCAATCGTGCGGATGAGAGTCGTCGCTCTCAGACCATTTCACGGTGTAGGGGCCGTACAGGTTGTCGGAGGTCGCCCAGTGTGCACCGGTGGTCAGATAGTAGGTGCCGCGGTGGAAATGAATATTCGGCTTGTCGCCGCGGAAGGTCGGGGGCCCATCGATGACGAGCGGCTTCGGCTCATCAGCCAGCGAGATCATGTCGTCGTTGAGTTTGGCAATGTGATACGTGTGCCCCTTTTCCGCTCTGTGCGGCTGATGTGCCCCGAAAACGATGTAAGGAGATCCGTTGTCGAAAAGGACGCAGATATCATATTCATGGGTCGGCGTCAGATCTTCCGGCAGCAGCGGTTTTCCCAATGCATCTTTGAAGGGGCCTGCAGGCGAGTCGCTCACCATGACTGCGGTGTCGATCAGCTTGTTGGAGAGGTAGAAATAGTATTTTCCATTTTTCGTGGCGGCATTCGGCGCCCAGCAATAGATGGACTCACCAATGTAGGTTTCAGCGGGTTTCACTGTGCGCTCATGTTTCCAGTCCACGAGATCGTCCGAAGACCAAATATTCCAATCCGGCATATTCCACTCAACGGTGGCGGCCTCTTTGTCATCGTGGGTGGTGTACATGTAGGCTTTGTCTTCGAAGATGAAGATATGGGGGTCAGCCATGCCGACATCATAGACGAGCGGATTGTCAGCCTGTGTGCACATGGCCGCGCAGAGCGTGAGCAGTGTGCTGAATTGAATGGTTTTACTTTTCATCATTATAAATCCTTCATGGAGTTCGTTTTTTTGTCTGCGTTCCCTTTAATCTTTCAGCGTCAACGCACTTTAACAACCTGTTTACTTCCAAATAAAGGACAGTTTATACCGTCATGACGCAGTTTAAATGCTTCCGGATTTTAAATCGTTGAAATTAGGCGATTTTTCAATGTGACAGGTATTTATTCAATCCATTCATAGACCTGTGATTAGTTTTACCATGTGAAATTCTCTGTGTGTCATGCAACATCGATTCATTGAGGTACTCTGGCTTCACTAACCGGGGTCGATTGAATTGATTTTGAAAGCAGCATGAAGGCGCGACGCAACATATTGCTTATATTTACGGACCAGCAGCGCAGAGATACGATTGCCGCCGCTAATAAAGGCCAGGAGTTGTGATGGGATGAAAACAGCGCAATGCGCGAAAGTTGTGTGAGCCCTAAAAAGTTTTGAGGAAGTTTTCGAGTTCTCGGATCACCGCAGCGGTCTGATCCCTCCGTACGCAATGGCCGGCATTTTGAACATGTATGCTTTTACCATTGAGTAAGGATGCCGCGATTGCTTCATTCTGTTTGCGGATACCGTCCTGGGCACCGGCTTTGAGGATGAGGGCAGGGCAGGTGATGCCGGCAAACATTTCATCCATAGGCGGACGGTCATTCCTCCGGAGGTAGGCATTGTTCGGGTGCTAAAGCCTTTTCGATCGGGCCCGATATTCAATTTACGAACGTCCTCTCGCTGCATCGCGTTTCATACATTCCACCATTTTTATAATGTGGATAATGCAAAAAAAGTGATTTGGGTTAATTACCTGAGACTATAGTGCTAAAGGACGGGATGATAATGATGGCCCCTAATCTGAAGGGTGATACTATATTGTGTGACTCATAGAAGGTTAAGGAGAAGGTGATGAAAAAGAGGACTAAGAAGGATAAAGGGGTGGTTAAAGGTGCTCCGAGCGGGTTTGTGATCAGTATTCTGATCCATGCGGCTGCATTTTCGCTGGCCGGACTGTTGGTGGTTTTTAATGTGGTTCAGAAGGAAGAGAAAAAATTTGTTCCTCCCAAGCCGGTGGATCGGCCGAAAATGAAGCTGAAGAAGCCGAAGGTGAAGGTGAAGAAAACCTCCAAGCCTAAATCGAGCACGCGAATTGTTACCAAGGTAAAACGGGCAAGCATGCCGGATATTCAACTGCCGGAAATGAGCGGTATGGGAGAGGGGCTTGCCGGGGGAATCGGTGGCTTTGAAATTATACCGGATCTGGATGAAGTCACGCTGTTCGGCGGTGGCCAGTCGATTGGTAACGACTTTGTCGGCACCTTCTATGATGTCAAACGGACTAGGCGCGGCACCTCGAACGGGATGGACCCGGATGCATTCAAAGAGGTCGTGGCCAAGTTTGTGCGCAATGGGTGGAAACCGTCTTCACTGGCTCAGTATTACCGATCGCCCAAGAAACTCTATGCGACTTCATTTATGGTTCCGACGGTGCGCTCGTCCACAGCACCCGCGGCATTCGGCGAACCTGATACAGGCGGATGGTGCTGGTTGGCGCATTATAAAGGATCGCTGGTTCATAAAGACGGCATCACATTCCGGTTCCGCGGTCAGGGTGACGATATTATGGTGGTGCGGGTCGATGGCAAAGAAGTGTTGAATGCCAGTTGGCCGGGCACCGATGTTGTGATCAGCAAATGGCAGTCGAACGATTCAAAAAACCGCACCTATAAAATGGGTAACAACACGGCGGTCGTTGGAGACTGGATTACGCTTGAACCGGGCGTTCCTGTAGATATGGAAGTGATCGGCGGCGAGGTGCCCGGCGGGCACTTTGATATGATGCTGGTCGTTGAGGAAGAGGACGTAGAATATGAACTGAATCCCCAGCAGGGTCCGATTCTGCCTATGTTTAAAACCGCTTATCCGAGTTTCGACCTAATCGACGAAATCTCTAAAACAATGGTCGCGGAGGAATTTTCAATTACCAACGGGCCGATTTTCTGCGATTTCGAATCCGGCCGTGGGTCGGACGTTGTACTTGCTCGGGAAGAAGAGCCGGTTGCTGTTGAGCCTGCTCCGGAGGAACCGGTGTCGAAGCTCCGGATCTGGACTATGAAGAGCGGAAAAACCACTGAGGCGGAATATGTCAGCACGATCGGGGATAAAGTGGTTCTGAAAAGCTCACGGGGCAAACAGATCAGAATTCCGGCTGTAGAGATGTCGCAGGAGGATCTCAAGTTTATCTCGTTGTCGAACCCGCCGGAGTTCAATATTTCATTTTCAAAGCAGAGCGGGCAGCGAATCATCGAAACATCGCCGTTCCTGAATGAGGAAGCTCCGCGTATCTTCGATTGGACTTTCGGGGCCAAGTTGAAGCAGACAACGGCTCGCTCCTATGATTATCCGCTTACAGTGGAATATTTTGCCATTGGTGAACAGTATCTGGATGATGATAAATTTATCCTGTTTGACCGTCAGACCAGTACGTTTACACCGACCCGGGAAAATGACCGTTCGCACAACTTCCGCGGAGAGCGAACGGTGGAAACCATGAACTACTCCATGCATTCGAATAACTATGGTCAGAAATATATGGGCTATCTGATCACTGTAACGGATATCAGGGGGGAAATTATCCAGTATGCCGCCTCGAATGACTGGTTGTATGAAAATCTGGAAAACTTGAAGAAAATTCCGATCGGCCGTTATTTCGACGATACATGCACCCGCGTGCATCCATCTGGTCCGAAGCGCTATTACTAGACGGATAATCGGATCAAATCAGTAGGGGTTCCAATCATTGGAACCCCTTTTTAATGTGGGTGATTTGGCTTGAGTCAAAAGGGCAAATGGCTATGGTTGCGCTTCATTTTTTAGAAACAGGAATGGATATAATGAAAGAAATCAAAATCGGAATTCTCGGATTCGGCACAGTTGGTGCCGGCGTAGTGGAAGGCATTCAGAAAAACGGAGCCCTCATGGCTGAACGAACCGGCATTACACCGGTCGTTACAAAAATCGCCGATCTGGACATCACAACCGACCGCGGAATCACGATTGAAGAAGGGGTTCTGACTACCGATGCAATGTCTGTGATAAATGACGAAAACGTAGACCTGATCGTTGAATTGGTCGGCGGAACCTCCATTGCCCGCACCTTTACACTTGAGGCTCTCAAGCAGGGCAAGCCGGTGATTACTGCCAACAAAGCGCTGCTGGCCGATCACGGAGAGGAAATCTACAAAGTTGCCCGCGAAAATAATACCGGAATCTACTACGAAGCGGCGGTTGGCGGCGGGATTCCAATCCTGCGCTCTCAGCGCGCCGGCCTGATCGGCAATCAGATTGAAAGCATCTACGGCATTCTGAATGGAACCTGTAACTACATTCTCACCCGCATGGAACGCGAAGGCCTGCCTTTCGACGAAATTCTGGCTGATGCCCAGGCGCTTGGTTATGCCGAAACGCCGCCGGATCTCGATATCGATGGAATCGATACCGCCCACAAAGCCGTGGTCCTGGCTTCCATGGCGTACGGAGCGCCGGTGCCGATGGAGGCCTGTCCGACCATCGGTATTCGCGGACTCGCGGCGTCGGAAATCGATAATGCCGATGAGCTGGGTTATCAGATTAAACTGCTCGCCATTATCAAGGATAATGACGGTGAAGTGGAGCTCTCTGTTGAGCCGGCACTCGTTCCGAAAGGACATATGATTGCTTCTGTTGCTGATTCCTTTAATGCCGTCTTTGTGAAAGGCGACATTGTGGACGACACGATGTACTACGGACGCGGTGCAGGGCGCCTGCCGACCGGCAGCGCGGTTATCGGCGACATCATGGAAGCCGCTTCCGATAAGCTGAGCGGGAAAGGCGTTCCGGTCAGTGTCACGATGATGCTCCAGAAAGATGCGCTGAAGTATTGCTCTGCAGACAACATCGAGAAGCGCTGCTATATTCGCCTCTGCCTGGAAGATCAGCCGGGTGCTATGGCGCAGGTCATGAATATTTTCGGTGCAAACAACATCAGCATTGCTTCTGTTGTGCAGAAAGAAACGCACGAAAACGGTAAGGCTCCGGTGGTGATCCTGACGCACAAAGCTAAAGAAGCTGAGTTTGTTGCGGCCATGGAAGATATCCGCAAACTGGATGTCGCATGCGACGAACCGATTCGTATGCGTCTTGAAGACTTCGAATAAAATATTTAAATCCGACTGATCAGTCGGATGGGTCTGATTAGACCGATCTGAAGGAAAGAAAATGAAAGTTGTAAAATTCGGTGGTTCCTCCGTTGCTAACGCGGAACAGATTTCCAAAATTATTAATGTGGTCACAGCCGATGCGGACCGTCGCATTGTGGTGGTATCCGCGCCGGGTAAACGAACCGGGGCCGACACGAAGGTCACGGACCTGCTGATTGCGCTGGCCGATACGGTACTCGAAAATGCCGACTGCGAAGCCGCTTTGCTTGAAGTGGTGGCTCGCTACGCTGAGATTCAGAAGGATCTGGATTTGCCGGAAGCGGTGGTTGAGACCATCGAGGCCGACCTGCGTGGTCGCATAGAGAACCGCGATTCCAATGATCTGCAGTTCATGGACACCATGAAAGCCTCCGGTGAAGACAATAATGCCAAAGTGATTGCCGAAGCGTTCACTAAAGCCGGCTTTCCTGCCGTGTATGTGAACCCGGGTGATGCTGGGATGCTGCTTTCCGATGAATTCGGCAATGCCGAGGTGCTGCCGGAATCCTTTGCAAAACTGGCGGCTCTGAAGAACTACGACAAAATTATTATTTTCCCCGGCTTCTTCGGTAGTACCAAAGCCGGCGAAGTTGCCACGTTCCCGCGCGGCGGTTCCGATATCACCGGAGCCATTCTGGCAGCGGCCGTGAAGGCCGATGTGTATGAAAACTTTACGGACGTGGATTCGGTTTGTGCCATGGACCCGCGCGTGATTGATAATCCGCCGGCGATCGACTGCATGACCTACCGCGAAATGCGGGAATTGGCCTATGCCGGATTCGGTGTGTTTCACGATGAAGCCATCATTCCGGCGGTACATGCCGAAATTCCGATCTGCATTAAAAATACCAACAATCCCGCCGCCCCGGGAACCATGGTGGTGCCGAAGCGCGAGCCGGAGCACGGTTCGGTGGTCGGTATCTCCAGTGCGGACGGTTTCTGTTCCATCTACATCGATAAATATATGATGAACCGCGAGGTCGGATTCGGCCGTCGTCTGCTTCAGATTCTGGAAGACGAGGAAATCTCCTTCGAGCATACGCCGTCGGGTATTGATAATATGTCGGTGATTCTGCGTTCGGATCAGGTGGAAGGCAAAGAAGAGAGCGTACTGGAGCTCATTAAAACAGAATTGGAACCCGATAACATTTCCGTCGAGCATGGGCTTTCCATGGTGATGGTGGTGGGCGAAGGTATGCACTACACGCCGGGAATGGCCGCCAAGGCCACCGGCGCATTCTGCGAGGCCGGTGTGAATCTGGAAATGATTAACCAGGGCGCCTCCGAAATCAGCATGATGTTTGCCGTGAAGGATGAGGATCGCGTGAAGGCCGTTCAGGCACTGGGCAAAGCGTTCTTTAAATAATTTTCCAACCATTGGAAAAAACGGGCCGGCTTCCAAACCTTGGAAACCGGCCTTTCTTTTTTCCCCGAATTGGGTTTCTATGGATGACCTATGAAAGCTCCTGAAGTTAAAAAAAGAACAGTATTGGTGACCGGTTGTTCATCGGGCATCGGTGAAGCAACGGCCTATTTTCTGCGGGATCACGGTTGGACGGTTTTTCCGACGGCTCGTAAAGAGGAAGATTTAGCCAAACTCCGCAAAGATGGTTTTGATGCCATCGAACTCGATCTGGGTGACAGTGCTTCGGTTCAGCGCGCCGTTAAGCTGCTCTTAGAAAAGGTGCCGGAAGGACTCGGCGGTCTGGTGAACAACGCGGGGGTTGCCATGCCGGGCGCCGTTGAAGATATGAACCGCGATGCCCTGAGACGACAGTTTGAGGTGAATGTGTTTGGTACGCAGGAGCTGACCAATGCGCTTGTCCCCACGCTGCGCGAACAGGGATGGGGACGGATTGTCACCGTCAGCTCAATCTATGGTCTGATTGCCGCACCGATGGTGGGGGCCTATTGTGCATCCAAATTTGCAGTGGAAGCGCTGGGCGATGCGCAGCGTGTGGAGCTGACGGGGACAGGCATCACGCTGAGCCTGATAGAGCCGGGACCGATTGTTTCGGCCTTTCGCCGCAATGCCGCCGCCGCCATGGAAGAGAATGTCATTACCGACGACGTGCGCTATGCCGACTCCTATAAAAAGGAAGCGGCCCGGCGGAAGAAGCAGTTTAAGAAAGTCGATTTCATCAACCGTCCGCCGGAAGATGTGGCCCGGAAAATTTTCCATGCATTGGAAAGTTCCAGTCCCCGGAGGCGCTATGTGATTACGCTGCCGGCGCACCTCGGTGGTTTTATGGCACGCTTTGTTCCGCAGGCGTTGCTGGATCGGGTGATGGCGCGGGGGCTTCCGCAATAAACGGGTCGAGCACCCAGCGCTTGTTATACCAGAAATACTGCTCTGGCCGCTTCCGAATCTCTTCCTCGTAACGCGACATGGTGATCTGCGTGATGCGTTGCCAGTCCTCTTCTTTATCGAGTTCGAAGTCGGGTTCAATCGGGTCGCAGAGAATACAGCGGTGCTGGGTCCATCCCTCGCGGTAAACAATCATCGGAAGTACCGGAACCTTGGCCTGCCGGGCAAAAAGCGCCATGCCGCCGACAATGTTGGCTTCCTTTCCCAGGAACTGCACCGCAATGCCCTGTGTGCGGGAACGCAGGTCATTGGTCATGGCCAGCACTTTTCCGGCCCGCAGGTTTTTAACCACTTTGCGCAGCAGCATCCGGTCTTCGCGCGGCAGCGCCTGATCGCCGGTGCCGCCGCGCAGTTTGTTCATGAAATCATTGAAGAGCGGATTACGCTGCACGCCGACGATAAAGAACAGGGGAACGTCGTATACTTTCGAGGCAATACCGCCAAGCTCCCAGCTCCCCATGTGCGGCAGTGCTGCAACAGCCCCGCGTCCGGATTCGAGGTGCTTGTGCATTCGGTCGGAAGCAATGTGGAAGTTGCTGTACTTTCTAAAACGCTCCGGCGTCCAGAAATGGGTGCGAAGCACATCCACCATGTTGAAAAACATATAGCGCAGGGAGAGAAAGGCAATGCGGTTGACCTCTTTGGCCGGTAGCTCTTCGCCCAGCACTTCGCGAATACGCGCCTTGGCATTATCCACCCGCCAGCGGACCAGATAGAAGGCAATCCATCCCAACCCGGCCCCGACAGCCAGTGCAGCCCGATAGGGCAGAATATTGAAACAGAACTGAAACATCCGCAGCGCGGCATATTCGATAAGGTGTTTAGGGCGATATTTCATGGGGCAGATACTATGGAATCGGCTTCTTGTTTTCAATCCTTCAGGTGGTTATGCTTTTGAAATGATAAAGCTGATGAAATATCTCGTTGCTCCCTTGGTACTCTTTGCCGGATGCGTGGCCTATGAACCGGCCACATTGGTCGATGGTCTGATTTCAAATCCGAAGGTGGGCTGGAATGGATACTCGGTACAGGTGCCGGGCGGACTGCATACGATCAAAACCTCGTCTGGTGAAGGAGTGTCTGACCGGGAGTCGGCTATACGAGAGTGGTATGACCAGCAGTCGAATCGGTATGCGGCTGATTATTATACCTCTTTTTCAGAACAGTTTATTTTCGAGCCGTCCGATGAGTCCTATTTCCTCAGCTTTATCACCGATACGTATGAACTGCGGACGGGGTGGTCTGTGCTGACTTCGGTCGAGTTGCAGTATCTGGTTCAAAAGCTGATCAACCGGAAAATGGTGATCATCAATGATATGGATGCTCATTTCGAGCAGGTGGAAATCAACGGGCAGCGCGGTTGGTATATCAGCGGTACCAGTAAACCCTATTTTAAAAAGAAGCCGAAGACTCTGGCCTATGAAGGAGTCTGCTTGCTGGGCGGATTGAAAGAACTCTACTGGTTTGAAGCATTTGGCTCTGCAGAGGCCCGTGAAGATATGAAGTTGAAGGTTTATGAAATGGCTGAAAGTTTGAAGGTGCAATAGATCGCGTTTCTGATCGGAACGGGAAAACTTGTCGCGGAAGTCTCAATGAACTACATTGTTGCATCATTTCTAAAACGCAGTGGAGAACTATGCCGTATTCGATGAACAAACAGAACGGGGTCCGGGGATTATACCTTGCTCTGACGGCTCTTTTATTTGGTTGTTCCACGCCCATGCAGACGCCGGAACCCGTAATTGATCAAGATGCTGCCATGGAATTTCTGGAACCGGGGTTGCGGCCCGAAGTGTTACTCTTTCCGGACTATCTGATGATGGAAGGCTTTGAGCTGCACCAGCACGGGCGGGTTCCGGGGGCGGAACTGGTGGGTGCGGGCATGCGAAGTAAAATGAGCCTCGCTGTGATACATGGACGCCTGCTCGATATTCTCGATTCCAATGGTTGGAAAACCACGAAGCTGGAGATTGAGGGAAAATCGTTCCGAATGCTGGCCGCGCACGGGCTTGAGCATATTGAAATACGTGGCGTTCAGGGCACGGGGCCGACCGAGGTCTTCATGCTCTATCGCCCGGAACCCGTCTTTGACGATTTAACCGAGGAGTAGTAAAATGTATACCTTAGCGTTGGGCATGCCGGGCGGACCGGAGCTGTTGGTCATTCTCTTTATTGTGCTGTTGCTTTTCGGAGCAAAGAAACTTCCTGAGCTGTCCCGTTCTCTCGGAAAAAGCCTGGGCGAATTCAAGAAGGGAAAAGATGATCTCGAACGTGAGATCCGCGGAGTGGAAGAAGATCTGCATAAAGCGGCCACCGAAGAGATTAAAGAAGAGCCAGTGCCTGCTCCTGATAAACCGGATGAGGAAAAGCCCGCCGCCGACGCCTGATGCGCTGTTTCCAGTCACCTAAGCACAAAGGCGGACCTGCGTGTCCGCCTTTGTCCCGTCAATATAAATTTATATCAGAGAGCGAACCAGAGGAACCGGATCGTTCATAATAGAATCAAGCACGAGGCACGCAGCTCCGAATACACTGTCGTTGTCGCGCCCGGCCACCTTAATGCGCATATTCTCCCTCGGCTGTTTCAGTGCTCGCTGATCCACGACGGAACGGGTTTTTTCCAGCATGAAGGGAAGCACGGTCCGCATGGCTCCTCCGAGTACCACCGTGTCGAGGTTGAACAGGTTTACCAGATTTGCTATGCCGAGGCCGAGCATCTCTGCCATTTCATCGACAACCTGCATCATCGTGGCGTCGCCATCTCGCAGAGCGCGAGCAACGGTATTTAAATCGATGTTTTCCAGTTTGGCTTTCCGTGCAAGAGCGGCAATGCCCACTTCCGTGACCCAGCACCCTTGATCGCCACAAGAGCAGGCTTCGCCATCGGTCCGGATTTTCATATGGCCGGCCTGTCCGGCAAAGCCGTTGCTTCCGTGAAAGAGATGCGCCTCAAGCATCAGTCCCGCTGCCATACCGACACCGATACTGAGGTAAGCCAGATTCCTTGCTTTGGAGCGGTCCGCATAGGTGTGGTATCCAAGCGCCGAGGTGTTTGCCTCGTTGTCGAGGTAGACCTGAAGGCCGAAGCGCTCTTCCCACATCGCTTTAAATGGTACATTCGTCCATTTCAAGGTCGGCGCGTAGGTGAGCGTTCCGTTTTCAGAATCCACCAGTCCCGCCAGGCCCAAACCGATGCCCAAGGGTTTAAGGCCTTCAGCACCGCCCCAGTTCAGGGCGTCCTGAACCAGTTGCTCGGCGAGCTGAATGCATTCATCCTTCGATTGCGCCGGGGAAATTGCGGTTGATTGTTCCCAGAGAATTTTTCCGTTGAAGTCCGCAGCAATCACGATGATGCGGTTAACATCGATCTCGGCGCCAATGGCAAAACCGCCATTGGGGGCCAGTTCGAGCAGCAGGCCCGGGCGGCCGGCGCCGGCACGGCGGAACTCGGTTTCAATCACCAGTCCGGCCTGCAATAGATCCGTGACGATGTTGGATGCGGTGTTGCGCGTCATGCCGAGTTCTTTTGCCAGATCGGCCCGGGCCAATGTGCCGCGCTCTCTCAGTAATCTGAGAATAGCCGACATATTTAATCGTCGTACCGTTACCTGATCTGCTTTTTTATCTACAACCCGTTGCATACCAACTCCTGTTTAAAGAGTGTGAGTATAAGCGCATAGAGAGGATAAATAGAAGTGATTTCCAAGCAGGGAGACGGGAAATTAAAGCACATAACGAAAGGAACGGCATGAATGCACCCGAGTGGAATAAGCAGGATAAAGCGGGATCGCTCCAGAAGTGGATTAAGGAATTAAATGCCGAGGCGCGGTATCAGTTTCTGGAGGCCGGCACACATCTTGAAATCTTTTTTGTCTTTAACGATGAAGGACTCATGGAAGTGGTCCCGATTGTGGGTATGGAAAAAGACGAAATTATTTCAGAACTCAGGAAGATGCTTTCCGGGCGAAACGGCTACGCATTCATCCATATTGCTGAAGTAACGGCCCGGCACATGGACTCGAATGCGGAAGCCGATTCTCTTATGGTGCACGCAGAAAGCCGGGAGGGGCTGACCGAAGCGTGGTTCAGCACGGTCACCACGCAAGGCGACGAAAAACTTTTGCTCGATGCGGTAAAGGTAGAGGGGGCCAGTCTGGATGGTCGATTCTGCGGAATCTTCCGGGATCTGGAATCCTGATCTATTCTGCCAGATCGGCCCATTCTTCAAGTTCCGGATCCAGATAGGCATGTTCGAGCAGTTCGTTTGCCCAGTGCTCATTTCTGGCGGCCAGGCGGCGAAGCATGCGGAACGACATCACCTGAACGGCCGGCACTTCGGAATAGAGTGCGTTGTTCAGGCAGCGCCAGTTCGAGGGGATCATTTTTTTTGGTTTTTCAATCTGTTTGCGGCACCCTTCGCAGATGAAGATGCATCCGTCAACATAGGGATTTTCCTCCAGAGGAAGCAGCTCGTAGACATCCAGTTTTACACCGCTTTTTTCGCACAGTTCACAGCGCGACCGCGAGCGGCGAACCAGATCCTTCGCAAAGCGCGAAAGAATATTCTGTCGGTGAAACTTTCCTTTGAAGCCCGTAGACATGGTGTATCCCTTTGGTGTGTAAGAACCAACATAGGGGAATATTTTCCAATGTCTGGAAAAAAGGTGTACTAATTTCCAGACTTTGGAAGGGCAATGCCATTACCTTTTCTCGTAGATTGCTTCCATATCTTCAAGTTGATTGAGCATGAATTTTTTCATGTCCTGAACGGCCTCGTTATAGATGGCCGGAGCGAGTGTTTCGAGAAAACCGTCCAGCACCTGCCCAGCCTTGAAGTCGCTGATTTCTTCATCGAAAACGTCCATATACAGGGCGATAAGCTTCCGGCGCAGTCCATCTTTCTGAGCAGGGCTGAGTTGCAAATCCATTATTCGAATTCGAACGTGTAGTTGAGGTTCAGCTCGTTGCGCATGGTAATCATATCTTTCTGCAGCGCTTCGTTTACGGGCACACCGGACTCGGCGCGTTCAATGCCGGCGAGATATTCCTTTTCGCCGCAGGTGTAGATCCGCTCGGCTCCCGGTGCCTTTTCGGATTCGCGCAACGCGCGCATAATGTCGCCGGCCGTTTTGCGGAAGTCCACTGGTTCGCAGAAGCATTTAATGTCGATCGCCATAAAATAGTGACCTAGCTCGTAGGGCTTGAGGTTGCCGTCGGCATCTTTATTGACGCACTGCTGCAGGAAGGCGCCCTGCTGTAGTGCGGCGGAAAGCACTTCCGTGACGGTGGCAAAGCCGTAGCCTTTATAGCCGCCGGTCTCTTCGCCGATGCCGCCGATGGGGGCCAATGCGGCTTCGCCTTTAACGAGATCGTCAAGAATCTGCTTTGAATCGGTTTTCGATTTTCCATCGCGGCCGACAATCAGGCCTTCCGGACAATCGCGGCCTTCGCGGGCATATTGCTCAATCTTGCCGCGCTGGATGATGGAGGTGGCATAATCGTTCACAAAATCAAACGGCTCATCGGTGGGGAAACCGAACACCAGCGGATTGGTGCCGAGCATGTTTTCCACGCCGAAGGTCGGGGCGATGGACGGTCGGGCATTGGTGCCCGAAATGCCGATCATATTCTCGGCGGTGGCCATCAGCGGATAGTAGCCGGCAATACCGTAGTGTGTCGAGTTTCTGGCCACCACCATGCCAAGGCCGTGTTTCTTTGCTTTATCAATCGCCATTTGCATACAGCGCTCTGCCACCACCATGCCCATGCCGTGATGTCCATCCACAACAGCGGTGGCCAGGTGATCGCGCACGATTTCAAATTCAGTGGTGGGCTTCTGAATTTTCTGATCAACGATGCGATCATAATAAATGGGTTTTAAACGGCCGATGCCATGAGAGTCGATGCCGCGTTTGTCGGATGCAATCAATACGTCGGCGCAGATTTTGGCTTCATCAGCTGGAACGCCAATGCCGGTAAAAACATCCAGCATAAAGGTATACATATAGTCGAACGGAATATGATGAATCATGTGTGTAACTCCCTTGGTTATCAATCAACCCTGTATGGATATCACTTCTTCGAGAACCTGTTCAAGCTCACTGATGGACGAGTGGCTGTTAAACTGGCTCTTGACCATTTCGCGACCCCGTGTGCCCATTTTATTTGCCATGTTTAGATCGGTCATCAACCAGTCGATTGACTGAGCAAACAGATCCGGTGTGTCGGCCACAAAGCAATTTTCACCGTTTTGTGCCGGAATGCCAGCCACGCCGAGCGCTGTGGTAACCACCGGCAGACCGGTGGCCATGGCTTCGAGGACTTTAACGCGTAGGCCGGATCCGAGGCGCATGGGGTTTATGAAAATAGTGGCCTGCTCCCGATAGGGGCGTAAATCTTCGACGGTGCTGATCACGTGCATGGTTTCCGGATACGCCGCTGCGGCGCGCTCCATTTCGGGGCTGGCGCCTTTGCCGGCAAAAATGCACTTCAGTTTTGGATACTTCTGTTTGACTGCCGGCCAAATCTCTTCAATAAACCACATGGCGGCATCGTGGTTCGATTTATCGGCAAAGAACCCGCACATCATTACCACCGGCTGGGTGACTGCTTCTTTGCGTTTCCGGTCAAAATAATTGAAGTCAATGCCGGGCCGGATCACCGAAACCGGCAGTTGCGGGGCATAGTTCAGTAGCGTAAACCGGTCTTCCTGTGTGAGCGTCAGAATGTGGTCCATAGCGCTGTACATCTCGAATTCATACTTTTCCAGTACCTGTAGCTGCGAGGCGCTCTTGGCCCGGACGGAAAGCGGAACGCCGGGGGTTTCCACGTATTTAGCGAAGGAGGAGGTCAGGCAACGATGGCACGATACCACCTTGTGTACTGCAGGAAGAAACGGGTTTCGATAGAGATACATGCCCATTTCACTGTAGGCGGCAATAACCACGTCATATCGGCCTGCATCCACCATGTCGCCCACGAGCCGCATCATGCGGCGGGAATAGTTTTTCCAGAAGATGGCCGGCAGTGAGCCGCTGACATAGTCCCGCATGATCCGTACTGTCAAATGCTGCTTTTTCAGCGGGACGGTTTGAACTTCGTGCAGGGTCGTGCTCAGGGCCTGAACATATTGGGCATTATCGTCGCTCACAAAAGATGCGAGACCAACCGCATGCCCCTTATTCGCGAGCAATTGCATACGCTGGTGGATAAGTCGGTGTCCGCCCGCAACATTCTGATGCGGCAGCCGATTGGCTAGAAAAAGAATTTTCATGGATCGAAATCCTAGAGGATCGTACGGCTCAGTTACACTTAAAAAACACTTGCGGTGCGTTTCCAATCCTAGGCATAATATTTTTATGCATGAGACTGAGGAACGCGTGTTCCAATCTTTGTAAATCTGAACAGGAGACTGAGAAATGAAACAAATTGCTGTTGGCCTGCTGGCCCTAACTGTGTGCATCGGATTCTCCGGTTGCAAATCTGCACCCAAAGCGGACTCCGATAAAACCATGTTTGACCATATGCAGGAAGAGGTCGCAAAGATTACTGAAAAAGGTGGAATGGCCTCAGTCGGTCTCGGTGAATCCCGCAATACGCAATTGGCGATTACCAAAGCGAAAGTGGAAGCGCGCAAAAATATGGCTCAGGCTGTTCAGGTGAAAATTGAAAACCTGGAAAAGGCCTTTGTGGAAGAAGTTGGTGAAGCCGGCGGCTCGGAAATGAACGAACTCTTCAGCTCAGCCACCAAGCAGATTACTGCGCAGGAACTGCAAGGCACGGTCCCGAAGATGCAGAAATATGAAGTCAACGACGGCATTACCACCGCCTATGTACTCATGGTGCTGAATCCGGACATCATTCACGAGTCGCTGAAAAACAGCAATAAACCCAAGCTGTACGAGCGCTATCGTGCCTCCAAGGCCTTCGAGGAACTCGATAAAGAAATGAAGGAATATGCCGAAGCTGAGCGTCAAGGCATGCTCGGAATGTAATTCCTGTATTCGTAAAGTTTGTAAACGGGGCTTGAATCTATGATTCAGGCCCCTTTTTATAGGCGCTATGAAAATTTTAGGACTTGAAAGCTCGTGCGATGAAACTGCGGCGGCCGTTGTGGAAGACGGCCGCAAAGTACTCTCCAATGCCATTTACTCTCAAATTGCCAAGCATCGGCCCTATGGCGGGGTAGTGCCGGAAATTGCTTCGCGCAACCATGTGGCCAAACTGCCGGGCATTATCGAAGAGGCCCTGAACTCCGCCGGCGAGACCTATGATTCCATCGATGCCATCGCCGTGACCTATGGCCCCGGGCTGGCCAGTTCGCTGTTGATTGGCTTTTCTGCCGCAAAGACACTGGCACAGCGCCTCGGCAAACCATTGATCGGTGTGAACCATCATGAAGGCCACCTGCATTCTGTATTCATGAAAGAGGACGCGCCGACTGAGGAAGACGTTTTTCCAATGCTTGGACTCATGGTATCCGGTGGCGACAGCAGTTTGGTAATGATGAAAGGGCCAGGGCAGTTCGAGCTGCTCGGAAGTACCATCGACGATGCCGCCGGCGAAGCACTGGACAAAGCGGCTGCTGTGCTGAAGCTCGGCTATCCTGGCGGACCGATCATTCAGAAGACCGCGGAAGGCGGGAATCCGAAGGCCATCCGGTTCCCGCGCGGACTTGACAGTGTGGACCGGGGGAAATGGGTTTATAAATACGAGCGCGACCTCTGCTTCAGTTTCAGCGGCCTCAAAACCTCGCTGCTGACACACGTTAAAAAACTCGACCACGAGCCGGAAGGCCAGGAGCTGGCCGACATCGCCGCCTCCTATCAGGAAGCCGTGGCCGATGCGCTTACCATGCGGACCGAACGGGCCCTGAAGCGTTTTGATATCAAGAGCTTTTCCTGCGCCGGCGGCGTTTCGCTGAACAAGGTGCTTCGTGAAAAACTGACGGCCCTTTCTGAAAAGACCGGTGTTCCTCTGCTGCTCTGTCCGCCGTCGCTCTGCACCGATAACGCCGCCATGATCGCCGGAGCAGCCTACGAAAAGATCCGGCTCAATAAGTCCGTCGAAGAACCCAACGACGTGAATCCGAATCTCCGTCTGGCCGACTGGGAATAGTTCCAACAGAAGAGCGCAAAGGGCGCAAAGACAACTGCTGATAGAACTCGTAGCCATTACTTCGCGAGCTTTGCGATCTTCTGTTAGAAAACCTTTAGTATGTGCCGCTTCTGTGGGTTGACTTGAGTAGGGGGAACTCGTATGGTTTGCGGCCAATTTTTCAGGAGAAAAACATGAGTGAAGAACTGTCCGGAAACGAATATCGCCAGCAGCGTATTGAAAATATGAACAAGCTAGAAGAGGCCGGTTTTCCAGCCTTTGGAAAAGCGTTCGAGCGCACCGACCGACTCGATAAACTGCACGCTGACTTTGAAGTCGATCGGGTGGTGAAAGCCTGCGGGCGAATTGTGGCCATCCGCAAGATGGGAAAAATGGCCTTCGCCCACATTTCCGACGGTTCCTTTAAATTCCAGGTCATGGTCAAAAAAGACCTGATCGGCGACGATAATTTTGCGGCCTTCAAACTGCTCGACCTCGGTGATTTTATCGGTGTTGAAGGCGAAATGTTCATGACCCGTACCGAAGAAGAGACGTTGCGCGTCAGCAGCTGGGCCTTGCTTTCCAAGTCGCTGCTGCCGCTGCCGGAAAAGTTCCACGGGCTCACGGATAAAGAAACCCGCTACCGCCAGCGCTCGCTCGACCTCATCTCCAACCCGGAAGTGATGGAAGTGTTCAAGCAGCGCACACAGGTGATGAAAGAGATCCGCAACTTCCTCGATGGCCGGGGCTACTTCGAAGTTGAAACGCCGATGCTACATCAGATTGCCGGCGGCGCGGCGGCTAAGCCGTTCATGGCGCACTACAACGCGTTGAATACCGATGTTTTCATGCGTATTGCACCAGAGCTTTACCTGAAGCGTCTGATCGTAGGCGGCATGGACCGCGTCTACGAAATGAACCGCAACTTCCGTAACGAAGGGCTCGACCGCACGCATAACCCGGAATTCACGGCTCTCGAAATTTATGAGGCCTACGGTGACATGCGTTCCATGCAGGAACTGATTCAGAGCATGTTCACGCATCTGGCGGAAACGATCTTCGGTAAAATTGAATTTGAATGGATGGGAAACACCATCAATCTGACTGCTCCGTGGCGGGAAGTTCCATATCAGGATCTGATCAGGGAGCACCTCGGTGCCGACTGGTTTGAAAAGAGCCTCGATGAAGCCAAAGCGAAAGCCGAAGAGCTGGAAGTGCATGTTGAAGAGGGCATGGACTTTAAACAGGTCACCCACGAAATCTACGACAAAACTATTGAAGGTACGCTGATCCAGCCGACCTTTATTACCCGCCTCCCGGCCGAGCTCGTTCCGCTGGCGAATGCCTGCGCCGACGATCCGGAACTGGTGGATGTGTTTGAGCTGATTATCGGCGGCAAGGAAATTGCTCCGGCCTACAGCGAGCTGAACAATCCGATTGAACAGCGCAAACGTTTTGAAGAGCAGGCCGCCGGCGACGGTTCCAAAATTGACGAGGAATTTCTCGAAGCACTCGAATACGGTATGCCTCCGACCGGCGGCATGGGCATCGGTATCGATCGCCTGATTATGCTGCTGACCGGTTCCGACGCCATTCGCGACGTCATCCTGTTCCCGCAGCTCAAGCCGCGCGGATAAATTTTCCAATCATTGGAAATGAAAGAGGCTGCTCGGTGAAGGGCAGCCTTTTTAGTTAGGCGGGTTTCAGGGTGATGAGGGTAAAGCTTACCGTGACGGACAGTTCGTCCAGTTGCATCACGGCAGCTTTGGCTTCTTCGCCGGAGCGGTAGAAGAGCGGCGTCATTTGAATGAGGTCGGCAATCTGCTCCCGGTCGAGCGTCTGTTTAAAGCTCAGGATCTCCCGGTTGGTTTCGATAAATTGCGGGGCGCATTTTTCGGCGGCCTGGTCGGCCTTTGCTGCAAAGTCGCCCGATGAAAACTGAAGCTTCTGCCGCAGTTCGATCAGGTGGTTCGGGCCGGGTACGCCGATCAGCAACGCCCCGTCCGGTTTCAGGATGCGGCTGAACTCAGAGTTGTTGCGCGGTGCCAGCACGCTGAGGATGACATCCATTGAGTTGTCGGCAATCGGAATGTCCCGCATGCCGTTGGCCACCAGCCAGGTGGCTTTTTTGTGGCGCCTGGCGGCCACCTGAACGGCCTTTTTAGAAATATCGATGCCGTAGAAGCATCCCTCAACCTGTTCGCTGAGTGCTCCGAGCAGATGACCTTCGCCGCACCCGCAGTCCAGCACCGAAACGCCTGATTTTCCAAACATTGGAAATGCGGCGATGGCGGCGGTGAGTGGAGCATACGCGCCGGAATCGAAAAAGCGGCGGCGCGCCATCACCATCGCCGGTTCATCGCCGGGGTTTTTGGATTTGCGCTGATGGCTCAGCAGCAGATTGATATATCCCTCCTTCGCAACGTTGAACGGGTGGCCGTTCGCACAGCCAACCATCTTTTCCTGTGGGGCCAGAGGTTCTTTACAGACCGGACAGCGTAGATAGGTTGTAGAGGGTTCATTCATATGAAAATCAGTTTGCACTGATGATGCGGATGGCGTCAAGGCGCAGGCGGGCTTCAGACAGTTTGCGGTCGAGCTTGGTCATGGCTTTACGCGCATGCTTGAGCTCTTCATCGCGAATATTGTCATTCACGCTCTTGAGATATTCGAGGCGCTGGTAGTCCGCGCCGAGTCGTTCCCGCATGGTTTCGCGCGCATCCGAGATGATCGATTCAGACGCTTTTTCCGCCAGTTCGCGGGAGGCTTCAATCATGGCCGGGATCATTTGTGTGCGAATGCCTTCATGCTCCAGCAGGCGCCATGGTTCGCCGTCTTTCAGATATTCGGCAATAGTGCTGTCAACTGCGGTGCCGGCGTGGTCGACCGTAATGCTGACGGGCGTCGGCGGAAGGAAGCGGTCGGCATTAAGCGCCGGCGGGGCGATGGTTTCCAGCACGTAAACGGCCTGGAGTTTAAGCGGTGCCTCCTGATTCGGATCCACGGCAATGGCGCAGCTGCCGCGTTCGGACCCCAGAATCACTTCGTTGGCACCGGTGACCATCGGATGGTCCCAGCTCATCAGAATATTGTCCGGACGGAGCAGGGCGTCGTCGCGGCTGAAGGTGACGCGCAGTCCGTCCGGCGGCAGAGGGAAGAGGTCGTCGAACAGCTGGTCGGGACAGAGGTGGAAAGAGGTGGCATCCAGCGGCTCGGCCTTGACGCCGTAGTGGTCGAACAGCTGAAGCAGGTAGGTCTGCAGCTCGTCCGACTGCTCCACTTTGCTGATTTGCTCCGCCACTTCGTTTCCAATGTCTGGACGGAAAGAGGAGAGCTCCAGCAGGCGGTCGCGCCCTTCGGTGATTTCCTTACGCAGCTTTTTATAGGCGGTGCGGGTTTCGGTGATGACCTTACCGGTTACTTTGTTCAGTTTCGGTTCGAAGCGTTCCAGCATTTCGAATCCGCCGATCACCGGCTCTTCAAACGCATTGAGTCCTTCGTGCAACCAGCGCACCACCTGTTCTTCGTCTGTTCCTTTGAGGTAGGGCACGTGAATGTGCACATCGCCACGTTGGCCGATTCGGTCCAGGCGTCCAATGCGCTGTTCCAGCAGTTCGGGATCGCGCGGCAGATCAATCAGCACGAGGTGTGAGGCAACCTGGAAGTTGCGGCCTTCGCCGCCCATTTCCGAAACCACCATCACCCGCGCACCATCCTCTTCCGCAAACCAGGCTGCCTGCCGGTCGCATTGCACCAGCGGCATCTGTTCGTGGAAGTGGGCCACATCCACGCGGGTGCGGCTTTTGACCACCTCCACAATGGAGGCCACCTCGGTGCGGGTCCGACCGATGACGAGTATTTTTTTATCGGGGTTGTGCAGGATGAATTGGCTCAGCCAGTTCAGGCGGGGATCATCCGGTCCGAGTAAATCCGCCCCTTCCGGTAGGTCGAGCGGGATCGGGTCGGGGATGCGTTTCGGGAATCCGGTCATGCAGCGGCGGGTATTCCGGAAGATTACGCGTCCCGGTCCGTGGCGGTCCAGTTCATCGGCCAGCTCGAATTTGTCCATTTCGTCGAGGCGCGGTTCAATTTCGCGGGCCACTTCTGCATATTGATCGTGCTCTTCTTTATAGGTTTCAAAGTCGAAGTATCGCTGCGGATCGAGCAGGCGCAGACGGGCAAAGTGGCTTTCGAGCCCCATCTGTTCGGGGCTGGCGGTCAGCAGCAGGAGCCGCGGGGTGTTTCCGGCAATCGTTTCCACCACGTCGTATTCCGGGCTGGTTTGTTCGGGCGACCAGTGCAGATGATGGGCTTCGTCTACAATCACCAGATCCCACTTGCAGGACCCGGCCTGTTCGGCGCGTTTGGGATTTTCCGTGAGGAATTCAATGCTGGTCAGTACCAGCTGGTCGTCGAGGAAGGGGTTGGCCTCCGGCGCACCGGTTTCGATGCTTTGGCAACGCTCTTCATCGTAGATGCTGAACGAGAGATTAAATCGCCTCAGCAGCTCAACAAACCATTGATGAACCAGGGCATTCGGCAGCAGAATTAAAACGCGCTGCACCATGCCGCAGACCATCAAACGATGTAGGATAAGGCATGCTTCAATCGTTTTCCCGAGTCCGACTTCATCGGCGAGCAGCACGCGCGGCAACGGGCGGTTGCTGACTTCCTGGGCAATGTAGAGCTGGTGAGGCAACAGGTCCACTCGTCCTCCCAGCAGGCCGCGCACCGGCAGCGTTCCATAGCGGTGGCGCGCATTCAGGGCGGACAGCCGCAGGTCGAACAGCGCGTTGGCATCCACGTGCCCGGCCAGCAGGCGGGTTTCCGGCCGGTCAAAGCTGGAGAGATCGCTGAGATCGGTTTCAACGAGCTTTGTGTCGTCGGCCGCCGCATAGGTCAGCAGCCCGGAGGCTTCATCTTCCTCCACCGTTTCAACGATGAGGCGATCGCCCTTTTGCGAGGCAATCTCGTCGCCCGTCGCAAAGCGGACGCGTTTTAGAGGTGCGTTGTTAATGGCGTAGTGTCGGGTTTCGTCGGCGGCGTGATAGAGCACGGCCACGGTACGGGTTGCCACATCGATGACCAGGCCCATACCGAGCTCTGGTTCTGTTTCGCTGATCCAGCGTTGTCCGGGAAAGTAAATATTCATAGGACGGCGGAGAGTACGCCATTCCTGCGCTGGTTCAAGTCAAAGTGAGGGTGAATGCATTTATGGCTGGATGATCCGGATCAGGTAGCGTTTGTTCCAGTATTTTCCGGTAACCCAGAAGGCGTCGCGTTTGGGGTCGTAGGCAATGCCGTTGAGGACCTGATTGTTGTCTGCGCTTTTGTGCCGGGCGGCGATGGGGGATAGATCCAGCGAAAAGGCAACCTGTCCGTCCTCCGGTGAAATGGCGAGAATGGTGGAGGTCATGAAAACATTGGCCCAGATCAGGCCGTGCGCATATTCGAGTTCGTTCAGGCGGCTCCAGCGATACATCCCTTCGCGTACGGACAGTTTCTTTTCTGTTTTAAATGATGAGCTATTGCGGAAAAAAAGTATATCGGACCCATTGCTCTGAATGAAGTGCTGCCCGTCGTGCGTCAAACCCCATCCCTCGGTATCCAATGGGAATTCCTGCAGTATGTTGAGGTCGGCCGGGTCCAGCCGGAAGGCTTTGCGCTCCTTCCAGGTCAGGAGATATAACGAGCCGTTGTGCTGCACCAGGCCCTCGGCGAAAACAGAGGCGGGCAACGGCGCGCTGCGGATCACTTGTCCCGTTGCGGCGTTGTAGCGCACCAGCTTGGATACGCCATATTTACCGGAGCTTTCAATCAGATCGGTGCCGTCGACGATCAGTCCCTGTGTGAAAAGGGAGGGGTCGTGATCCGCCGTTTCCAGAATTTTATAGGTTGCCGCGGCTCCATAAGCCGATGCGGCAATGCTCCAGCCGACAGCGAGTGCTCCTGATAAACCTGAGATCCATCGTTTCATTGAAATCCAGTTGGTTAAACGGCCTATAAAACTGCAGGCCCCGTCCGGCCGATTCAAGGTGAATGTGAAACCTTCTCCTCACGTGCCGTTTTGACAGAAATATTAAGGACATAAAATCGGTGCGGGTGGATGGTGTTGCAAAATGCCTTCCGTAGCTTTTTCGTTTTTCTTCAACAAAACCGATGGAATGGAAATATTTCTGTCTCCAATTTTTTGTCAAATATTCCGCTGGGCAACGGGAAGGTATGCTGAGAAGACGTTTCCAAGGGTTGGAAGAGCGGTTTCCAGGGGGTGGAATTTTTTCGACAAAATGATTCGGAGCAAAATGATTATCCTGCGCGTCGGGATGTGAAATTTCGGAGTGCGCTGGCTCGACAGCGCTTAGAATGAGGCTCGGCGGGTAGTTTGACAGAAATATTAAGGACATAAAAATCGGTGCGCGTGGGTTTTTTGAAAGATGTTTTCCCTCAAAAGATCTTCTGGAGGGGAAATATTTCTTTCTCTAAATTTTTTGTCAGATATCCCGCCGGGAAGAAAAGGCCGCAAAGCCGTTTCCAATGATTGGAAAACCGGTTTCCAAAGGTTGGAAGTTTGATGATTTAAATTCTGCTACCGGCAGTGAACCTCTGTATAGTCAGTTGCTTGTTTGAAGGAGAAAAATTTTATGTCTACAGAAGAATTACAAAACAGCCCGCTTCATGGATTGTCGGCGGAAGTGATGCTGACCGAGCTGGTGGAGTTCTACGGTTGGCGCGTTCTGGATGCCGCTATTGATCTGAAGTGTTTCAGGATTCAGCCGACGATTCCCAGTGCTTTGGCCTTTCTTAAAAAAGCGGAATGGGCCCGGAACCGGGTTGAAGAATTCTATCTCTATACCTTTAAGCAGATGCCGAAGAGCACTCCGGAAGAGATGGAGCTGAAGCCCAGAGAGCGTGGCTTCCCGAAGGGGGTGCGTTCGAAGGAACCGAAACCGTTGACCGCAAAGCAGGCGCTTGAACTGCGACCGGTGGATGAGTCACGTCCTGTGAAAAAACAACGAACCCGAAGCTATCAAGCCGAGATCCTTCCGGAAACCCCGCCGGAGGAAAGCACCTTTAAATCCCGTTTCAGCCGTTAATCTTTTTCAGGCGCCTGCGTATAGGTGATGGTGTATTTAAAGGCCTGGGGATCGAGCCAGTCGAGCGGGCGATCGCCGACCTGTGCGTAGGGATACATGAGATAGTTGATTGCTCCGCCGGTCGGTTCCGGGCTGGGCAGCATATCGCGGCCTTGGCCCAGTTTGATGCGGTAGGCATCGATGCCGCCAAAAAAGTATTCCCGATAGGCCGCAGTTTTCGGATCGCTTAGGCTTAGTTTTTCAACCAGCATTTTTTTGCGCACGTCGGCGGGATCGACAGAGACCCAGCCGGTGCCCGGCAGATAAAACTCCGCCCAGCAGTGCTGCCAGGTGGTGATGTCCTGTTCGGCCTTTTTCCCCATCCGGATTCCGAGTACTTCGCGGGATGGAATGCCGGCGGCGCGGCAAAGGGCAATGTAGATGGAACTGATGTCGGCGCATTTGCCGCCGGGATCATTCAGCAGGGTGCAGACATCGCCCGTTCCGCACCCTCGGGTTTCTGGATTGCGGTAGGTGTTATCGACGGTCCAGTCATAAATTGCCCGAGCTTTGCCGAGCACCGTCATTTTATCCGAGGTGATCCGGTTAGCCAGTTGTTGAACATCGTCGGTCAGGGGAGCATTTTTGGTGGGGCGTAGGTAGAGCGCGTGATCGGCCGCATTCCACGGGAGTGGCTGAGCGGGCCACTCAGGGCGGGTGATTTCTTCCCGGGCCGCGTCGAACACCAGCGTTAGGGTTCTGCTTTCAGAACCGGCCGGCCATTCCGCATAGAGCATGGCGCTGCCGAAGATTTTGTCGGTATAGACGGCCGAGGTGGCGTAATTACCGGAAAGTGAAACCTTCGAAATATCCTGATTCCGATCTGAAGTGGGATAGGGTAGCCAGAGCCGAACAGGTTCTTCCTGCGGCTGGGCGGATAGATCCATCTTCAGCGTAATGGTTCCCTCAACCGGTTTGGCTGGGGAGGAGGGCGTGAGGACCGAAATGACTGCGGTTAAAACTGGGAGTAATGTGATAGGATTCATAATAAATCGGGACTCTAGCAAAGTGCGGCTGGTTGGCAACCGGACAATAGGAAAATTATGAGGAGTTATAGCAGAAACCGGCTCTTTTATTCGGAATACAATAACCCGGGTACACGGTGCGTTATTTTCCGAACCGGGGAAGCGGGAGAAAAGCGATGAATATACAGTTATCAGGCATTACAGGACTCGGGCCGACCGCATGGCACCGCATCGGTTCTTTTTCAGCAGTCCGTATTAAGGATCTGCAGCATAGAACAAAAAATGAGAAAACGTTTTCAATACGACGTACCACACCGATAGAAGGCACGCAGTCTTTAGATCTGCGATTCTGCCGGGATGAATCAAGCGGGAATGCGTAGTCGGTCCACAAAAAAGCCCCGCGGATTGCGGGGCTTTCGGAAATAGCCGCCGGAAGGCGGGACTACAAACACTTTTTACTCTTCGTAGCCGTTCGGATGGCTTTGGTGCCAGTTCCATGCACTCTGAACAATTTCTTTCAGGTCGGCGTGCTGCGGATCCCATCCAAGCTCACTGCGGGCCTTGGTGGCATCGGCCACGAGGGCGGTGCAGTCGCCGGCACGGCGCGGCTGGATTTCGGCGGGAATCGGATGTCCGGTTACTTCGCGGCAGACTTCGATGACTTCCTTGACAGTGTAGCCATCGCCGTTACCGAGGTTGAAGGCTCCGGAGATGCCCGGCTTGAGGGCCAGAATGTGCGCCTGTGCGAGATCGAGAATGTGAATGTAGTCGCGGACACAGGTGCCGTCGCGGGTTTCATAGTCGTCGCCAAACATGAAGATTTTATCGCGTTTGCCCTGGGCAACCTGAAGTACGAGGGGGATCAGGTGGCTTTCCGGATTATGGCCTTCGCCATACTGCTCGGTGGCTCCGCAGGCATTAAAGTAGCGCAGGAACACGCACTCAACTCCGTGAATTTCCTGTCCCCACTTAAACATGTGTTCGCAGAGGAGCTTGGAGTCGCCGTAGACCGATTCCGGTTTCTGCGGCAGGGTTTCATCCATCGGAATGCGTTCGGGCGTTCCGTAGGTGGCGCAGGTGGAAGAGAAAATCAGTTTTTTGCAGTCGGCCTCGATCATTGCGTGGATGAGGTTGAGCGAACCGCTGACATTGTTTTCGTAGAAGGGCATCGGGTCCACCATGGATTCGCCGACTTCAATGTAGGCGGCAAAGTGGATAACTGCTTCCGGGCGCTCGGCGAGCAGGGCGCTTTTGATGTCTTCCTTATAACGCAGGTCGCCCTGCAGAAACTTGGCGCGCGGGTCCACTGCGGCTTTGTGGCCGCGTTCGAGGTTGTCGAACACCACCACTTCGTGACCTTCGTTGCAGAGCATCTGTGTGGTGACGCTGCCAATATATCCGGCTCCGCCGGCAACTAAAACTTTCATGCTGTAAATCCTTTCGTGAGGCGTGAAACGTGAGCCGTGATTAATGCAGAAGATGCATCACGGCTCAATCGTTGCGCTTCTTTATTTAATTACCTGTGCACCCTGGGAAGGAACGATTTTCTCAATCGTCGGCTCGATGCCCTGCGTTTTACAGGTTTCGATGATTTTTTCACTGATGCTGTCGGCGTCAGCCACTTTCACGAGGGCGCAGACGCTGCCGCCCCAGCCGCCGCCTGACAGACGGGCTCCGAGCGCGCCGGCTGCTTTGGCCGCATCCACTACTGTATCTTGTGCCGGGCTGGAATTTTCAAAGGCTGTGCGGGAGGTTCCGTGCGAATCGAACATGTATTGCCCGAATTCTTCGATTTTGCCTTCGGAGAGCAGGCGAACGCCGTCTTCAACGCGGTGGATTTCCCAAACGACGTGCGTCGCGCGCTTTGCGGCTTCTGCATCGATTTTGTCTTTGTTGGCTTCGAAATCCTCGAGCGTGATGTCGCGCAGGGCTTTTACTTCATAGCTTACCTGTTCGTTCAGCTCCGCGGCGGCTTTTTCGCAGCTTTCGCGGCGGGCGTTGTATGGGGAGTCTTTCAGCTTGTGCTTGATGTGCGGGTTGATCATCAGGAACATCACGTCGTCGGGCAGTTTCACCGGATAGGTTTCCAATGTTCGGAAGTCGGAGTGAATGAGGCCGTGGTGTTCGCCGAAGATGCTGGAAAACTGGTCGAGCAGGCCGCAGCTGCAGCCGGCGAAGACGTTCTCGCACTTCTGGGCCAGAATGCCGATGTCTTTCTTGCTGACGTCTTTACCAACCTCTTTGCCGGCGAACTGCAACGCGGCATAGGTGGTGGCCACTTCGAGCGCGGCGGAAGAGGAGAGGCCGGCGCCCATCGGGATGGAACCGAGGAATGTGCAGTTAATGCCGTCGAGCAAAATGCCGTGCTCGGTGGCGAGGTAGTAAAAGTTTCCTTTAACGTAGTTGGCCCAGTAGCTGTCGATACGTTCATCGCAGGTGGCGGAAAACTCGTAGGATTCTTTAACGTCGCCGGCGGTGACGTGGATGCCGGGTTTGTCGGATTTGGAAATGCAGAAGCAGTGCCCAAAGTTAATGGCACAGGAAAAGGTGGTGCCTGCATTGTAGTCGGTGTGGTTACCGAGTACTTCGATGCGGCCTGGTGCATAGGATACGGTTGTCGGCTCAACGCCGTAGAGTTCTTTGTGAATCGCCTGAGCTTCTGCTACTACTTTTTCATCATACATGGGCTGTCCTCCTATTGAGTGATTTATGAGCATTCCAATATATGCACGCCATCAACTTAAATCCATGGGATAACTCTGCAAAGGCATGGACAAAGAGGGCAATAATCGCTTTATTTGTCATGGGTTCGTGGTTTGAGGTAAATCGGCACCCGGAATCAAAGGAGCAATTATGCTTGAATCCATGCACCATACGATCAATCAGAAAGTAGCGGAAATCTTTGACCTGTATACGGAGCTGCACGATATCCGGGTTACACTGTTCAGCCCTGATGGAAGTCTGATCTATCCCGATGCGGTAAATCGTCCGAACTGCGGCCACTGCCGTCTGTTGCGGGAGGATCTGGGACTCGATTCAAGATGCCGGGAGCTGGACCATAAGATGATGCACGTAGCATTTGAACGGCAGGACATGATCACCTACACCTGTCATGCCGGGATGCGCGAGGTGACCTCCCCGATATTTGTGAACGAGGAACTGGCCGGATATGTCATGCTTGGGCAGTTCCGCAGTGAAACAGCACCTGTTCAGTCGCCGTATTCCAACGATTGGAAAAAAGAGCAGGGGAGTAATGAACTGCAGGAGGCCTATGAGCAGACGGCCATTTTTCCTGAAGCAAAAATTGAAACACTGCTTTCGCTGTTTCACCATCTGCTTGATTTTATTATCGGGGGCCAGATGATTCAGCATAAAGACTACGATCTTATTGCGCCGGTCATTGAGCAGATTCAGGAACACCCTGAGCTGGAGCTGCAGTTGGATGAGGCCTCGAGGCTCGTGGGGCGAAGTGCTTCAACAGTTTCCCGCGTTTTTAAAAAGGTGACGGGCCGCAGTTTTAAGCAGTATCAGGTGAATCACCGGCTGGAGCTGGCCGCAGTGCAGTTGAAAGCCAAGCCCAACAGTCCGGTTGCTGAAATTGCGATGGCTGTCGGCTACGATGATGCGCTCTATTTTTCCCGTGTCTTCAAAAAACAGTTTCACTGTTCTCCTTCAGAATACCGTGCGAGTTCCTGAGTCTTGCTGTTTCTTTTGCTGATCGCTGCCATTCGGCGAGATAGATTGTGTGAATATAAAATACGTTATTCATATAGGCGTTTTTGCATTGAGTATATGTACTTTATAACTTATTTTTCAATTTAACCGCATTGCGGGCGTCCAGTGCTGGACGGGTGATACGGGGTGAATTCGAACATGGGGGCACATGGTATGAATCTTAAAAAAATGTTGTTGGTTGCTACGCTGGCGGCACTTCCAATGCTTGGAACGGCTGGACCGGTAAGGTTCCGTCTCGATATCTTTCCGGTTGGCGGGGTGGTCAGTCCGGATGCTCAATTGTATATGTGGAAAACTGCGGGATTTACAACTCAAAGCTATGAGCTGGAAGATGGTGCCGGCGCTTATTTGGGTACCGTTCAGGTCGGCATCGATATCGATACTAAAATCGGGTATCTGGATCTCTTAGTCGGTGGTGGCGTTCTGGCGATGCCCCTCACAGGGGATGGAGTTGAGACCTTTCCGATCGGTGGTGCTCTAACCGGAGAAGTTGCATACCGCTTTAAGCTCAACAAACGGGGAACCGTGACGATCGGGCCGTTTATTGGTTTTATGATGCCGACGGATGCCACCTTTGAACTTGAAGATGAAACCGGCATGGGAGATGACGTGGATGAGTTTGATCTGATTTCTGATGGAGGCGGTCAGGCGGGAGTGAAATTTACGGCCGGCGGAAAGAACGTCTGTTTTTCCATGAAGGCGGGGTACACCGTTTTCGGGTATGAAGTGGAATCGAATGAAGATCCTGGCTGGAATATCTCTTATGGTGATGATGATCAGTTGGATATGACTGGGTTTTTTGCTCAGTTCGGTTTGGGACTCCAGTTCTAAGTCTGCAACATAGGCAGATGTGAATCTGAGATACATTACAGAAGGGGCTTTCCTGGAGAGCCCCTCTATTATATCGAGCGGCAGCAGTGTGAACATGTCCGGTTTGATGCTTTCTAACTCGTGTTTTTGAGGATAGGCCATGCAACTGAAACATATCACTTCTGTTTTGTTGTACCCCCTGATGTTGTGCGGTTGCACAATGTGGAATTTGAAGGGCGATCTGAAAAACTATGAGCGGCATAACGAAATTTCCGGAACGGTTGTTTGCGAAGAAGTCCTGGAAGAAACGGTCATCGTGGTGCTGTGGTCCAGAGATGAGGGTGGGCTCAGCAGCTACTGGCTGACCCGGTGTAATACCGATTTTTCCTTCCTGCGGGATGCCGGCGAATACTATTTAATGGCCTTTGCCGACACCAATGAAGATGGGCGATATCAGGAAACGGAATGGGGTGGTATTTTTGATGACGGACAGGTTGTTGATCCCTTGTCGGGAAAGGACTACACGGGGCTAACCCTCCGGTTGTTGCCTCCCGGCGAGATTGCGCTTCCGGAAGATGTTATTCTGACTCCACATGATGAAGCGTTGGAAAAGTTTGCGCTCCGTAAGAGTCAGGCCGGAGAAGGGACTGCGCTGAACAATGCATTATTTTCTGATGAAATCGGAGCGATGGGGCTGTGGACTCCTCTGAAGTTTGCACGCGAGGTCGGGGTTAAACTCTATTTTCTGGAAGAATATGATGCCCGGAAAACGCCGGTGCTGTTTATTCATGGTGCCGGGGGGCATCCCGGGGTTTGGGCATCCATCATTGAAAACCTCGACCGGGAGCGGTATCAGCCCTGGTTGGCCTTTTATCCGTCCGGCTTCAGATTGGAACAGCTTGGAGGTTATTATGTTCAGCTGCTTGATGAACTGCATCATACCTATGGTTTTTCGGAGATGCACGTAATTGCGCATAGCATGGGAGGTTTGGTTGGTCGTTCTATGCTGTTGCAGTATGCCGGGCTGGAAGGGCGACCGAAGATCCCTGTATTCATCTCCATTGCAACGCCCTGGCAGGGACATGCAGCCTCAAAGGTCGGGATAAAATATGCGGTAGCGGTGGTTCCATCCTGGCTGGATATGGTGCCGGGGTGCCGGTTTCAACAGCATCTTTATGCGCAGTCATTGCCTGATGAGACCAAACACTATCTGTTGTTTGCCTATGAGGGGAAGAGTTCTGTTATTCCCGGGCATGTGAACAATGATGGGACCGTTACCCTTCAATCGCAGTTGTATGATCCCGCGCAGACGGCGGCGGAACGGGTCATTGGAATTGATGCAAATCATGCGAGTATCATGAGCGATCCCGGAACGCACACCTGGATAAATCTTTTTCTGAAGAATTAAATCAGCCTGATCTGACAGATCAGGCTTTTGCAGACCATGCTCATTTTGTATCTTTTTAGATATTTCGGTTATAGAGCCGATCGTACAGCTTTAATCAGTAGGGGATTAATAAAGAATGAAGACAGCATTAGTCATTGGCGGCAGCAGGGGCATAGGACGTGGCATCGCGCTCAAACTGGCAAATTCCGGATTTGATATCTGGTTAACCTATCACAGCAACTCAGCCGCGGCTGAAGAGGTGCAGGCCGAAATTAAAGCACTGGGGCGTGCGTGCGATATTATGGGGTTTGATGTATCCGATTTTGAAGCGACCAAAGCAGCCCTGGAAGAAAAGTGCGATGCCAACCCTCCGCACGTCGTCGTCTTTAACTCCGGTATTATCCGCGACAACCTGATGGTCTGGATGACGAAGGATGAATGGGACTCTGTAATCGATACGAACCTGAGCGGGTTCTACAACGTAACCAAAGCGGTACTCTTCCCGATGTTGCGCGAGAAGCGTGGACGCATCGTAGTGATCTCTTCTACCGCCGGTCAGATTGGCCAGGCGGGTCAGGTCAACTATTCCGCCTCCAAGGCCGGGCTCATCGGCGCGGTGAAAGCGCTGGCCCGCGAAGTGGGGAAAAAGAAGATCATGGTCAATGTGGTTGCTCCGGGGGTCATTGAAACCGATATGACGGCCGATCTTCCGGAAAAACAGATCAAGCCGTTGATTCCATTGAACAAGTTCGGGGTGGTGGAAGATGTGGCGGCCACGGTCGATTTTCTTTGTAGCGATGCGCAGTCCTACATTCATGGCCAGGTGATTGGTGTGAATGGCGGTCTGGCAATTTAAAGAACAAGCCAAGCCTAGGGGGGCCGGGTGGCGGAATATAAATACGATCATATTGTTGTGGGTGCCGGAATTAGCGGGTTAACCACCGCGCTGTTACTGGCCCGGCAGGGGCGACGGGTGCTTATTGTTGAAAAGGCGCCGGCGATCGGCGGGTCAATGGTTCGTTTTCCCATTGCCGGGATTCCTTTTGAAACCGGATTCCACTTTACCGGCGGGTTGCAGTCCGGCGGGTTGCTTTCCGATATGCTCAAGGTGCTGGAGGTGGAAGAGCGGATCAAGCCGCGCCCGTTTGATGCCGACGAGGGGATGCGCTTTGTATTTGAATCGTCTGGCCATCGCTATCATTTTCCCTGCCTGCGTGCCGGGATGATGGAGGCGCTGGTTGCTCATTTCCCCGAAGAAGCCGAGGCGATTTCGGTTTATTTTCAGCGGGTGGATGAAATCTGCGCCAAAACCACCAGCATGAATCTGCGGACGCTCAAGGATATGTCGTCTCCGCTGGATGAGGATTACCAATCGCTCAGCAGCGTACTCGATCAGCTGTTCCAAAGTGTGGAACTTAAGTCAATGATGGCGGGATACTGCCTATGCTATGGGGTGGGCCCGGATGAAATCTCTTTTGCCAACCATGCCCGTATCTGTCAGGGCATGTATGACAGTCTGGTAACAGTCGAAGGCGGTGGCGATGCGTTTGTAACGGCGCTGCAAGGGCAGTTGCGGAAATATGACGTGGATATTCGCTGCAAATGTACGGTGGATGCCATCGAGGAGCTTGAAGGGAAGACCGCCGGGGCCTTCCGTTTAAGCAATGACGATCTGGTTCGGTTCGATTCGGCCGTGCTGACTATCCATCCCATGGAAATTTTAAAACTGCTTCCGCCGGAAAAACTGCGACCGGCTTTTAAAAGCCGCGTTGGTGCATATGAAGCGTCCAGTGGATTTTTTGCAGTTTTCGGCACATGCGATCTGCCAGAACTGCTCAACGATTTTATTCTGCTGGGGCTGCCGGATCCCGACCTGAACAAGGTCTTCGCGGTGGGCGACCGGGAGGCTGACTCCATGCTGTTCGGAATCTGCGGGGAAGAAAATGGAACCCGTACGCTGACCATTCTGGAAGCGGCCCGGCCGGAGGAGTATGCGGAATGGGCTGACTCCTCCCTGCAGAAGCGACCGGATTCCTACTACGAATTTAAAAAACGGAAAACCGATCGGATTGTTGAGCGCCTGCATGAACTCATGCCCGAACTCAAAGGCCACTTCCAACCATTGGAAAGTTCAACGCCGCTGACCTTCCGCGACTATCTCAATTCGCCCGATGGATCGGCCTATGGAATTAAACAGCTGATGGGGCAGTTCAATCTGCTCGGAAAACTGCCGATCCGCAATCTCTACGCGGCCGGCCAGAGCTCGGTGCTGCCCGGGATTATGGGTGCGATGGCTTCCGCTTTTATTATTGCTCGGTCGCTGGCTGATACAGAAGAATTTGACCGCCATATTGACGAAAGGCTCGATGCATGAAACGCGTTGTTATTACAGGTGTAGGGGTCATTTCCCCGTTGGGTAATCAGCCGGAAGAAATGATGGAGGGCCTGCTGGAAGGTCGTTCGGCCGTTGAGAAAATGGAGAGCTGGTCGAATTATCAGGGGTTGCACTCGCTGGTGGGTGCCCCCGCCGTGCTCGAAAACGAAAAACAGATTCCCCGGCAGAAGCGCCGTTCCATGGGGCGCCTTTCCAAGTTTGCCGCTATTGCGGCAAAGCAGGCGGTTGAAGATGCCGGACTCTCTGATGAGGACGTTGCATCGGACCGCACCGGCTGTGCAATCGGTTCCACGATGGGGAGTGCGGCCAGCATTACCGAAACCTTTGAGCTGGTGTTGCCGGAAAATGATATTTCCCAACTGCCTTCCACCAAATTTTTTCAGTGTGTTTCCCACACGGCGGCCATGAATGTGTCGCAGTATCTCGGCATCAGCGGAACCGTATATGCACCTTCTGCGGCCTGTGCTTCCGGGCTTCAAGGCATCGGAGCCGGGTTCGATCTCATTCGTCTGGGCCGGCAGGATCGAATGCTGTGCGGCGGGGCCGAGGAACTGCATCCCACCGTAACCGGATCGTTCGATGTGCTGTTCGCCACTTCATCGCATCACAATGATTCGCCCCAAACTACACCCCGGCCCTTTGATAAGGATCGCGATGGGCTCGTTTGCGGTGAGGGGGCCGGTATTCTGGTGCTGGAAGATATGGATTTAGCTGTGGCCCGCGGGGCGAAAATTTATGCCGAGGTGCTGGGGTACAGCACCTGCGGAAGCGGGGCGCACATCAGCCAGTCGAATGCCGATGCCATGGTGCGCTGCCTTCGGCAGGTGCTGAAAGAGAGCGACGTCCAACCATTGGAAATCGATTACATCAGTGCACATGCAACGGCCACGGCGCACGGCGATGTTGAAGAGGCCGGTGCACTGCGCGAGATCTTCGGCGACGCGGTTCCCGTAAGCAGTCTGAAAGGCCATATGGGCCATACGCTGGGAGCATCCGGTGCCATTGAACTGATTGCTACGCTTGAAATGATGAAGCGCGGGGTGATTGTGCCGACACTCAATCTGGAACAGGTTGATCCAACGTGCGAAGGCATTCAGCACGTTTTCCAACCGTTGGAAAAAGAAGTGAACATCATCATTAAAAACAGTTTTGCTTTTGGCGGCATTAATGCCGCATTGGTCTGCCGGAAAGTGGATGCTTAAAAGGACTCTATTAAAAAATGGGTTAGCCTGCAGCTCGCTCGGGGTGTTGACCGGATGCACCAAATGGCTTTGGGAGCATACCGACTCGGGAGAAATGGTCTGGTTCGATGCGGACAGTGTTTCCGAGGAGGAGATGAAGTCGTTAGGTGTGCATTATGAGGTGTATCAGGTTGGCGACCTGAATGGGTATCTTGTGGAGCGCGAGAAATTGAGCCGGTTTAAAGACATAAGCCTGCGGGTGCTGGGTACACCGCTTACCCTGGTGGTGGACGGTACGGGCTATGTGGTTTTGGTATCCGGAGTTTTTTTATACAACAGCCCGGAGCTGGTGGCGGAGATTCTGGAGGCTTCGCTGAATTGATTTGGTAATTATTAACCCCAGGGAGATGATAAAATGAAAAGAAGTCAGTTTGGTTCAATTCTGCTGGGGCTGGTTGGCCTGTCGGCCCTTACCGGCTGTAAGTCGCGGATCAGCAAAAGCGCCTATGATGCTGCATTGGGCGATCCGTATAAATGCACCAAGTGCGGCCATTTGATTCGGTCGGTCGACGATCTGGAGGGTGCCCGCTGCCCGCGCTGCTATGCAAAAGCGTTGAAGAAAATCTCTGAAGCGGAAATGACTGAGGCGCTTAAAGCGGAATAGTATTTTAGCCGGGACTCTGCAGGAGACCTGCGGGGTTCAGACGTGGGGAAGGACAAACTGAAAGGAAATTGGGCATGAAAACTCAGAAAGAAATGATGAGCAAGGTGATCGGCGTTGTGGTTTTGGGCGCCGTCGTCTTGTCGACCGGTTGCACACATGTGTATGTGCCGAAAGAAAGTGAATATAAAACGGATGTCATTCCGGTTTACACGGTGGCGTCTAAAGTCACGTTGGTAAATGGCCAAACGGATGATACGGAGATCGAGTATGCTCATAATATGGGGCATACGTTTGTTGCAGACAAAAAAGACTGGACCGAGCAGGCCATCGGTATTGCTGAACGGGAACTGAATGAACGCGGTGCAGGATCAGCTGCGCGAAACGATAAAAAACTGACGCTGCGGGTCTCTGACGTGCAGGTTTCCACCGGAGTATGGGGATTCCGCGGAACGTTGACGTTGGATGTTGCAACGGGCGATGGCGTTGCGAAAACGTTTAAGGGCGAAGCTCCTGCAGCGAACCTTTACAATGCATCAAGCGGTTGTCTGTCGGCAGCGGTTGCGGCCATGCTTTCTGATCAGACGATCATGTACTATCTGACGAATTAAGTTAGCTGGATACATACGGTACGCCGGACTCGGGAGATAGCGCCCGGGTTCGTTTTTTTTTTTAAGTGTCTGACTAATACGGAACCTAAAAATCTTTCCATGCATTCTTGAGCGCGGAGGAGTAGCCGGAAACGGAGCGGATGATGCGGAATATGTCGCGGGGCATCATGCGGGTTTGGGGATTCCGTAGCGGATTTCGTTTGCCTCCGATTTCTGCAACGCGCGAGAAGTGACGGTAGAATTTTCGCAACGGAATTTTTGTTCGGGTCAACGGGTGCATGCAGTCGTGCAGGTCGTAGGGGTGGCAGATATATTTATCCTTTTCCTCATGCCAGGCCGTGCTGCCGGGCGACGGCGTGAAGACGGTGCTGGTGACCTGCGCCGGGGGAATCTTCTCAATGTAGTCGCAGAGGACGTTAAAATCCTTCTCTGTATAATCGGCATTCACCATAAAGGCCGCCTGTACGGCAATGTCCATATTGATCAGAGCCTGATGGGCCTGTTGATTTTCTTCAATGGTTGAATGTTTGTCCATACTGTCAAGTTGCTCGTTTGTAGCGGCTTCCATTCCAAGGAAAACACAGTCGAGTCCGATTGATCGCCATAGCTTAAACAGGTCGGGGTGCCGGTTGACGGTGGTGGAGCGCGCCCAGGCGAAATACCTTTTATTAATCCCTCTTCGTTGAATGGCTTCTGCAATCCGCTGCGCGTGACCGGGATCGATGAAGGTTTCGTCGTCGCAGAAATAGACGTGGTCCTGTTGAATTTTTTCGAGCTCATCCACCACTTTTTCAGGATCACGCGGCATATGGGTGCGCCGGCTGAGCAACGGGATCACACAGAAGTTGCAGTTCATGCAGCACCCGAACGAGGTGCGGAGCAGGGCGGTTTTTGGAAAGACGGTTTGCCATTGCGGATGTTTCATGGTGGGCCAGAAGCATCGGTAGTCTTCGGGGTTCCATAAATTTCTTTTGGGTTCCGGCAGGGTGTCGGGTGCCGGGTAGAGGGGAAGCTCCTCGGCCTCTTCTCTGCTCCAGTTTGTTCCCGGGATCATCACATTTTCAATGTGGCTCAGTGTGTTTCCTTTTTCCAGACATTGGACAACATCATGAAACGGGGCGCATCCTTCGCCGCGCACAATGGCATCGAACTCCGGGCGGTTGAAGTCGCCGGGCAGGACGGTGGCATGGTGCCCGCCGATCACAATTTTACTCTTCGGGCTGGTTTTCCGGGCCAGCCCGGCCAACTCGATGACCTTGGTGACTTCATGGGTATAGCTGCTGATACCAATCAGGTCCGGTTGCAGGGATTTCAGTCTGGCGCGAAAGATTCGGTCCGGATTCCGGGCCAACCGGAGGTCGAGAATTTCAACTGAATGTCCTTCTGGCACTGCAGCGGCGACGTAGCCGAGTTCGAGCGGTTCCAGAAAAATGAGCCCCCCGAGTTTGCGGATGGTCTGGAGGCGGGCCTTGGGTTTAACGAGCAGGATCTTCATGAGTTGAGCTCCGACTAGAAGGGCAGGGTTGCTCCGAGATAGAATTTTACCGAATTCAGAGGCACATTGGGGTCGGCCATGCCGAGGTTGGAAATGTGGTGATAGCGCACTTCAAGGTTGATCTCGTGCTTCTGCATCATCAGAAAACGTGTTCCACAACCCAGTTGATAGTTTCCGCAAAGATCGGATCCGACGCCCTCTATATCGGCCAGAACATATTGTGGACCGCCGCCAATCATGAGGTAGGGCGATCCAATGGCCGATTCGGGGAAAATCCATGCGGCCAGGAAGTTAAGGCCCACGATGCCGAAGTCATTATCATCCACGGAATCCGAATCATGGACAATGATAGCAACAGGAACCTCCATCCAGAATTCATGACGGCCCTTGATCCATCCTTCACTTTTTTCGTGAAAAAGGCGGGCATGGCGGAAGACCACATCAACTGTGCGTACTTCCTGATCGGTTGCTCCGAATCCCTTTATGGAGGTACCACCCCCGAGAAATGCCTGATTATACCAGTTTTCTGTTGCCTGAGTACTGAAGCCTGCGACCAGAAGAACCAGTAATAGATATGCTTTATTCATCTTTATAAGCCGTTGTTCAAGGTGTTTTCAGATTGTATTGGCAGTGCCATGCAGATATTCTTTATGTCTATTTTTAACCCGTAATTTAAGTGTGTGCAATGAAGGAGAATGGAATGCAGCGTGAAAAAATTATTGAACTGGTAAACGAGGTGTTCCTTGAAGATTTTGAGATGGAGCAGGATTAGCTCACTCCAGAGGTTCATCTCTTCACCGAATTGGGGCTGGATAGTCTGGATGTGGTCGATCTTGTGGTTGCACTTCAGAAAAAATTTGATGTATCCATTCGTGATGACGAACGCATTCGAGATATTCGCGTGCTGAACGATCTCTATGACTTTATTGAAACGCTCGGCAAGGAATTGAAAGCAGAATAATACCTCCGTATGTTGCTCCGTCTCCAAACCGTCTGGTTAAACCTGGCCTTTTATTCACTCTTCTTCATCGTTTCCGCGCTGCTCATCCCTGTTCTGATTCTGATTGGACTGGTATTTGCTCCGTTTGGTTCGTGGCGTAAAACAATGGAGCGCACCCGCTTCCTCATTAAAGTGTATGGAACAGTCATGATGGTGATGGGGGAACCGTTACTGAAGGTGCGCGGAGAGCATCCATATGGAAAACCGCCACTGCCGTGTATTTATGTTTGCAACCATCGCTCTTCCTCGGATGCCTTCACCATGGCGAAGCTCCCCGGAGAGATTATTCAGGTGGTGAACATCTGGCCGTTCAAACTTCCGGTCCTTGGATTTTTTGCGAAGTTTGCGGGGTATCAGAGCATCCGGGAAATGTCGCACGACGAGTTTTCAGCACGCGGTGCAGCCTTTCTGAAGGAGGGGGTCTCTATTGCGGCCTTTCCGGAAGGTACCCGCGCAACCTCAAGGGAAATGGGTTCGTTTCATGGTTCGCTTTTTCGTCTTGCACAGGAAACCGGCGTGCCCGTGGTTCCGGTCTGTCTCTCCGGTACGGAGAAGGCCCCTCCCAAGGGAACGCTGGTTCTACAGCCGGTGAGCATCCGCGTAAGGACGCTGGAGCCGGTTTTGCAGGAAGCCTACAAGGACCTCAGCCCGTTCAAGTTCAAGAATATGGTGCGCGAACGAATCTCTGAAGAGCTGGATCGAATGGAGCTGACTGAATGACGTTTAAATTCCGAGATGATGCGCTTGAATTCGGTGCGCGCGAAGAAGTCCAGCGGGCAACCGAACGGTTGTTGCGTGAGCATTTAACCTTTTGTTCCAAATATTCGCCGTTCTATAAAGAACGTTTCCATGGGTTGGATCTCGATACCGTCCAACTCGAAGACCTCCCGCTGACCGATAAAATGGAAGTTTCGATTCGGAACTCGGAATTTGTTGCGGTGGAACCGAATGACGTTGCGGACATCGTCTTTTCTTCCGGTACAACGGGATGGCCGACCAAGATTATGTATTCCCGGGGCGACCTCGAACGGTTGGCCTATAACGAAGAGCGGGCTTTCAATGCCTGTGGGCTTTCCTCCACAGATATTGTTTTGCTCACCTGTACCATGGACCGCTGTTTTATTGCCGGCTTAGCCTATTTTCTCGGGGTGCAGGCTGTGGGTGCGGCCTCCATTCGTAATGGGCACGGGACCATGGAAGGGCATGGCGAGGTCATTAAGCACACCAATCCGACCACAGTCGTAGGCGTGCCTTCTTTTTTGCGGAAACTGGGAATTTATCTTGCCGGTCGGGGAATGGACCTGCCCTCAACCACCATCGACAAGCTCATATGCATTGGAGAACCGTTGAAAGATGCTGCCATGAATCCCTTGTCCGTTTCGGTTGATCTGGAGCGGATCTGGGGCGCAAAAGTATTTTCCACGTATGCTTCGTCTGAAACGGTGACCACCTTTTGCGAATGCACCGCGCAGGCTGGCGGGCACCTCCATCCGTCGTTGGGGCTGGTTGAAATTGTGGACGAAGAAGGCAACGGGGTCCCTGATGGGGAACCGGGAGAAGTTGTAGTTACGCCCTTCAATGTGCAGGGTATGCCGTTGGTTCGCTATCGAACGGGCGATGTAAGCTTTGTTGATCGCGAACCTTGTTCCTGTGGAAGAACCTCCCCCCGTTTAGGACCGATTCTAGGTCGTAAAAAACAGCTGTTGAAAGTCCATGGCACCAGTCTATACCCGCAAGCCGTTTTTACGGTGCTCGATGAAATGCCGGAAATCAGCGAATACTATCTGGAGGTCTATGCCGAGGAAACGCTTTCAGACCGGTTGGTGGTCCATCTGGCCTTCAGGAAGCAGGCGGTGGATATTGAAGTGGTATTGCGCCGATTGCAGGCGCGCCTTCGGGTGAAGCCCGAAGTGATTGTTGAACCCGAGGCGGACATACGCCGGGTCGTTTTCACCCCTGAATCGCGTAAGCCGGTTCGATTTATTGATTTGAGGAAATAACCATGTCATGTCATGCATTTTGCGATGAAGCCGGATTTTCGCTGGAAGAGATCAAAGAGGCCGCTGCAGCCGGCAAGCTCCTGACGATGGAAATTGAATGCAGCCGGGTCTGCAACTTTAAATGCCCATACTGCTATCAGGATGCCGAGACCAGGAATGAATTGAGCCTCGACGAAATAAAAGCACTGGTCGATCAGGCAGGAGAAATGGGCGCGCGAGGTATTATTATTCTTGGCGGAGAACCGATGATCTATCCGAAAATATTCGACGTCATGGAATATATTCGCAGTCAGGAGATCAGTGTTGAAATGTTCACCAACGGCTCCAATATTTCTCCGGAGAACGCCAAACGTCTGGCCGGTTTTGATGTCAAGGTGGTGCTGAAGCTCAATTCCCGCGATCCCGAAATTCAGAACCGTCTGTGCGGCATGCCTAATGCGCACGACATCATCACCGATGCCTTCACCAACCTGAAAGCGGCGGGATATGGCAATGGAGGAAAGCCGATGGCCTGCAGCTCGATCATCAGTGAAGTCAACTATGACGAGCTCGCGGACATGTGGGAATGGCTGCGCGATCAGCAGATCGATCCCTATTTTGAAATGATTACCCCGCAGGGGGGCGCTGTTGAAAACGACTGGGTCTATGCCGATCCCGCAAAAATCGAAGCGCTGTTCAAAACCTTTTCAGAAGCTGACCGCAAACGATTCGGAGAAGGATGGAAACCGCAGCCGCCGCTGGCGGGCGAACGCTGCATGCGGCATCAGTTCTCCTGCTATGTGGATGCCATCGGGAATGTCATGCCGTGCGTCGGGGTGGATCTGCCGGTCGGTAACATCCGTGAGCAGTCGCTTAAGCAGATCATTGATGGAAGCGAGGTGATTCAGGACTTGCGGAATCATCTGGAAGAAATCAAGGGGCCTTGTGCGGCGTGTCCGGAAGCGGAAGGTTGCTACGGCTGCCGCGGAGCGGCCTATCAGATGACGGGCGACTATCTGGCATCCGACCCTCTCTGTTGGAAAAATTCCGATAAGCAGGAAGAGATCGACCGCCTGCCGATGTGTGCCGTCGGACTGATTCCTCAGCAGGCACCCATGAAAATGGTCGATACGCTGTTGTCCGTCGGTGAGCGCAAAGCTTCAGTGGAATTTAGCGTGGAGGAGTCTAATATTTTTCTGGATGACGAAGGCTATCTGGAGAAAGAGGCCTATATTGAAATGGTTGCGCAGGCCGCCGCGCTGTTTAACGGATTCCGAACGCGACACCTCGAGGCAGATCCTGCCGGGTTCCTGCTCGGAGCGAAAGGGTTTAAGTTTTATGGTTCGGCCAATGTGGGAGACCAGCTCCAGATAAATGCCGTAAAGGACACCGGCTTCGGTGCATTCAGTATTGTGAATGGAACGGTCCTGCGGGGCGAAGAGCTGATCGCCGAAGGCCAGATCAAAATCTACCACGAGGAGGCCACCGCGTGAACCTATCATCGGGACTTCGGAAATTATTCTGCCTGACCCTCCTGTTGACGATCTCCGCGATGGGAGATCAGGAGGAGCTGCTCCAACGGCTGGAAGCGGAGTTTTCCAAAATCGAAACCGTTCAGACCGAATTCCGGCAGGAAAAATCGCTCAAGATCTTTAAGCGCGTCATCACAATGAATGGCTCGATTACGCTGGAGAATCCGGACCGGATGGCCTGGCGGATCAAATCGCCGATTCGTTATGCCCTGGTACTCAACGGCGATACCGCCATTCAATGGGACGAAGACAGCAATAAAATCCAGAAACAGAAAACCTCCGGGGACCCCGTTTTTGAAGAGATCATCGGCCAGATTGAAAAGTGGTTTTCCGGCGAGTTTAAATCGCTGTTAAATGATTATGAGCTGACAGTTGAGAGCGCAGAACCTCCGGTGCTACGATTCGTTCCGAAAGCTGACAGCATGGTCGGAAAAGTGATCAACAGCGTAACCATCAGCGCCCGGGCAGATCTGGCTTATGTGGAGAAGATCGTGATCGAAGACCGGGGCGGCGATACTACGTCGATTCTATTCTTTAATACCGTACTGAATGAGCCGGTTCCTTCAGATGCCTGGGAGGTCAAGCGGGATGGCTGAAGGATGGTTTCCAACCTTCTTTAATAAACTGCTGGCCCGCCCGCGCATGGTGGCCGCGGGCGTTATTGCATTGATGGTGCTTGCCGGACTCGGCCTGCTGATTGTTCCCTTTGAACATTCCATGGAGGTTATGCTGCCGGCCGGAAGCGACACCCGCCGGGCTGTGAGTTACCTGCAGGATATTGATATGTCGGCCAAGGTGGCCGTATCGTTTGCGCTGGCCGAAGGGGCATCCGACCGGTCGGACCTGTTTTCCGCGGCCGATCAGTTTGTGGCTTCGCTCTCCGATTTGGATAGGGTGCGGCTGATCAGCGACGTGGATGAAGACCAGATGATTCGCGATGTCGGCACCTTTCTTGAGCTTGCTCCGGAACTGCTCGGCGCATCCGGTCTGGCGGAGCTGGAAAAGAAAACCACACCGGAAGGCATCGCCTCCATCCTTCGGAAAAAATATGTTCAGCTGCTGAAGCCGGAAGGTTCCTTTATGGCATCCATGATTCAGCGCGATCCACTCGATATTCAGATGGCCATGATCGAAAAAATCCGGGCGCTCTCGGCCTCATTCGGCTATGACATGTCCATTGAAAACGGTCACCTGATGAATGCCGCCGGCGATCGGATTCTGGTGGTGCTGGAAACGGATATTCCATTCACCGATGCGGCGGGGTCGAAGGCTTTGGTGAACGATCTTTTCCAACGGTTGGAAAAACTTCCTTCCACGGTCGAGTCGGAAATGGTTTGCGGCCATCTGCACACCATCAGCAATGAAAAGGTGATCCGGCACGACATCAGCCTGACCGTCACTATTGCCAGCATCGCCTTTGTGCTCCTTTTTCTTTTCTTCTTCCGCGATCTGCGGGCGAATCTCATTTTCATCATACCCTTTGCTGCACTGCTGATTGCCGTGAATATTGCCGCCTTTCTACTCGGAACGCTGTCGCCGATGATGCTCGGTTTCGGATCCGTGGTGAGCGGTATTGCCATCGACTACGGGATTCACGTGTATGTGGCAGTTCACCGATCCACATCGCGGCTGGAGGCTGTCCGGTCGGTGGCCAAACCGGTCATGCTCGGGGCTCTGACAACGGGGGGAGTTTTCGCGGCGTTCTATTCCAGTTCGATCCCGGGCTATCACCAACTCGCCATTTTTGCCTTGCTGAGTGTGGTTTTTTCCGTGTTCGGGGCGCTGTTTATTCTGCCGGTTTTCCTGAAGCCGGGCGCGCCGAAGAGCCGAACGGCGGGGCCGGCGGGTTCTGTGAGGCTGCCGTGGGTAACGGTCGGTGTTTTTGCCGTTCTGCTGGCCGCGGCTGTTCCGGTTGCGTTTCAGGTGGAGTTCGATTCCGACATCATGGGGCTGGACGGAACGGAGAAAGCCATTCTTGAAACAGAAGAACGGTTTCAGAATAATTTCGGAGGAGGCAGTGCCGCACAGGCCGTTGCCGTGGTTTCGGATATGGATTATCAGGTTGCGCTCGCCCGGAACGACCGGTTGTTTGAAGTGCTGCCCGATGACCTGGCCAGCTTTTCAATGATCTGGAAGTCAGCTGAGCACCGCCGGGCAAATGCCGCTCGCTGGACGGAACTCTGGAGCCCCGATAAAGTGGCTGAAGTAAAAACCCTCTTTTCCCGGAAGGGCGAGCCTTATGGTTTTGCGGCGGATGCATTTGAACCGTTTTTTCAATCATTGGAAATTCCGCCGGTGAGCAATGAAGAGCCGCAGGACAACCAGTTGTTTGAGCAACTGAAGTCGCGCTTTGTTGCGGAGATCGATGGCGGGACGCGGGTGTTTTCCTTCTTTCCGGATGAACCGGAGCTGATCGATGCGCTGGCTGATGTGCCGGATGTTTTTGTAATTTCAAGAAGTGCCATTGCGGACTCGCTGGCAAAAGATTACAGCCGCGAATTCGGCAGGGTCACCTTAGTGGCTTTAGTGCTGGTACTTTTGATGAGCGCGGTTCTTCTGAAGGATGTCCGGAAAGTTTTAATCGTGCTGATGCCGGCGGCGGCGGGCGTGGCGAGTGTTGCGGCATTGGTCAGGCTGATGGGTACCGAACTGAATGTCATGAATCTGGTTTCGGGCATCATTGTGATTGGCCTCTGCGTGGACTATGGCATCTTTTTTGTGCACGCCCATACGCATGCGCTCAATCTCGGAACCCGCACGGCGATTTCTCTTTCGGCAGGGACCACATTAATTGGAGCCGGGGCTTTGCTCTTTACGCTCCATCCGGCTCTGTTTTCTGTCGGCCTGACGCTTGTCGGCGGGATCTCCGCCGGATACGCCACATCCATGCTGGTGGTTCCGGCCCTCTGCTCTCTGCTACTCAAAGAGGAGTCCGTAGCATGAATGGGTTTCAACAGAAGCTCGCTAAGAGCGCAATGCAGACTGGGAGTTTTTCTTTGCTAACTTTGCGAGCTTCTGTCGGATTGTTTTTGTTGTGTCTTGTGGGGTGTTCAACCATTCCGTTCGAGGCCGACCCGAAGGGGGACTTCCGGGGATTGGAAAGCGATGCGGTTCTTGCGGACTTCTCCGCAAAGGTGGGAACCGAGTTTGAACTGCTGGAAAGTGTGGTGTTTAAATTCTTCACCAAAGGCTTTACGGGACTGGGTTATCTTTCGGTGAACCCGGCTGAGGAATCCTATGCGCTCAGCTGCATGACCCCGACGGGGGTTTCCATCTTTGGTCTTCAGGGCCGGGGCGAAGACGTGGAGCCCCTGTTTGTGCCGCCGCAGATGGAAAAGCATCAGGATAAAATTTTTGCGGCGATCGGTGCGGACCTGCGCCGGGTGTATCTCGACTGGCTGCCACCGGCGGATGCCGAAGTGAAGGTGAAAAAGGACCGCATGATTTTCAAGGCCGACGGCTCGGAATGGATTTTTTCCGGCTTGAACCGGCGACTGACGGAAAAACGATTTTCCAGAGGTTGGAAAACGGATGCTATTGCGACCTATTATAATTATGAAGAACTCGACGGAAAGCTGTATCCGAAGGGCGTGGTCCTGTATAACAAACGCTTCCATTATCGGATAATATTTCACGTGAAGGAGATTTATTCTCTGCAGGATAGTGAGTGATATGAGAAAAGAAATAGACGGATTTTTAGAACATGTTGTGGTGGACCAGGGTACCGCGTCGGCGGAGCTGGTTTTTCCTGCAACTTTCACCGGATTTAAGGGCCACTTTCCGGAACAGCCTGTGCTGCCGGGCGTCTGCCAGATTACGCTGGCCATGGTGATGGCCGATCGCATACGGGGATGCCGCACGCAGTTATCGGCTGTAACGAATGCCAAGTTTGTGTCGATGGTCGTTCCGGAACAGCCCCTGGAAATAGCCTGCGTGTTGAGCGGAGATAAACTGACGGCCAACCTGACTTCGGCTGGCAAACGCGTTGCGCAGTTTAAACTGAGGATTGAAGATGCGTAGAAAAAAACGCTATTTCAAACGCGAGCCCGGTCCGGATCCGCTGGAGTTTTCATTCCGGCGTCATGCCCGGTTCGGTGAAGTGGATGCCATGGCGGTGATGTGGCACGGTCATTATGCAACGCTGTTCGAAGAAGCATCCACCGAGCTGCGCCGGAAGAGCGGTCTGGGCTATGAGGACTTCTTTGAGGCCCGGGTGTACGCTCCGATTGTGCAGTTGCACGTGGACTACTATCAATCGCTTTTGCTGGATGAACTTTTCACGGTGAAAGCCCGCATGCTCTGGACCGATGCGGCGCGGATTAATATTGAATACGAAGTGCTGAAGGCGGACGGCAGTATGGCCGCAACAGGATACACCGTTCAGCTCTTCAGTTCTGCAGAAACGGGCGAACCGTGTTTTACGATTCCGCCGTTGCTGGAGAAACAGCATGTTTTATGGAAAGACGGGACGTTGGGGGGCATGCATGAATGATGTAGTGATTACTGGGTATGATTTAATCACGCCCTATGGCCTCGGGGCGGATGTCTGCTGGCACGGCCTGATGAGCGGCGAGAGCGCACTGGCGGAACTGGACCGGTTCAATACGACCGAGTTCAAAAGTGCGATGGCCGGCATCATCCCCGGCCTTTCGTACCACGCGGGTAAATCGTTGGTTTTCCAAATGCTGCAACAGGTGCTCGCCGGTAAACAAATTCCGAAAGATGCAAAGCTATACATCGCCACGCTCAATGGCGAGATGGACCGGGTGGAAGAAAAGGTGTTGTATGATCGCGGCGAACCGCATGCCTGCTGCATGACGGAACTGCTGCGGGCGGCTCAGGTGCTGACTGGTGTGGACGACGAAGGAGCGGTGGTTTCTTCGGCCTGTGCTTCTTCAACGGTGGCACTGGGGTTGGCGGCTTCAGCCATCCGCGCAGGCGAGGTGGATTGTGCGGTGGTGGTTTCCTGCGATCCGGTGACAGAATTTTTATACTCCGGTTTCTCCTCGTTGATGGCACTGGATTCCAATGCTTCGCGACCGTTTGACCGTGAGCATGATGGCCTGACAATCGGGGAGGCCGCTGGATTTGCTGTTTTGATGAGTAAGGCTCGCGCTGAAGAGGAAGGATTACCCAATCTCGGAGAGCTGGTGGGCTGGGGCATGAGCAACGATGCCAATCACATGACCGGACCGTTGCGGGATGGTTCCGGCCTGGCCCGGTCAATCCGAACGGCGCTGAAGGTTGCGAGGGTGGATGAAAAAGACATCGACTTCATTGCCGCGCATGGAACTGGCACCGTTTATAACGATCTAATGGAAATGGCGGCATTTCACGATGTGTTTTCATCGCCGCGTCCGACTTATTCCGTGAAGGGCGGCATTGGTCATACGATGGGAGCAGCCGGTTTGGTGGAAGCGATGCTTGCGCTGAAGACCTTCGAAACAGGTTTGGTTCCTCCATCGGTTCGCATGACTCACCCAGAAGAGTCTGCTGCAGGATGGGTGCTTAAAAAGCCGCAGGAGTCAGAGGCGGAATACGTACTGTCCACCAATGCCGGTTTCGGGGGAGTGAACGCCTCGCTGGTGCTGAAGAAAGGGGGCGCCCGATGAAGATCGATGTATTAGGAAGCGGGTGGATGAGCAAAGAATCCTATGGTTCCGAACGGCTCGGACTTGATGTGGAGTATGCTTCGCGTGCGACGCTCCGGGGGCTTGGAAAAGAAGACGGCCTGTTTGCTTATTCCGTCAAAAATTTCGGTCGTTTTCCCGCGATTGCCCAGCGAGCCTGTTATGTAACCGCGCTGGCGATGCGGGATGCAGGTCTGGACTATTCAAAAGAGCAGAAACAGGAGATCGGCCTGCTGGGTATGGATGAATACGGTTGCGAAAAAGCCAATATGGACTATTTCCAGGACTATGTGGATGGCGGCCGTTCGATGGCCCGCGCCAACCTGTTTATTTATACGCTGCCCTCCAGCCCGCTGGCCGAGGCGGCGGTGCACTTCGGCCTGCAGGGACCGCTCTACTACTACCGCCGGCAGGATTCCAAGGTGGACGAACTGATCTCCATTGCCCGGCGTATGATTGAAGAGGGGCAGGCGGATTATGTGATGGTTTATGAGTTGAGCGATACGATGGATCGTTGCCACGTGGTCGGGGTTGTGGATTGACGAAACGCGCACCAATCTATCTGGATGGGCTGGACTGGATGATCCACACGATGTGCCGCATGACGATGCGGAATACCGGTGGGGTCGGCAATGCCTCGCAGATTGTATTGCAGCTGGATGGTAAAATGGATGCCGGCTCATTTGCTGCATCGGTTCAAGCCTTTGCCGCTGAATTGCCGGTGCTGAACGGTCGGTTATCGCGCGACCGATTCTTCCGCCCGATCTGGCGTATGCCGCGCAACCTTTCTGTTCCATCCATTCGGGTGGAGGTTCATGAAGTGGCGGATGCTGCTGTTTTCCAGACATTGGAAACGCTGGTGAATACCCCGTTTGAGCCAGGCGAATACGTGGTGTTTCATCTGGTCTATCCATCGGCCGGCGATTGTCTGTTGACGATGGTATTTGATCATCGCCTGTTGGATGCCCGAGGTGCGGAGCAGTTTCTGTTGCTTCTAAACCGCTTCATTGCTGGTGGGACTAAACCGGAAGAACTGGATGCCATGCCGGAACCTCAGAACCCGGAATGGCGTCGGGAAATCAGAGAAGGTTTTGCCAGTGCCCGATGCGTGGGGGAAACGGTGAACCGCAATGTGATCGGTTCCGGAATGATCCGTGTGGATGAAAAGGGGAAGGCCAGGGGGAACCCGGGGCATTTCCGTTTGCGGACACTCAATGAGGATGAAACCCGTACCTGGCAGAAACGGGTGGATCGGGACGCGGGCTATCTGATGTTTATGCCCTATGCGCTGGCTTCTGCCTGCAACGCATTCAGTCAGATTAAAGCTGTGAAAGGGCGGGGCGGCAGTTTTATTGTTCCGAGTACGACGGATCTGCGAGGCACGACTTTTTCCTGGAAGAACACTTTTTTCAACTACTGCTCGCTGTTCTTTTTTAAAATAAATACGGGACTACTTTCGGACCGGTCAGAGTTGATTGCCCATTTGAAAACGCAGTTTTTTAATCAGACCAAGGCAGGATTTCCCCAGTGTTTTCAGCGATTTATGGGACTCACCCGGGGGGTTCCGATTCGCCTGTTTCAACTGATGAATCGCTACAACAAGGCGTCATTCAGTGTCGGCATTGTGGGAAGCAGCCTGTTCGAAGGGGGGGCGTTCGGAGGGCTGGGAATAAAGAACCTTTTTCATCTTCCATTGATCCCGCCGCAGGTGGGTATTGGATTTTTCTTCAGCCAGATTAACGGACGGTTGAATATGGGAGTTTCATGGCGCGAGGGCTCGTTGACGGAGGGGGATGTCAATGCCGTCGAAAATGCGCTCTATGAATTTTAGCGTACAATTTCAGGGAACAGGGGTAATGGATAAAACGGAATCAGAGTTAAAGGGGCGGATCGCAGAAATCCTGTCGGTGAATGCTGAGGAACTGAAGCATGATGTTCCATTGCATACAATGGGGTTGGATTCTATGCGGATGGTTGAACTGCTGGTGTTTATTGAAACGAAGTACGGGATCGATTTAATGGCGTCGGATATGCAACGCGAGGATATTGCATCCATTACCGCGCTCGCGCGTTCGGTGGAGCGAATGAAGTCCGCTTAGACTTGGAATCTGGATGACGGTGAAACGGTTTGATGTTGTTGTTGCAGGGGGCGGTTCCAGTGGGGTGCCGGCTGCGGTTGCGGCTGCGCGCAGCGGTGCCCGCGTGGCGCTCATCGAACAAACCGGCCGGCTGGGCGGCACACCCGTGGCGGGGCTGGGTTTTCCAATCTGTGGAATGTTTCTGGCTGATTACAAAAAGCCGACGCTGGTGAATGAAGGGCTGGTTCGTGAGTTTCTGGATGCGTCGGATGGCGAAGTTGAGCGGCGGGGGCGTGTGCAGCTGTTGCGCTGTTCGGGCGAAATGCTGGAACAGATTTATAACGCGTGGGTTGATGCGGAGCCGAATCTGAAGCTCTTTACCGATGTGGATGATCTACAGGTTTTTTCTAATGATGGCCGGATTGAGTCGTTCCGTTTCCAAGGGTTGGAACTGGAGGCCGGTGCTGTGATTGACTGCACGGGGCGGGCGGCGGTTGCAAAGCGTTGCGGAGCTGACTTGTTGTCCTCAAAGAATCCGGCCCTGGCCGGATTTATTCTCCGGCTCTCGCATGTTGTGCCGAACGAGATGCTGCCGATTCGCGTTCCGCACCTTTTATGGAAGACGGCGGAGTCCGGCCGGCTGCCGGCGGCGGCACGCTATACCGTTTTTGATCGGGATCTGCTCAAGGTCAGCGTGGAACCCGGGGCCGATGCCGAAGCGCTGGCGCTCAATATTTTTTCAGTTCTAAAGGCTGAACTGCCGGAGTTCCAATGTTCGGAAATAGTGGAGACCTCCACTGGAAGACTGGAGCGGGAAGGCGTGCGGCTGAAAGGCACCGCGGTGCTGGACGAACAGAGCGTGCGCTCCGGTGCCCGCTTCGATGATGCGGCGGCAAAAGGATGCTGGCCGATGGAATTCTGGGATGCTGAAAAAGGCGTGCTGTATTCCTATGTCGACGGCGACGGAACCTATGATATTCCAATGCGGGCGCTGCGGTCGAATACCGTTTCCAATCTCTGGACTGCGGGGCGTTCCGTTTCGGCGGATTCCATGGCGCTTTCGTCGGTACGTGTTGTCGGAACCTGTATGGCTGTGGGCGAAGCCGTAGGCGCGGCGGCAGCAAAGGAGGCGGCATGAACATCGTTGATGTAATCCGCTCCGAAACCGCGGAGCTACCTGTCGGGAAGGTTGCGGTGCAGATCGATGATGCCCTTCTGACCTATAATGAACTTTTTGTCCGGGTCGATGCGGCCGCTGCACGTTTAACAGAAGCAGGTTTCCAACCATTGGAACGGATCGGTCTGGCCTTTCCGGATGGGATTGATTATGTCGTGCTGAGTCTGGCGGTTCTGTCGATCGGTGCCGTGCTGATTCCGGTTTCGGCCAGCGCGGCCCCGGACGTGGTGGAAGAGTTGTTGGCCGACACGCTGGCCCATGGCCTGCTGATTCCGGATGCCGATGGGTTCCGGGTGGAGCGGCGTGATCCGGGCGCAGAACTGCCCGCTGAATACCGCGAAATGGAGCCGGCCTTTATTCGGTTTTCTTCCGGGACCACCAGTGCGAGCAAGGGCGTGCTGCTGAGTCATTCCGAAATTGAAGCGCGCACCGCCACCGCTGATCATGCGCTTAAGATTACAGCGGCCGATACTGTGGTCTGGTTGCTTTCAATGAGTTTTCATTTTGTCGTGACCATTCTCCTGTTCCTCCGACGCGGTGCCACGATTAATCTCTGCTGCGAGACCTTTCCCTATTCTTTTCTGGCGGGCGTCGAACGCGGTGGCACCTTTATTTACGGCACGCCGTTTCATTACCGTGCGCTGGCTGAAAACGAATCAATTGCTTCCGATGCACTGTCGGGCATCCGTATGGCGGTTTCCACTGCAATGAAATTGACCGATGAAACGGCGGAGGCTTTTCGGGATAAATTTGGATTCGCCCTGTGCGAGGCATATGGGCTGATTGAAGTCGGACTCCCGTTTGTGAATGCCTCCGGGGCGGGGAGATCGGTCGGGCAGGCGATGCCGGGGTTTGAGGTGCAGATTCATGAGGCCGATGAAGACGGGGTGGGTGAAGTTTGGCTGCGCGGGCCGGGCATGTATTCCGCGTATCTTTATCCATGGCAGCGCCGCCGTTCCGGGGCGTGGTTTGCAACGGGCGATGTCGGGCTAGTGGATGCGTCCGGAAGCCTGCAACTGCTGGGCCGGGTGAAAAATCTGATTAATTTTGCGGGAATGAAGGTGTTCCCGTATGAAGTCGAAGCGGTGCTGGAACAGTGCGCAGGGGTGCAGGCATCGCTGGTATATGCCGAGCCGCACCCGCGCTACGGCCAGCTGCCGTGTGCAAGGGTGGTGGCGCCGGGGCTGAGCCCGGAAGATTTAAGACGCTTTTGTTATGAGCATCTCGAGAGCTATAAAGTTCCAAAAAAGTTCGAGCTCGTAGAGCGGTTGGAGCGGACGGCCAGCGGAAAGATTAAACGTGATAATCCGACGTGCTTTGAGAGCGGGAAACAGATACTGTAAAAACATCGAACAAAGGGTGAAATATGAAGGTTAAACTGATCTATCCAAAGTGGCCGAAAATGCCGAATCAACCACAGTTCCATTTGCCGCCGCACGGTCCGGTGGTCTTTGCTGCAACGATTCCGGAAGAGGTTGATATCTCCTTTACGGATGAGCACGTTCAGACGGTGGATTTTAAGGAAGAATGCGATCTCGTATTTATCTCCTGTATGCTGACCTGCCAGATTCCGCGCGGCTGGGAAATTGCCGACGAATTTCGTAACCAGGGTAAAAAAGTGGTGATGGGCGGAATTGCCACGCACCTGCATGCCGAAGAATCGATGACGCATGCGGACTCGGTTTTCCTGGGCGAAGCGGAAGGACGAACGGAGCTGGTGCTGCGCGATTTTGAAGACGGCAAACTCAAGCCGGTTTACGACTACCGCAATAACTATCCGGATACGGCCCTGATCGGTCCGGCCCGCCGCGATATTCTGGACCGCGAACTCTACAACTTCCGCGGAGTTCAGATGGTGGATCTGATTCATGCATCGCGCGGTTGCCGGTTTAATTGTTTCCCTTGTTGCACGCCGTATCTGGGGGGACGCCAGTTTCGCCCGCGTCCGGTTGAAAAATTCATCGAAGAGATGGCGGCCATTGATAACAACCGATTCTTTGTGGTGGACAATTCGCTGGCTCAGAATGATGAGTGGGAAAAAGAGCTGTTCAAGGCCATGATTCCGCTGAAGAAAAAATGGGTTTCGCATCCGATTAAAGATGACGATGAAATCCTCGACCTCGCTGCTGAGGCCGGTTGCTGGTATGTGTATCAGGCTGTTTTCGATACGTCCGATGTGATCCGTAACCGCATCAAGCGAATGAAGGATCGGGGCATCGGCGTGGAAGGGACGATTATTCTAGGGACGGACGATCAGTCGGAAGATGATATCAAACGGTTGGTGGACTTCCTGCTGGAAGTGGAACTGGATCTGGCGGAATTCACTGTGATGACCCCTTTCCCGCATACGCCGATCCGCTCGGAGATGGAAAAGGATGGTCGTATTCTGCATAATAACTGGCGCAAGTATACCGGTGCGGAAACAGTATTCAAACCGGCGAAGATGTCTGTCGATAAGCTGGACGAAATGCATCAGTATGCCTGGGACTCCTTCTATGGTCCGGGCGGAAAAGAGCTGGCCATGGGTAAGCTCTATATGGATGTGATCCAGCGCGAGGTTGCCGATGGAACCTACAAATCGCCGAAGCTGCGCCGTCGCCAATGGCAGTCGAAAGAAGCTGACGTGAAGATGGCCAGCGAATGAAGGTTCTGCTGATCTCCACAAACTGGGAAACCTCTCCGTATCCGGTCTATCCAATCGGAATGGGCATGGTGGCCTCTGCGCTGAAGGCGGCGGGGCACCAGGTGGAGCTGTTTGATTTTCTGCAGAGCGGCCGGTCGATGGAGGCCTTTCGGGATAAAGTTCAGCTAGTGAAGCCGGATGCTGTCGGCATCTCGATCCGGAATATTGATAATGTGAATGCGGTGAATGAACACCGCTATATTGATACGGTTCGAGAGGTTGTTGCGGATATACGAACCCTGACTTCGGTCCCGGTTGTTCTGGGCGGCTCCGCATTTTCCATTATGCCGGAGGAGGTATTGACGGCTGTCGGTGCCGACTATGGTGTTGTCGGGGAAGGCGAAGTGCTGATGTGTTCTTTTATGGAACAGCTTGCGGAGGGAAAGCGGCCTGATGAACGTATTCTGAGAGCTCCCCAGAATCTGAAAGACGATGCCATTCCCACGGCACATTATGAGCCGGGCATTGTTGATTTCTACATGGAGCACGGCAAGACGATTTCCATCCAGACCAAACGGGGCTGTGATAAGCACTGCATCTATTGTTCCTATCCTTACCTTGAAGGTAACTGCTTCCGGATGAGGCGGGCCTCAGCTGTGGTGGATGATATTGAACGTTTGGTGGACAGTCGCGACGACAGCTATATCTTTTTTGTCGATTCCCTGTTTAACGACTCGGGCGGTAAATACCGGGAAGTGGTGCGGGAGATGCACCGCCGGAAAATCAACATTCCGTGGACGGCTTATATTTCGCCGGGCGGGGATCTTGACGAAGAGATGATTGCCATGATGAAGGCGACCGGGTTCGATGCCGCGGAGATCGGTGCGGATGCGGCCAGCGATATTGCGCTGAAAGGGATCGGTAAAGATTTTACCTGGCAGGATGTGATTGCCTGTAACGAGCTGTTCCGGAAGCACGAGATCACGACGGCGCATTACTATATGTTCGGCGGTCCCGGCGAAACGCAGGAAACCGTACTTGAGGGCATCGAAAATATTCGCAACCTGGAGCAGACAGCCAACTTTATGTTCATGGGCATTCGCATTCTTCCGGGAACCGGCCTGATGAAGCTCGCAGAGCGCGAGGGACTGATTACGCCGGAAACGGATATTATTGAACCGATCTATTATATTTCGAAAGATCTCGAGCGCGACTGGCTCGAAAAGACGCTGATCGATGGCTTCGCGGACAAGTTCAACTGTGTGTTTCCGCCGGATGCGCTGGATGACAAGCTGCACCTGCTGCACAAGCTCGGCTATGGTGGAACGGCCTATGATATGCTGATTGGTGCCGGCCGTAGGAAACGCCGGAAAAGAACGTCGACTGAGCAAAAATAGTTTGAGCGAATTCTCTACAGATTCCATCTGGTGTGTTGTTCCGGTTTATAACAATGGGGCGACGGTTGAACTGGTGGCGCGCGGCTGCCGGAAGCATCTCGAACATGTGCTCGTGGTGGATGACGGTTCGACGGATGCCGATCTACCCGCCGTGTTTGCTGATTCCGATATCGAGGTGGTACGCCACGAGACCAACCAGGGAAAAGGGCGCGCGCTTTTAACGGCGTTGTCGCACGTACACCGGCAGGGCGGTCAATGGATGATAACGGTGGATGCCGATGGGCAGCATTGCCCGGATGACATCCCACTCTTTTTTCCAATGCTTGGAAGTTCAGTGGAGCATATTGTGATCGGTGCCCGCGACTTTTCGGGCGAGCATATTCCGGGCGGCAGTAAGTTCGGCCGGAAATTTTCCAACTTCTGGATCAAGCTGGAGTGCGGCGTTAAGATTTCGGACTCGCAAAGTGGTTTCCGTGCATATCCGGTGGAACTGCTCTCGCAGATGAAGCTGAAGGGCAGCCGCTATGATTTTGAGGTCGAGGTGCTCTCGAAGTCGGTCTGGCACGGGCTCTCGCTGGTGGATGTGCCGATCTCGGTTCACTATCCTCCGCCCGAAGAGCGCATCAGCCACTTTGATCAGTGGAAAGATAATGTTCGTTTGAGTGGTCGGCACACGCTGCTGGTGCTGCGCCGATTGCTGCCTTGGCCGCACAAAAAACTGGTGAAGCGCGATTCCAATGATTGGAAAGAGCTGCTGCTGCACCCGCGCAACGTACTCGCGATGCTGTTGAAGGAAAACTCTTCGCCGGCTGAGCTGGGCGTTGCTGCGGGAGTGGGCCTGCTCCTGGCCACGCTTCCGCTGATTGCCTGCCATACCATTGCCATTCTCTATGTTTCGACCAAATTGAACCTGAACCGGCTGTTAGCGGTTAACGTACAGCATCTATGCGCTCCCCCATTTGTTCCGGCCGCCTGTATTGCGCTGGGTTTTTACATGCGCAACGGCCATTGGCTCGGGATGCAGGAATTGAAAAATTTTGTGGCCGATCTTCATCAGCATTTGCTGAACTGGCTGCTGGGTTCGCTGGTTCTGGCACCGTTGCTGGCGATTATCGGTGGTGTGATTGTTTATCTGATTGCAACGAGCGTGCAGCGGAAGCGGGTGGTTTCCAATGTCTGAAACTCCTCCTCCCCGCCAGCGCGGCAATGCGCTGGGTATCTGGTTTTTTAAATCGCTGATGCAGCTGTTCGGGTTACGCGGTGCCTATGCGTTGCTCTATCCGGTGTGTCTGTATTATGCGATCTTCGACCGTGCGGCCGTTCGGTCGGCCGTGCCGTATATTTCGCGCCGGTTCCCGGAACGGTCCGGTTTCCGGCAGTGGTGGACCGCGTATCTGTTGTTCGTTTCGCAGGGAAAGAATCTGATCGACCGCCATGCGCTGATTGCCGGAGCGGTTGAGTTTGATACGGCGATCGACGGTTATGAGCAGCTGGAAACCTTCAGTCATGATCAGCAGGGGTTTATCCTGCTGACCTCCCACGTGGGCAACTGGCAAACCGTGATGCACTCGCTCGAAAAGCTGGACCGTACGGTTCATTTACTGATGAAACCGGAGATGAATCCGGCCATACGTGATGCCGTACAGGTGGATTCCGAGGAGAGCAGGATCCGAATCATTTCGCCAGATCAGGAAATGGGAGGCGTGTTGGCCGTCATGGATGCACTGGGAAACGGGGACATTGTGGCCATTATGGGCGACCGGTCCTACGGGGCTGACAGTGTGCCGGTTGAATTTCTGGGTTCCACGGTCCATTTTCCCTATAGTGCCTTTCATATTGCTGCATCGGCACATTGTCCGGTGGTGGTTTTGCTTTCGAGCAAGGTGGGGGGGGGAGCATATTCGGTTAATATGGCTGAGGTGCTTTGGCCGAAACTGGAGCGGCGACGCGACCGGAAAGAACAACTGGCTGAATGGGTGCAGAAATATGCTGACATTCTGGGCAACTATTTGTTGGATCATCCGCTACAATATTTTATTTTCCACGATATATGGATGGATGCGGACTGAACGCACAACAGGGATTTAAACACGGAAGGAAAGACGAATGGATAAAGATACTAAACTGGCTGAGATTCGCGAAAAATTAAAAGTTCTGCTGGTAGACCAGCTTGCTCTTGATGATGTGACTCCGGAAGAGATCGAAGACGACAGCGAACTGTTCGGAGAGGGCCTGGGCCTGGATTCGCTGGATGCCGTTGAAATTGTGGTCATGCTTCAGCGCAACTTTAATCTGGAAGTAAAGGACATGGAGAAGAATCGCGAAATTTTCCGTACGATCGGCACGTTGGCTGACTACGTATACGAAAAAACGGAAGCGTAATAAAATCAGCCGTCTGGGAATGACCGCAAAGGCACCGGGGAGCGGGGTTGAAAAGTCCTCATCTTGTTGCGTCTTAGCGGTCATTTGATATCCGCGTTGGGAGTTGTATGTCGAAAAGAACGATCCAGATCAGCGGGATGGGAGTCATTTCCGCCGCCGGAGTCGGTGTGGAGGAATCGTTGGCTTCCATGGAAGCCGGCGAACGGAATGTCGGGCCTGTAACCGTATTTGAATCGCCGATTGATTTGCCGGTCTTTGAGGTCAAAAGCCTGCCGGCGCGAACGAAGCCCGGAAAAATGCGGACGCTGGAGCTGCTGGAAATTGCCATCGATCAGGCGTTGGCCCAGGCAGGTCTTGAAAAATTCGAGGGTTTGCGTGTCGGCGTTGCCGTGGGCACCTCCATTGCCTGCCAACTGAATGATTTAGGTTTTTATTCCACCTACCGCGAAAAGAAGTCGGCTCAAATGGACTCGGTCGACGGATTTCTGGAAGGCAACCTGGCCGAGGCCACGGCCAAGCGGCTTGGCCTGACCGGCCCGAAGCTCGTGGTGGTGAATGCCTGTTCCTCCGGAACTGACGCTATCGGCGCAGCGCTCAGCTGGTTGAAGGCCGGATTATGCGATATTGCCATTGCCGGCGGTGCAGACGAAATGAACCGCATACCTCTTTGCGGATTCAATGCGCTCGGTGTTGCAAGCTCAGAACCCTGTAAACCCTTTAGTGGAAACCGTACCGGGTTGAATCTGGGCGAGGGCGCCGGAGTGCTGGTGATGGAAACCCTCGAAAGCGCCGCAAAGCGTGGCGCTGAATCGCCTTTAAGAGTGCTGGGCTACGGTTCGTTTGCTGACGCCTATCATCTGACCGCTCCTCATCCGGAAGGGGAAGGACTGGTGCGCGCCATTGAAGCGGCGCTGAAACAGGCCGAATGCGAAAAGGCTGATGTGGCTTTTGTGAATGCGCATGGAACATCCACGCCGGATAACGACAAGGTTGAGGGCCGCGCTTTGCTGAAACTCTTCGGCGAAAAAGTGAAAGTACTTTCGACCAAAGGATATACCGGTCACACGCTTGGCGGCGCGGGCGGTATTGAAGCGGTCTTTGCGGCTGCCGGACTTTTAAACGGGTGGATTCCCGGAAGCGCCGGTTATGAGGTGTTGGATGAGGATATCGGATTAGTTCCAACCATTGGAAAAACAGCCATCAGCGGCAGGCGGGCTCTTTCGACATCACTCGCCTTCGGCGGAAATAATGCAGCACTCATTCTGGGGCTGGAGGACGAGGCGTGAAAATTTCAGGAACCGGTTTAGTTTGTACAAGGGGCCGCGGGGCGGAAGCTGACTTTTCCAAAGATTGGAAAGAACCCGACTTTCTGGAAGTTCCGTTTCAGGAAGCACCTTTCCCTGCGTATCTTGTGGATGCGTCGACGTTGAAGGATCCGGCACTTAAAGGCATGCGCCGGGCGGATCGTTTTTCAAAACTGACGACGCTGGCGGCCATGGATGCAGTGAGCAACAGCGGGATTTCGGTGGCGGATTCGGATCGCGTAGGCATTATTTTTGCGACGGCGTTCGGGCCGCATAACACGACTTTTAAGTTTCAGGACGATATCATCGACTACGGTGATGCAGGCGTTTCGCCCACCATTTTTTCCAACTCGGTGCATAATGCGGCGGTTTCATACATTTCCCGTGCGCTGAAAATCAAGGGGCCCACCTGGACGGTTGCGGGCTTTGATCGACCGTTTGAGCAAGCTGTTGAACTGGCGGAAGCGTGGCTTGAAGAAGGCCGCTGCGACTATGTTCTGCTGGGCGCGGGCGATGAGTGCGGGACGGTGATGGAATATATCTGTACGCAAAAGATTCCGGTGGCTCAGGACGGCCGGATTTCGGACGAAGCCTATGTGCCCGGAGAGGGAGCGGCCTTTTTTCTTGTTGAAAAGGGCGGTACGGATTTACTTGAGCATGCGAATGATGCCTGGGTTCCGATCTTTGGAAACATGTTAACGGGTTCGGCGCTGGCCTGTGCGGCAAGCGTTTTAGGCCGCTAGGGCCTCTCATCTTCGTGGTTTCTGAAGCTCTTCGGAGTTCTGGATGCATGCGGCATTCCGGCTTTTTTCCAATGATTGGAAACGGGCGTAAAATTTACTGCAAGTCCGGTTGACAGGGGCAGAGGGCCTGCGTATATTCCGTTCTTCTTTTTTGAGAGTGATTAGCTCAGTTGGTTAGAGCACTACCTTGACATGGTAGGGGTCGGAGGTTCGAATCCTCTATCACTCACCACCTTGAAAGGCGCTGATTCTTACGGATCAGCGCCTTTTTTCCGTTTTAACAGATCATCTTCCTGATCATTCAGATTTTGAGATCATCTCTTACACTTGAAAACATTTGCTCCTGTATCGGTGATTTGCGACTATGTACGGCATTGGAGCCGTAGTTTTTAAGATGGCTGGTATCGGCTCCCCATGGAGATCTGTTGATGAAAATTCTGATTGCCGAGGACAATGCGTTCTCTCGAACCCTGCTGAAGAAAACACTCACGAAAGCCGGTTATGAGGTGATTGCCGCTGAAAACGGGGATGTGGCGTGGGAAATTCTGCAGCAGGATGATGCCCCGAAGCTGGCTTTGCTCGACTGGATGATGCCGGGAATCAGTGGAATCGATCTCTGCCGAAAGATCCGTGAGATAGACAGTGCCATTCCGCTCTATATGATTCTCCTGACGGCGAAATCGGACAAAGAAGACGTGCTGGAAGGTTTTGCCGCTGGTGCAGATGACTTTATTAAAAAGCCGTTCGATAGCGGAGAGCTGCTCGCTCGTATTCAGGTGGGTCGCCGTTTAGTGGAGCAGCAGGCGTTGCTGTACTGTCTGATTGATTCCATTCCTGATCCGATTTATGTGAAAGACAGCCGGGGTCTTTATCTCGGGTGTAACTCTGCTTATGCCCGGTTTGTCGGCACCGATGCCGACCAGATCTATTCACGCACCGCATCTGAGGTGCTGCCGGATCATCAGGCAAAGAAAACTCATATGGAAGATCTTCGGGTGCTGGCTAATGCCGCGCCCATTGAAACCGAGGGGTGGGTAACCGATGCAAAAGGGAATCAGGTTTATCATGAAACGGTGAAAATGCCTTATCTGGAATCGGCTGCCGGATCGACCGGGATGATTGGAATCAGTCGGGACCTGACTAAGCGCATGGAAATGGAACAGGAACTCAGAAAGCTTGCTGTGGCCGTTGAACAGTCTACGGAATCGATCATGATTACGGATGTGGATGGCGTTATTCAGTATGTGAATGCGGCCTTTGAAACCACTTCCGGCTACAGTCAGGATGCGGTCATCGGTAAAAAACCCGACCTGTTGCAAAGTGATAAGCATGACGCCGCATTTTTCGATAATCTCTGGAGTACGATTTCGAACGGGAAAACGTGGGCGGGTGAACTGACGAATAAGAAGAAGGATGGAACGCTCTACATTGAGGAGGCGGTCATCTATCCGATTCGGGGTGAAGGCGACAACATGATCAACTATGTTGCGATCAGCCGTGATATTACCCAGGAACGTGAAATTGAAAAACACCTTCGCCAACAGCAGAAAATGAATGCCATCGGGGAGCTGGCCGGCGGGGTTTCCCACGACTTTAATAATATTCTGACCGCCATTCTCGGATATGTGGCGCTCTGCATGAATTCGGTTGAGGAAGATGGTAAAGTCTACGGTTATCTGAAGGAGATTGTTAAGGCGGGAGACCGTGCCACTAAACTGGTTCGGCAGATCCTGACGTTCAGCCGACAGGAAGAGCAGGAGTTCCACTCCCTGGAACTTCAGTCCATCATCGAAGACTCGCTCAGTATGGTGCAGACCACCATGAAGAAAAGTATTGTGCTGGAACAGGACATCGATCCGGCCTGCGGTGCCATTCTCGGGGATACAACTCAGATCCAGCAGGTGATGATTAATCTGTGCACCAACGCAGCTCATGCACTGGGTGAAGAGCGCAGCGGAAAACTTAACGTGAGCCTGAAGCAGGTTGAAATTCTGGCCGGTAAGTCCGAGGACCAACCCGTTGATTTAGATCCGGGATATTATGCCTGTATAACTGTTGCTGATACGGGATGCGGTATACCGGCTGATGTTGTTGAACGAATATTTGAGCCTTATTTTACCACAAAGAAAAAAGAGGAAGGGACGGGGTTCGGCCTCTCCATTGTCCACGGGATCGTCAGGAAGCATCGCGGCATTATTAATGTGGCGAGTCAGGAAGGTGAGGGAACCACCTTTACGCTGTATTTTCCCTTATTGATGGATTCCGTTGAAAAGCAGGAAAAGGCTGAGGTGCTGTCCACCCCGGAGGGGCATGGGCAGGTGCTGTTTGTGGACGATGACGAAACCGTACTTTCCATGGGGCGCGAAATTCTGGAGTCGTACGGGTATACTGTTGTTACTGCAACGAACGGTCGCCGTGCTTTGGAAACCTTTAAATTGGACCCTGCCAACTTTGATGTGCTGGTGACGGACTACAGCATGCCCGAGACCAACGGTCATGAACTCATCAAATCCGTACTGGAAATCCGTGCTGATATTCCGGCGATCCTGTGCAGCGGCTATATGGAAAAGGTCGAAGGTGAAAACCTGAAAGATCTCGGCCATGCAGCCTACATGGCAAAGCCGATTGATTGGCGCGAACTGAGCCGAACCATTCAGGCTGAGATCCGGAATCAAAAGTAATTCCTCTTTTCTTCGCTATGGAGGAACTGTGGCACTGAAGATGCTTCTTATAGTGAGCTAATTTGAGGATTATATATGAGACGAATTGATCAGTATCTTGAGCAAATGCTGGAAAAAGGCGCCAGCGATATTCACCTGTCTTCCAACCACCAGCCCTGCTATCGCGTAGATGGGGAAATGCAGTTTGAACGTGGTACTGAGAAGTTTACAGAAGAAGAGCTGAAGGAGTTGCTCTACGAGTTTATACCGGATCGTAATATTGAAGAGCTCGAAGAGTCCTGGGATACCGACTTTGCCTATGAGCTGCCGGGCGCGGCCCGTTTTCGTGTAAATATCTTTTACGATCATGAAGGTATCGGCAGTGTTATGCGACAGATTCCTTCCCGGGTTCCCACTTTTGAGGAACTGAATATTCCGGAAGGAGTTCGCTCATTTTGTTTTTTGAACAAAGGCTTGGTGATTGTCACCGGTCCGACCGGTAGTGGTAAATCCACCACGCTGGCCGCGATGGTGGATCTCATCAACCGTACCCGCCGGCAGCACTTAATTACAGTTGAGGATCCGGTGGAATTCAAGCATCGTTCGCTGGGCTGTCTGGTAAACCAGCGCGAAGTGCATGTGCATACGAAAAGCTTCTCCAATGCCCTTCGCGCTGCCTTGCGCGAAGACCCGGACATTGTTCTTGTGGGAGAGCTGCGTGACCTCGAGACCATGGAAATTGCCATTGAAACGGCGGAAACCGGTCACTTGGTTTTCGGTACATTACATACCAATACCGCCGCTACCACAGTAGACCGTATTATCGATAAATTTCCTGCCGACCGGCAGAATCAGATTCGCACCATGCTTGCCGACTCGCTCCAGGGCGTTATTGCGCAGACCCTTTGTAAACGTATTGGCGGCGGGCGTATTGCTTCCTGCGAAATTCTGGTGGTCACCCCGGCGGTTTCCGCCAATATCCGGGAAGGAAAAACCCATCAGATTCCCTCAATCATGCAAACCGGTAAAAATGTCGGGATGTGTACTTTTGCGGACGACTTGCTGAGCCTCGTAAAGAGGGAGGTCATTTCTCCGGAAGAAGCGTATACCAACGCCATTGATAAGGCTTTCCTTAAGAAAAAGTTCGAAGAGGCCGATATTCCGCTGGACCTGACGTTATCAGCACTGGATGACATTGATATGCAAATGGACGAGAATGAAAATGCTTCCAAGAGCGAAAAGGCCCGGAAAAAACTCTCCATTAATCCGCGCGAAGTGAAAGCCCTTCAGGAGCTCATTACCATTCTTGCGACGGATGAAAATCCGGATGAGCGTAATGGCCACGAATCTCTGGAATATGCACAGAAACTGCTGGATATAACCGGTCAGAATGATGCACATACGTTAATTCTGATCAGTGCTTCCTATGCTGAGCTTTCGCATTTCGGCGAGGCCACGGAATGGTGTAAACGGGCGCTCAAGGTGGCTAAATCCAACCGACAGAAAGAGCTCATGGCGACCATCCAACGGTATATCAATCTGTATAAACGGGGCATTCCGCTGCGCGGAGAAACGATGTAATTTTTGCAAATTGCAGTAACTCAACCTGAAAGACCCGAAAAGCGCGGTTTTCCAATCTCTGGAAGCCGCGTTTTCCAATGATTGGAAAAAGTATTTACTGAAATGGTGATCATGATTATAATATATTTTCGTATTTAAAACGGAGATATAGTCATGGCAGATCAAACTGACGGTGTAACCACCTTTCCTCCGCCCGCCCGGGTGAGCGAAGATTCTTTCTATCCAACCTTGGGAAGCTACGAAAAAATGTATGCCCAGAGTCTGGAAAACCCGGAAGCGTTCTGGGGCAGCCAGGCCGAAGTGCAGATTGATTGGTTTCATAAATTCACACAGGTCAGCGATTGCGATTTTGAGCATGGCATGGTGGCCTGGTTTCTCGGTGGCAAACTGAATGTCTGTCATAACTGCGTTGATCGGCATCTGGCCACACGCGGCGATAAGGTGGCGATTCTCTGGGAGGGCGACGAACCGGGCAATGTCCGCCGCATTACCTATCGCGAGCTGCACCGCGAAGTATGCCGTTTAGCCAACGTGCTTCGTCATAACGGCATCCGCAAAGGCGACCGCGTGGCCATCTACATGCCGATGATTCCCGAAGCCGCTTTTGCCATGCTGGCGTGTGCCCGAATCGGTGCGGTGCATAATGTGGTTTTTGCCGGCTTCAGCGCCGAGGCCCTGCGTGACCGGATTCAGGATGCGCGCTGCCGGGCCGTTATTACCGCCGATGAAGGGATGCGCGGGCGCAAAGTCATTCCGCTCAAACGTCCGGTCGACGAAGCCGTTATGGCCTGTCCGACGGTCAAACACGTGTTTATGGTGCGCCATACCGGTGCAAAAGTCCCTTTCTATGAGCCGCGCGATATTGATCTCGGGGCGGCCATGCTGAACGAGCGGCCTTATTGCCCGATCGAGCATATGGGCAGTGAGGATACGCTGTTCCTGCTCTACACCTCGGGGTCGACGGGCAAGCCGAAGGGGATTTCGCACACCAGCGCCGGTTACCTGCTCTATACCATGTTGACCCACCGCTATGTTTTTGATTACCGCGAAGACGATGTGTTTGCCTGCGTGGCCGACATCGGATGGATCACCGGTCACAGTTATGTGGTTTACGGCCCACTCGCCAACGGTGCCACAACCCTGATGTTTGAATCCATTCCGACCTATCCCGATGCCGGGCGCTATTGGGATATGGTTGAACGCCATAAGATTACCCAGTTCTACACCGCTCCCACGGCCATCCGTGCCATTGCCCGTTTGGGCGATGAGTTTGTAAAAAAATACGACAGTTCCAGCTTGCGCGTACTCGGCAGTGTGGGCGAACCGATCAATCCGGAAAGCTGGCACTGGTACCATGATGTGGTGGGCGAAGGCCGCTGCAACATTGTCGATACGTGGTGGCAGACCGAAACCGGCGGCATTATGATTACGCCGCTCCCGGGGGCGACGCCCACCAAACCGGGTTCAGCAACGTTTCCCTTTTTCGGTATTGAACCGGTGCTGCTCGATGAGAAAGGTAATGAAGTGGAAGGAAACGGCGTGTCCGGCCTGCTGGCCATCAAGAGTCCGTGGCCGGCCATGGCGCGCACGATCCAGGGCGATCATCAGCGCTTCGAACAAACCTATCTCAATCCATTCCCCGGCTATTATCTGACCGGTGACGGATGTAAACGCGATGAAGACGGCTATTATTGGATCACCGGACGCGTGGATGACGTCATCAATGTTTCCGGACATCGAATGGGCACGGCTGAAGTGGAAAGCGCATTGGTCAGCCATCCGGGATGTGCGGAAGCGGCCGTGGTCGGCTTCCCGCACGAAGTCAAAGGGCAGGGGATTTTTGCTTATGTCCTGCTGAAAGAAGGCTTTGACGACGATGCCGAACTGATAGGTGAACTGAGGAACGAAGTCCGGACGCACATCGGTCCGATCGCGGTTCCGGATCAGATTCTAATTGCGCCCGGCCTGCCGAAAACGCGCTCCGGAAAAATTATGCGACGAATCCTTCGTAAAATCGCCAGTCTGGAGACGGAGAACCTCGGGGATGTCTCCACATTGGCCGATCCGTCGGTGGTTGAACAGCTGATTGAGAAGCGCAGGGATCTATAATATTGCTAAAAGGGCTAATCCTTAGGGTTGCAAACGGATTTTAAGCGTGTAGCATGCTCGCTTTGTTAATTTTAAGGAGTATTTCTATGGCTAAAGAGGAATCAATCGAAGCAGAAGGCGTTGTAAAAAAGGTACTTCCTGCGACTATGTATCGGGTTGAATTGGAAAACGGGCACGAAATTCTGGCCCATATTTCAGGCAAAATGCGTAAGCACTTTATTCGTATTGCGGTGGGCGACAAAGTAACCGTCGAAATTTCCCCATACGATCTGGAAAAAGGCCGCATCACGTTCCGTCACCGCAACTAGCGGAAGAGGTTTATGGCGAATCGGAGTCTGTGGGGCAGTAAGGTCGGTTTCCTGCTGGCCGCCATTGGATCGGCGGTCGGGCTCGGAAACATCTGGCGTTTTGGCTATATGGCCTATGAAAACGGCGGTGGAGCCTTTCTGGTTCCCTATGTCGTGGCTCTGATTGTCGCCGGCATTCCGCTGATGATTCTCGAATATGCCCTCGGGCATCGGGAAAAAGCATCGCCTCCGCTTGCATTTGCCCGTGTTCACCCGCTCTGGGAACCCCTCGGTTGGTGGATGCCCGTTGTTGCTTTCTTTGGCATCAATCTGTTCTATGCCGCCGTCATCGGCTGGTGCATGAACTATTTCTGCTTCTCCTTCAACCTGTCCTGGGGAGAAGACACCGCCGCCTTTTTCTTCAACGACTTTCTGAAGGTGAGCGACGGACAGAATCCTTTTGCCCTGGGTGGCATCCGGCTTCCAATCCTTGGAGGAACGGTCCTGACTTGGGGCATCATCTGGGCCATCTGTTATCGCGAAGTCAGCCACGGCATTGAAAAGGCGAGTATGATTTTCATGCCACTTCTTTTTGTGCTCACACTGGTGCTGGTTGGTTGGTCGCTGCAGCTGGAAGGGGCCTGGGATGCCATTAAAAATCACTATCTTCACTGCGACTTTTCAAAAATAGACATCATGACAGCTGCTGGCCGTAAAGTCTGGGTCGCCGCCTTCGGTCAGATCTTCTTCACGCTCTCCCTCGGCTTCGGCATCATGATCACCTACGCCAGCTATCTGCCGAAAAAGACCGACATCGTCGGCAACGCGCTCACCACCTGCGTGCTTAACTGCCTCTATTCGTTCATCACAGGCTTTGCCGTTTTCGGTACCATCGGTTATATGGCGCAGGCCAAAGGCGTGCCGTTCGGGGAGGCCATCAAAGCCGGCCCGGGCCTGGCGTTTGTGGTCTATCCGGAGGCCATCAACCAACTGCCCGGTGGCAATGCCATTTTTGGTGCTCTCTTCTTTCTCGTTCTGATCGTAGCCGGTCTTTCTTCCGGTATCTCGCTCACCGAAGCCTTCTCCTGCTCAATCTGCGATAAGTTTAAAATCTCGCGCAAAAAAGCCACCTCCATCATCTGCGGACTCGGCCTGTTGGGAAGCATTGTCTTCACCACCCGCGCCGGCCTGTGGATCCTCGATATCGTGGACCATTTCATTAACAACTATGCGCTGGTACTTGGCGGCATTCTGGAATGCATGCTGATTGGCTGGGTGCTCAAATCAGGTGTAATGCGAAAGCATGTGAATTCTGTCAGTAACGTGAAGCTGTCGGTTGTGTGGGATATTGCCATCCGGTTTGTCACCCCGATCATGCTCATTGTTATTGTAGGCGGAGCCCTGCTGAATGAGTTTTCAGATCGGTACGAAGGCTACAGCGTAAAAGCCCTGCTCTTCATCGGTGGCGGTATCCTCTTCGCCACCCGTCTGGTTTCCTTCATCCTCAGCCACTTTAAGTGGGATCCAAAGCGTCTTGCCGAAAAGCATCACGAACCGGAAGAAGACGACCTGTTGGTATAAAAATCTGGGAGTGTCGGAAAGTCGAGGGAGAATCGATCTCCAGACCGACACGGTTACGCTGGTGAGCAACGATCCCAGAACCTTACTTGCGGGCTGACAAACTATTGCTGTCCGATGCGTCATGCCATTGTTGGTACACTCAAAACTTAATTTTACCAACCTGCAGTTGAGTTAAAGTATTTTTTTCTAATGTGATTTAAATAATAATAATAGAAACATAAAGAAAGTTGTATAAAAATATGGTCTGAGTTTTGTTCGGGGCTTATGGTAAAAATATCGGAACGTTATTTTTACTGTTAGGTAAGGTTCTGTCAAAAAACCTATGAAAGGAATGAATAACATCTGAGCTGGTTTCGAGTGGCTGTAATGCCGGTTGAGTTTGGGCTTTTGATGGCT